>DJHY01000113.1:3765-4027 GCA_002433335.1 Rhodospirillaceae bacterium UBA6608 | reverse complement strand
GGTCCAGTCGGTGTAGTGCGACAGGCCGTTGACGGCCTTGATCGACATCAGCGGGCCTTCGAACGTGGACATGCCGTAGAACGCCACCGAGATCGCCAGCAGACGCAGGATCGGGTCCGTGCGCAGCTTGTCCCAGGCGCCCGACAGGGTCATCAGGCCGTTGATCATGCCGCCCCAGCTGGGCATCCACAGCATGATCGAGAAGGTCATGCCGAGGGTCTGCGCCCAATCGGGCAGGGCGGTGTAGTGCAGGTGGTGCGGA
>DJHY01000113.1:0-3453 GCA_002433335.1 Rhodospirillaceae bacterium UBA6608 | reverse complement strand
GTGGTGCGGACCGGCCCAGATGTACAGGAAGATCAGCGACCAGAAGTGCACGATCGACAAACGATAGGAATAGACCGGGCGTTCCGCCTGCTTGGGCACGTAGTAGTACATGATGCCCAGGAAGCCGGCGGTCAGGAAGAAACCGACCGCATTGTGGCCGTACCACCACTGGGTCAGGGCGTCCTGCACCCCGGAGAACAGGGAATAGCTCTTGGTCGACGTCAGGCTGATCGGCATCGCCAGGTTATTGACGATGTGCAGCATGGCGATGGTGACGATGAACGCCAGGAAGAACCAGTTGGCCACATAGATATGCGGCTCTTTGCGGCGCCAGATGGTGCCCAGGTAAACCAGCAGGTAAACCACCCAGACCACGGTCAGCCACAGATCGACGTACCATTCCGGCTCGGCGTATTCACGCGACTGGGTCACGCCCAGGACATAACCCGAGGCCGCCATCAGCAGGAACAGTTGATAGCCCCAGAACACGAACCAGGGCGCCCAGCCGCCGGCCAGACGGGCCTGACAGGTGCGCTGCACGACGTGGAACGAGGTCATCAGCAGGACGTTGCCGCCGAAGGCGAAAATCACCGCCGAGGTGTGCAACGGGCGCAAACGGCCGAAGTTGGTCCAGGGCAGGTCGAAGTTCAGGACCGGAAATGCGAGCTGCAGGGCGATGACCAAGCCGGCGGTGAAGCCGACGACGCCCCAGAAGGTTGAGGCGATCAAACCAGCGCGCAGGATAGCGTCGTTATAATTGACGCCGCCGGGAATCACCTTGGCGGGACCGCCGGTGTTTCCGTCGCGCGAAATTACCCAGAAAAACCCGAGAACGCCAAAGGCTGCGATCAGCAGCCCGTGAAAGTACATGACCGGATCTTCCGCGCCGGCCGAAAGGCCCAGGCCCAGAAGGGCGATCACGCCCAATGGCAGATAAATGAGGAAGGTCATCTCTAGCCCCTATTCGTTACGCATAACCCAAACGCCGGTCGATTCATTCCGACCGGCGGGCCCGTCACTTTTTTGTCCCCCATACCTAGCAGAATTCACGCCTCGGAGAGATTGACCTAGGTCAACTGAAACGACTTTCCGAGTACATGTTTTCACCCTCCCCCGGCGGAAACATGCGCTTGTAAATGCGTGAGCCGTCACGTTAGCAGATACTTGTGTACAATCAAGCATTTGCGGGTCGGGGCGATTGTGGGAAGGTCTGGCGGGCGGCGCAGAAAAAAGGCCCCGCACGAATGCGGGGCCAGATTTCAGCAAGTGGATATGCGTAATCTCAGAGGAGGCTTTGTCCGCGGCTCATCTCCCGCGAACGGGCCCGTCAGACGGGCTTGAATTTGGTGGCGGCTTCGAAAGCTTTGGTGACTTGGGCCTGGATCGGCGCAAACAGTTCCTTGGCGACGCCCTGGTAAAGGGTCGCGGCTTCCTTGGCCATGGCCTGAGCCTTTTTCTGCTCGGCGGCGATCATGTCGGCCTGCAGCTTCATCAGCTCGGACGGATCGGTGATCGACATCGCCTTCATGATGACGGCAACGCGGTCTTCGGCGATTTCGGTCGCCTGGGCGCGGGTCATCTCTTCAATCTTGCTCAGGTTGTCGGCAGCGGACTTGGTCGCGCTGACGGCGGTTTCGAAATTCTCGCGATAAGCGGTGATCGCCTGCTCGAACCCGTCGACGGCGGCCGCGCGGGCCTTATCCGTTTCGACCTTGGCGGCGGAAGCGATCTTTTCCTGCTGCGCCTTGGCGGTGTTGACGGCTTCCAGGATGGTTTCCCGGACGGAGGCGAAGGGGTCGGCGGTGTTTTTGGTGGTAGCCATTGTAAAAATCTCCTGTTTCCCAAGATGGCGAAAAGGGCTGAACAGTCCGGCCCGTTATTCGGCACCGCCTGTTCATGCTGCGATGCAACATGGCCAATATGCGCCGGTTCTACTGTAGGGTCAAGGAGATTTTTGTGCGCTGCACAATAATTATCAGGTGGCCAATCCCAAGGCTTTCAGGCATGCCTGATGGATTGGATTGCCCGGCTGGCCGAACCCCGCGCTGATGGTGAAATGATTGTCCCCGGCAAGGTCGGTTTCCGAAACCGTCAGGCCCGCGTCGCGCATCGCCTGGGCGAAATCACGGCCTTGGCGGCGGAACTCGGCCAACTCGCCCTCGCCGTAGAACAGGGTGATCTGGGCCAGGCCCGGGCGCAGATGGCGGATCGGGCTGAGGCGTTCGACCGCCGCGTCGTCCAGATGGAGATAACCGTTACGGTAGCTGAGTTGCACCGGCCGCAGGTCGAACATGCCGCTGGTGATGACCGTGCCCTTGATGGCGTCGGCGGGCAGGCCAAAGGCCGTCCAATCGGTGACGGCCATCATCGCGGCCTGATGCGCGCCCGAGGAATGCCCGGCGGCGATTAGGCGATTCGCATCACCGTTCATCTCGGCCGCATGGGCATGGACCCAGGCCAGGGCGCGGCGGCTTTGTTCGATGATCCCGTCCAGGGTCGTCGCGGGCGTCAGGGTGAAGTTGACGAACACCACGGCGGCGCCCGCCGCGACCAGGGCCGGGGCAAGATGGCTTTCATTCCCCTTGTCGCCACGGGTCCAGGCTCCACCGTGGTAGAACACCAAGATCGGCGATCCGGGCTGCGTGGCCGGGAAGATATCGAGCTTTTCGCCCTCGGCCTCGCCATAGGCGACGTCCAGGCGGCAATCGGCGGTGGCGCGGGTTTGGGCGCTGGCCTCGGCATTGCGGGCGGTATAGGTCTCGCCATCGGGAACCAGGGAGTATTGGTCGTACTGGCGGTCCAGTTGTTCCTGGTCGTAGTCGAGCCAGACCTTGGGTCCCTGTGTCGCGGCCATCCGCTTAATCCTCCGTCGTTTTTGTCATTGTCTGCGTTGGCGATTCATAACGTCGGGAGCGTCCCTTCGCCAGTTGGGAAATGCCTGGGGTTGAAAATGCGAAGACCGCCGCCCTTGCGGGCGACGGCCTGTCGCTTCGGATAGGAGGCCGGGTTCCGGCTCTAGAAACCCATGCCGCCCATATCCGGCATCCCAGGGGCCGCGTCTTTTTTCGGCTCTGGTTTGTCGGCGATCATGGCTTCGGTCGTGATCAGCAAACCCGCAACCGAGGCGGCATCCTGCAAGGCCGTACGAACGACTTTGGTCGGATCGACAATGCCGCTTTTCACCAGGTTCTGATATTCACCCGACTGTGCATTGAAGCCCCAATTGTTGTCCTTCTGGTCCAGTAGTTTCCCTGCGACCACCGCGCCATCGAAACCAGCGTTTTCGGCGATCTGGCGCACCGGGGCCTGCAAGGCTCGGCGAACAATGTCGACACCGACTTGCTGGTCGTGGTTTTCGACCTCGATCTTATCCAGCACTTTGGTGGCGTAGAGCAGCGCCGTGCCGCCCCCGGCGATGATCCCTTCCTCGACCGCCGCGCGGGTGGCGTGCAG
>DJHY01000034.1:3886-5068 GCA_002433335.1 Rhodospirillaceae bacterium UBA6608 | reverse complement strand
GGCAAGCGCGTCGACTATTCCGGTCGTTCGGTCATCGTCGTCGGCCCGGAACTGCTGCTACATCAATGCGGCCTGCCGAAGAAGATGGCGCTCGAACTATTCAAGCCGTTCATCTATTCCAAGCTGGAATTGTACGGCATGGCGACGACCATCAAGGCCGCCAAGCGCATGCTTGAAAAGGAACGTCCCGAAGTTTGGGATATCCTGGAAGAAGTCATCCGCGAACACCCGGTCATGCTGAACCGTGCGCCGACCCTGCACCGTTTGGGCATCCAGGCGTTCGAACCGGTGCTGATCGAAGGTAAGGCCATTCAGCTGCACCCGCTGGTCTGCGCCGCCTTCAACGCCGACTTTGACGGTGACCAGATGGCCGTGCACGTTCCGCTGTCGCTCGATGCGCAGCTCGAAGCGCGCGTGCTGATGATGTCGACCAACAACATCCTCAGCCCCGCCAACGGCAAGCCGATTATCGTTCCGTCTCAGGATATCGTGTTGGGTCTGTACTACATGACCATGCAGCGCGAGAACGAGAAGGGCGAGGGCATGATGTTCGGCGATGCCGGCGAAATCCAGCAGGCGCTGGACGCCGGTGCGGTCAGCCTGCAGGCCAAGATCACCGCCCGCTACAAGACGGTCGACGAAAACGGCGATCCGATCACCGTTCGTGTCGAAACCACCCCGGGCCGCATGCTGCTGTCCGAAGTGCTGCCGCGTCACCCGAAGGTCAAATTCGACCTGATCAACCGGGTTCTGACGAAGAAGGACATCACCACCCTGATCGACGAAGTCTATCGCTTCTGCGGTCAGAAAGAGACGGTCATCTTCTGCGACCGGATGATGGGCCTCGGCTTCTCCAACGCCTGCCGCGCCGGCATTTCGTTCGGCAAGGACGATCTCGTGATCCCGGCTTCCAAGGAAACGATGGTTGCCGAGACCGAAGCCAAGGTGAAGGAATTCGAAAAGCAGTACATGGACGGCCTGATCACCCAGGGCGAAAAGTACAACAAGGTGGTCGATGCCTGGGCTCAGTGCACCGACCGCGTGGCCGACGCGATGATGAAGGAAATCTCGGCGGAACGTCCGGGCGAGCCTGTCAACTCGGTCTACATGATGGCCCACTCCGGGGCGCGTGGTTCGGCGGCGCAGATGAAGCAGCTGGCCGGGATGCGCGGCCTGATGGCC
>DJHY01000034.1:0-3577 GCA_002433335.1 Rhodospirillaceae bacterium UBA6608 | reverse complement strand
CGGCCTGATGGCCAAGCCGTCGGGTGAAATCATCGAGACGCCGATCATCTCGAACTTCAAAGAAGGCCTGACCGTGTTGGAATACTTCAATTCCACCCACGGTGCCCGTAAGGGTCTGGCGGATACCGCGTTGAAGACGGCGAACTCGGGTTACCTGACCCGTCGTCTGGTCGACGTGGCGCAGGACTGCATCATCGTCGATCACGATTGCGGTACGGACAACGGTCTGACCATTTCCGCCATCGTCGAAGGCGGCGAAGTCATCTCCCCGCTGTCGGAACGTATCCTCGGCCGTACCGCTGCCGCCGATATCCTGCACCCGACCACGGGCGACGTGATCGTTGCCAAGGGCGACATGATCGTCGAAGAGAACTGCGCCGCGATCGAAGAAGCAGACGTCGAAACCGTGCGGATCCGCTCGGTCTTGACCTGCGAACAGAAAGACGGCGTCTGCGGCAAGTGCTATGGCCGCGATCTGGCCCGTGGCACGACGGTCAACATCGGCGAAGCCGTGGGTGTTATCGCCGCCCAGTCGATCGGCGAGCCGGGCACCCAGCTGACCATGCGTACCTTCCACATCGGCGGCGCCGCTCAGCGCGGCACCGAACAGTCGGCGATCGAAGCCTCTGCCGATGCCAAGGTCGAACTGCGGAACTGCACCACGGTGAAGAACTCCGCCGGCCTGGAAGTCGTCATGGCCCGTAACGCGGAACTGGTGCTGATCGACTCCAAGAAGCGCGAACGCGCCCGTCACCGTCTGCCGTACGGTGCCCGTCTGCTGATCAAGGACGGCGCCAAGGTGGAACGCGGCGACAAGCTGGCCGAGTGGGATCCGTTCACCCTGCCGATCCTGACCGAAAAGGAAGGGACCGCGAACTACATGGACCTGGTCGAAGGCCTGTCGATGTCCGAGCGGATGGACGAAGCCACCGGTATCGCGTCGAAGGTCGTTGTCGACTGGAAGCAACAGCCCCGTGGTAACGACCTGAAGCCGCGCATCACCCTGCGTGACGACAAGGGCGAGGTCATTGCCCTGGATAACGGCCTCGAAGCCCGTTACTTCCTGTCGGTGGACGCCATCCTGTCCGTTGAAAACGGTCAGCGTGTCTATGCCGGTGACGTGATCGCGCGTATCCCGCGTGAATCGGCCAAGACCCGTGACATCACCGGTGGTCTGCCGCGCGTTGCGGAACTGTTCGAAGCCCGCAAGCCGAAAGATCACGCGATCATCGCCGAAAACGAAGGTCGTGTGGAATTCGGTAAGGACTACAAGAACAAGCGCCGCATCGTCGTTGTCCCGACCGAGGAAGGGGAGGAGCCCGTCGAATACCTCCTGCCCAAGGGCAAGCACATCTCGGTGCAGGAAGGTGACTACGTTCGTATCGGCGACGCGCTGATGGATGGTAACCCGGTGCCGCACGACATTCTGCGCGTGCTCGGCGTTGCCGCCCTGGCCGAATACCTGATCAACGAGATCCAGGACGTCTACCGCCTGCAGGGTGTGAAGATCGACGACAAGCACATCGAGGTGATCGTTCGCCAGATGCTGCAGAAGGTCGAAGTCACCGATGCCGGCGAAACGACGCTTCTGGTCGGCGAACAGATCGACCGTGTCGACTTCGAGGAAGCCAACGAACAGGCTGCCGCCCGCAACGCCCGCCTGGCGCAAGCCGAGCCGGTGCTGCAGGGGATTACCAAGGCCAGCCTGCAGACGCGTTCCTTCATCTCGGCCGCGTCCTTCCAGGAAACGACTCGCGTCCTCACCGAGGCTGCGGTTTCCGGCAAGGTCGATTCTCTGATCGGTCTGAAGGAAAACGTGATCGTCGGTCGCCCGATTCCCGCCGGTACGGGCGCTGTGATGAAGCAATTCCGCGCCGTTGCCCACGATCGGGACCAAGATGCGGCCGCTTTGGACGCCGAAAACCAAGAATCGCTCCCTGCGGAGGCTCTTGGTGGGGCCGAAACGGCTGGCGATGCGTCCGTTTCGGCTGACGCGGATTGATAAAAGACGCCTGAGCCTCCCCCAAACCCGGCAAATGGGGCAGGGGAGGCCCCGGTGTTAACGAATTAAAGGCGGAAATCCCCAGGATTTCCGCCTTTTCTTATCGGTGAATTTTCTGCCGGTTTACGCTTGACGGCAGAGGGGCGCGCCAATATAGTCCGCCCACTTCGCAGGGATCGGCGGTAGTTAGGAACGACAGGGGCAAACCCCGCGTCTTTCACCGCTAAACGCGATCCTCGATGCGGCAAGTGTAGGGATGTTTTTCCGAACGGCTCCTCGGGGCTCCTCAGTAGAGGCCTGGAGGTTGTCGTTTTTGCCCTTTAAGGGGCAGCGCGCGGCGCCAGGGTGATCCCCACCCTCAGTTATCCAGGGGATCTGCTTCTGAGCGTCGTTTCCATTGGAAAAACGTCTTTCGCGCCAATCGCTGCAAGGCTGGCGCACTGGGATTAAGCAAGTTGCCGATAGGCAGTCTTGAGATAACAAAGGTTTAGCCGGGCCGACGGGCTCGGCACGGCAAGGAATTGAGAAACGTATGCCGACGATTAACCAATTGATCCGCAAGCCGCGGAAAGCGCCCTCGACCTCCAACAAGGTGCCGGCGCTGAAGGCCTGCCCGCAAAAGCGTGGTGTCTGCACCCGTGTCTATACGACGACCCCGAAAAAGCCGAACTCGGCTCTTCGTAAGGTTGCTCGTGTGCGTCTGACCAACGGGTTTGAAGTGACCAGCTACATCCCGGGTGAAGGCCACAACCTTCAAGAACACTCTGTCGTGCTGATCCGCGGCGGTCGTGTGAAGGATTTGCCGGGCGTGCGTTATCACATCCTCCGCGGTGTTCTGGATACGCAGGGCGTTTCCGATCGCCGTCAGCGTCGTTCCAAATACGGCGCCAAGCGTCCGAAGTAAGGAGACAGCGTTATGTCCCGTCGTCATCGCGCAGAAAAACGTGAGATTCTTCCGGATCCGAAATTCGGTGATCTCGTTTTGTCGAAGTTCACCAACGGTCTGATGTTGGACGGCAAGAAGTCCGCCGCCGAAAAGATCGTCTATGGTGCCATGGACGTGATCGAGAAGAAGACCGGCGGTGACCCGCTGAAGGTCTTCCACGAAGCCCTCGACAACGTGAAGCCGGCCATCGAAGTTCGCTCCCGCCGTGTCGGTGGTGCGACCTATCAGGTGCCGGTCGAAGTCCGCTCGGACCGTCGTCAGGCTCTGGCCATTCGCTGGCTGATCGATAACGCCCGCAAGCGTTCGGAAAACACCATGACCGAACGTCTGTCGGGTGAGCTGCTGGACGCCGCCAACAACCGTGGCGCCGCAGTGAAAAAGCGGGAGGACACGCACCGCATGGCAGAGGCCAACAAGGCCTTCTCGCACTATCGGTGGTAACCCCAGGCTTGATGGATTAAAGAGATGGCACGCCAAACTCCCCTTAATCGGTACCGTAACATCGGCATCATGGCTCACATTGATGCCGGTAAGACGACGACCACCGAACGTATTCTCTACTACACCGGCAAGTCCTATAAGATCGGCGAAGTCCATGACGGCAACGCCACCATGGACTGGATGGAGCA
>DJHY01000012.1 GCA_002433335.1 Rhodospirillaceae bacterium UBA6608 | reverse complement strand
AGCAGATTGGTTTGCTCGGCGATGTCGTTGATCAAGCTGACAACATCGCCGATCCGGTCCGCCGAGCGAGCAAGTTCGGTAATCCGCACTCCTGCCTGTCGGCTGTCGGCGACCGCCGCTTCGACCTTTTCTGACGACAGGCGAATTTGCTGGTCGATCTCGGCGAAGGACATGGACATCTGCTCCGCTGCGGCGGCCACGGCCTGAAAGTCGGTCGCCGCCCGCTCGGTCGCGGATGACACGCTCACCGCCCGCTGGGTCGTATGCTCGGCATTCTGATTCATGCTGGCGGCGGTCGATCCCATGCGCCGGATGCAGGCCCCAAAAGATTCGAACACCTGTTTGACCTGATCGTCGAACTCCGATGTCATGCCGGCAATGGTCACCGCGCGATGCGACTGACGCTGCTGTTCGACATCGCGTTCGCCGCGCAGGCGTTCGGCTTCTTTATGCTCTTTCTTGAAGATGTCGAAGGCCGCGGCCAACTGCGCGACCTCGTCCCGGGACGGACGGGCGGTCGAGCCGGTCTGCGAGATCATCGCCGAGACCTCATCCCGCAAGCGGTTCAGCGGACCGACGATGCTGCGCCCCAGCATCCAGGCCAACAGGGCGGCGATCAAGACACCGGCCCCACCGACCATGACGCCTTCACGGACGGCATGGCGGGACTGTTCCGTCATCCCGGTCAAACCAGCCGCCTGATGGGCGATTGCCTCGCGGCGCAAGTTGGCGATCCGGTCCTGCAGCCCGCCCAAGGTCGCCTTGAACAAGTTCCAGGAATCCGCCGTGCCTTGGACACTGCCGACAAATGCGGATACCCCCTGACGCAGGGTATCGACATCGCGCCCGGCGAACTTGGCCGCCCGTTGATCACGGCGCGGCACCTTCAACTCCTTCAACAATTTTCGCACGGCGGTGATCGCGTCGCCCAGTGCCGACACCGCGGCAACGGCAGCTTCCCCCTGGCCCAGATCGCGCGATACGGCCAGTCGCAATGCCGACTGCATCGCGTCCTTGGCCGTGGTCGCGACGGCGGTCGCCATCTCAGGCGCTTTGGGATGGTCGAAACCTTGCAGGAACCCGACCAGCGTGGCGATCGACGGCGGCAGTTTTTCCGCCGCCAGCAAAATCACGTCGGCCCCTTCCTTGTCGCCACTGATGCGGCGGATAAGGTCATCCAGTTGGGCGCCGTATTTGTCCTGCGCTTCCTGCAGGGCCTGAAGGTCTTCATCGCGGCCACTACCGGCAAAGGCCTGTGCCACGCGGGCGGCGGTTTCGTCCGTTCCCGCCCGGGCCAGGGCGATGCCGTCGATATCCGCCTCCGCCTTACTATCGCGAAACCGGTGCACGGCTTCGGACAACTCGAACAGACGGAATGCGTAGTCGTTGGCCGTGCCGACGACGCCGACGTCGCGGACGATCTCTTCGCCCGTCTCGGCAAAGCCTTCGAACCGCGTCACGGACACGCCGGACGCCACAACCAACAACACAATTACGGAAGCGAACCCAAGGAAGGTTCGGAATCGAATGGAGGTACGACCGTTCAACATTGCTCACCCTAATTATCGAGGGCGACGTAATTACCGACCTTTGCCGATATTCATCGCCTTGCTTTTGGGCGGCACGTTCGCAGATGCACAATGTCAATTTAATGACAGGTTCGCCTGTCGGGACGGTCGTGTCATCCGACAAGCAATGTAAGGCCCTGTTTTTTCGGGCGGGAAGGACACTCAGGCGGTTCGATGAAGTTTTTGCGTCAGGCCGGCAATGGGACGATGACGCAGCGCGTCAGTTTTGCTCGCCAACCAAAGACGCGCCGCTTTCAAAGGCTTCGCGCAGTTCCGTCGGCACCGGACGGCTGCCGTTCTTTTCGTAATCGAAGAACACCAGGATCGCTTCGGATGTGGCGACAACCTTGTCCCCGGCGAACAGCCCCTGGCCCAAGGCGTAGGACGAATTGCCGAGACGCAGCAGCCGCGTGCCGACCCGAACGAACCCGGGATAGTGCAATTGGTTGATGTAGCTGATCTGCACGCTGGCGATGGCCGAGCGCGGATCGATCCCAAGGTGATTGCGGATCGCGAACAAGTAGTCGACGCGACCGGCCTCGCAGAACTGGGCGAAGGCGGTGTTGTTCACATGAACGTTGGAATCCTGGTCGGAAAAACGGATCGAGACGTCGGTCCACCAAGAGTAACCGGCGGGGTCTTTCAGATCGATATCGGACAACGAAGTGGGCTCCTGCGTGGGCGAATGATGTTGCCCGTCTTGTAAAAGGTTTTCGGCCCCAGGCAAACGGTCAATGGAGGGATCTTCTGTCACGTCCCCCCATGAGCTTCACACAAAAAAACACCGGGCGGTGCGGCCGGCCCGGTGTGGAAGGGTAAGTGTGAATCTCATCTGTCACCCGTTATAGGGGGCGGGTGGCCGGGGCGCTGTGACCTGGGTCACGGGCGAAAGATTTTTCTAATAATACGAGTCTTTCGCCGAACGCCCCGGAAACCGAGATGCCTTACCCCAGGTTTTCCTTAAAGAAGCCCAAGGTCCGCTCCAGCGCCAGATCGGCCGAGGCCTTGTCGTAATGCACGCCGCCGACGCGGGCGAACGCGTGATTCTGGCCCTGATAGTCAAACAGGGCGGCCTTGGGGTTGCCGTCCAGGGCCGCATGCACGGCGGCCTGCTGTTCCTTCGGCACGTATTCGTCTTCGGTCGCGATGTGCAGCATGCAGGGCGACTTCAGCGCCTCGCCCGTGTGATCAGGCAGCATCACGCCATAATAGCTGACCGCCGCATCGGCGCTGGTCCGGGTCGCGGTCAGGAAGGCCAAACGCCCGCCTAGGCAGAACCCGACGGTGCCGACCTTGCCGGTGCAGCCCTCGACCCCGCGCAGGGCCTGGATCGTGGATTCCAGATCGTCCACGCCCTTGTCCAGGTCGAAGCCGTTGAACAGGGCGAATGCCTTTTCCCATTCGGCTTCGGTCTGGTCGGTCAACTGAATGCCCGGCTCTTGCCGCCAGAACAGGTCGGGGCACAGGGCGACGTAGCCGGCCGCGGCGAAGCTGTCGGTGATTTCACGCATCACGGCGTTGACGCCGAAGATTTCCTGAATGACCACCACGCCCGGGCCGGTTCCGCCCTCGGGCAGGGCCAGATAGCCCATGAAGCTGCCGCCGTCCTTGGCCTGAATGTCGATTGCGCTGCCGCTCATATTCCGCGTCCCTCCATATTTGGATTCGTTTGATTTTCGCACCGGACAGAGTCCGGCCGGGCGACCGGAAGCCTCCCGTGTGCGGGCATCTTAGTTTCCGCACTGGCCTCTGTCACCGCTTTGCGGCGACGATTGTACACAATTCACAAATCCTTTGCCGGAGCCCGCCATGACCTATGCTCAATCATCCTGGCGCTGCCCCTTGTGCCATCAGCCGTCGGAGCCCGTGTCCGTTCACGGGCATGTTCAATGCCGTGTCTGCGGACAGAACGTCGACCCTTGTTGTTCCGGGGAAACGGCCTGCGGTCTCGAGTCCGCTTCCCCCTGCCCCGATCTTTCGCTAAGACAGGGTACCGCCGGACCGGTCGAGTAATTCGCACCGCGCCGCAATCCGTAGAACAAGACGACTGCCTATTAAGAGGAAACCAATATGTCTCAGGGTCAAACAGGAGCACGGCTCCTGGTTCAAACGCTGGTCGCCAACGGGGCTGACCGGGTCTTTCTTGTGCCGGGGGAAAGCTACCTGGCCGTGCTCGACGCCATGGTCGATGCCCCTGAAATCGATCCGATCATCTGCCGCCAGGAAGGCGGCGCCGCCATCATGGCCGACGCCGACGGCAAAATGACCGGCCGCCCCGGTAT
Organism: Rhodospirillaceae bacterium UBA6608; assembly: GCA_002433335.1. The sequence continues at coordinate 1,259 of DJHY01000012.1, read as the reverse complement.
CTGCTTCGTTACCCGTGGCCCGGGTGCGACCAATGCGTCCGCCGGGGTGCACATCGCGTTCCAGGATTCGACCCCGATGATCCTGTTCATCGGCCAGGTCGCCCGCCACCAGGAAGAGCGCGAAGCCTTCCAGGAAATCGACTATCGCCGGATGTTCGGCCAGATGGCCAAATGGGTCGCCCAGATCGAAGACCCGGCCCGCGTGCCCGAATACGTCAGCCATGCCTTCCACGTCGCCATGTCGGGCCGTCCCGGCCCGGTCGTGCTGGCCCTGCCCGAAGACATGCTGACCGAAGAAGTTTTGGGCGATGCCGTGATCCCCGGCGCGGCCCATGTGGTCCAGGCCCATCCGGGTCCCGACGCCATGGCCGGCCTGCGCGCCATGATGGAAACGGCGGAACGCCCGCTGATGATCCTGGGCGGTGGCAGCTGGACCGAACAGGCGGCAAAGGACATCGTCGCCTTCGCCGAAGCCAATAACATCCCGACCGGCGTGTCGTTCCGCCGCCAGGACCTGATCCCCAACGATCACCCGCTTTACGCCGGGGACGTCGGTATCGGCATCAACCCGAAGCTGGCCGAACGGGTCAAAACCTCGGACCTGATCATCGCCGTCGGCCCGCGCCTGGGCGAAATGACCACGGGCGGCTACAGCCTGTTCGACATTCCGGTTCCCAAGCAGCGCCTGGTTCATGTTCATCCGGGGGCCGAGGAACTGGGCCGCGTGTATCGACCGGAAATGGCCATCAATTCCGGCATGCCCGGCTTTGCCGCCGCCGCCAAGGCGATGCAGCCGGTGACCGGCCGCTGGGACAACTGGGCCGGGACCGCGCATGACGAATATCTGGCCTGGACCGAGCCGGGATCCATGCCGGGCGACGTGCAGATGGGCGAAATCATCCGCTTGCTGCGCGACGAGCTGCCCGCCGAGGCCATGATCTGCAACGGGGCCGGCAACTACACCGCCTGGGTTCACCGCTATTACCGTTATCGCGGTTACGCCACGCAGTTGGCGCCGACCTCGGGCTCGATGGGTTATGGCGTTCCGGCGGCGGTCGCGGCCAAGCTGCGCCACCCGGAACGGGACGTCATCGCCTTCGCCGGGGACGGCTGTTACATGATGCACGGCCAGGAATTGGCGACCGCCATGCAGTACGGCGCCAACGTGATCCTGATCGTCGTCAACAACGGCATGTACGGCACCATCCGCATGCACCAGGAACGGGAATACCCGGGCCGTGTCTCGGGCACGCATCTGG
>DJHY01000265.1:23552-23948 GCA_002433335.1 Rhodospirillaceae bacterium UBA6608 | reverse complement strand
GATCGGGCGACGGCGGCGGCTTTGGCCTGGGCTTTGGGCAGCTATCAGTTCTCCCGCTACAAGGCGGGGGGAGAGGCCAAGGCGAAACTGGTCCCGCCCGCCGCCGCCGACCGGGCGCGGGTCGAGCGTGAAGCCAAGGCGACGTTCCTGTGCCGTGATCTAATCAACACCCCGACCAACGACATGGGCCCGGCCGATCTGGCCGATGCGGCCAAGGCCCTGGGCCGGGCGTTCAAGGCCAAGGTCAAGGTGATCGAGGGCGACCAGCTTCTGAAGAAGAACTTCCCGGCGATCCATGCCGTGGGCCGTGCGTCCGACCGCGCGCCGCGCCTGATCGACCTGACCTGGGGTGCGGCCAACGCGCCGAAGGTCACCCTGGTCGGCAAAGGCGTGTGT
>DJHY01000265.1:20502-23252 GCA_002433335.1 Rhodospirillaceae bacterium UBA6608 | reverse complement strand
GGCAAGGGCATCTGTTTCGACAGCGGCGGCCTCGACATCAAGCCATCATCGGGCATGCGCCTGATGAAGAAGGACATGGGCGGGGCCGCGCATGTCCTGGGCATCGCCAGCGTGCTGATGGCAGCAGGGGCGAAAATCCGCCTGCGCGTGCTGATCCCGGCGGTCGAAAATTCGATCTCGGGCAACGCCATGCGGCCCATGGACATCGTGCCGACGCGGCGCGGCACCTCGGTCGAAATCGCCAATACGGATGCTGAGGGCCGGGTGATCCTGGCCGACGCCCTGTGGGAAGCGGTCAGCGAACAGCCGGAACTGCTGATCGATTTCGCAACCCTGACCGGCGCGGCGCGGGTTGCCCTGGGCACGGAACTGCCGGCCCTGTTCTGCAACGACGACGGGCTGGCCGCCGATATTCTGTCCGCCGGCACTGCCGTCGACGATCCGCTGTGGCGGATGCCGTTGTGGGACGGCTACCGCCCGATGGTCGATGGCTTGCAAGCCGACCTGACCAATGCGCCCGAAGGCGGCTATGCCGGGGCGATCACGGCGGCCTTGTTCCTGGAGCACTTCGCGACCCCGGCCAAGGGCAAGCCCATTCCCTGGGCACATGTCGATCTGATGGCCTGGAACCTGAAGACCCGCCCCGGACGCCCGATGGGCGGCGAGGCCATGGGCCTGCGGGCGATGGCGACGATGATCCTGGATCGTTACGGCAAGCGGGCGGGGTAACTTTCCCGGTCGCGGGGCCGTGTCACGGGCTTGTCACCGGCCCCCAAATGACGTAGAAGTTGCGAGATCGTAATGAAATCTGCCCGGACGGCGAATTTTGGGGACTTTTTCGGCAACAAGGCCGGAATAGGATCGGAACAGGGGAAGTAAGTCCATGGAATTGAACGAACTTCAGGCTCTGGATATCTGGCGTCGGGCGATCGTGTCCAGCGTGCGCCTGGATGCGCCGGATCTGTCGGCGCGGCAGATGGCGCTGCTGTTGACGGTTTATCTGACGCCGCCGCCCCATACGGTGCGCGGCATGGCCGAGATTCTGAAGGTCTCCAAACCGGCGGTCACGCGGGCCGTTGACCGCCTGTCCGAATTGAACTTCGTGCGTCGCAAGGTTGACGAAGCGGATCGCCGTAGCGTTTTGATTCAACGCACGGTTCCGGGATCTGTCTTTCTGCGGGAATTCGGGGAGCTGATCTCCGCCGCAGCCAAGTTGGATGCCGCGACCGATGGCGCGGGCCTGCCGCCGGGCTACTGACGCGTCAATTATGGGGCGATTGAACCGCGCCCCGAACAATCCGACAGAATATCGAACCGGATCAGGATTGATCGCGCTTGCCCTGTCCGAGCTTAATCGGACCGGAAGGCGATCAAATCCGTTTCGGTTCTGCCCTTAAAAGGGGATCAGGCGTTCTGCACGCCCTGCCAGGCATTGTTGCGGAACCGCATGAGATAGGTCGGCAGCTGCGATTCGGCGGCGCACGGCGTGATCCCCAGATGCTTCAGGGTCTTGGCCTTTTCGCCGACCACGTTGTCGCTGCGCAGCAACTGCATTTGATCCAGGGTCAACGGCGGCTTCGGCAGCAATCCCAGGACCGCCGCCTGCATGTCGCCGACCCAATAGGGGACGGGGATTAGGCAGCGCTTGCGCCCGGTCTGCGCCTTGACCAGCTGCATGATCTGGCGGAACGAATAAACCGCTGGCCCGCCCAACTCGTAAACCTGACCCTGAGCCTTATTTTCGACCAGGCTGGCCAGAATCGCATCGGCGACGTCGCCGACGAACACAGGCTGGAACTTGGGCCCGTCCTTGCCGCCCATCACCGGCAGGACCGGCGACAGCCGCGCCATCGAGGCGAAGCGGTTGAAGAAATCGTCTTCGGGGCCGAACACCACGCTGGGCCGCAGGATCGTCGCCTTGGGAAAGGCTGCTTTCACGGCTTCTTCGCCGGCGGCCTTGGTCCGCGCGTATTTGGCGGGCGAATTGGCATCGGCGCCCAAGGCCGAAACATGGATCAGGCGGGCAACCCCGGCCTCGGCCGCGGCCTTGGCTACATTGGCGGCGCCTTCTTCGTGGATCTTGCGGAAGGTCGCGGCGCCGCTTTCGTAAAGAATACCGACCAGGTTGACGACGGCATCGGCCCCGGCCACGGCAGCGGCGACGCTGTCCGGCTTGGTGATATCGGCGGGCCAGGGCACGATCTGGCCGACGTCGCCCATGGGTTTCAGGAACAGGGCCGCGTCGGTATCACGCTCGGCCGCGCGCACGCCGTATCCGGCGGCGGCAAGGCGGCGAACCAGATGCCGGCCGAGAAAGCCGGAAGCGCCGAAAACGGTGACGATGCGTCGTTCCATCGAATGTTCCTCCATTGGGCAACCCTCCCAAGGGGGCGGCGGGCCGAACGTTGGCCCGCGGGCGGGGGGCTGATTTGCGGGAAAACATAGCAACGCCAAACGGATGTGTCGATTACCTAAGCGCCTATTCTTGGGTGTTTTCCAGGACGTCCGCGGCCTTCGCCCACAGGTTTTTTCATTCCTTTGCGTGGACGATGCATTGCAACGCTTGACAAGTCTTCGCCGCACCATTAACTCAGGCCGCTCACGCCGGACATCGCTTCCGGCGGATCATGTTCCAGCCGTTTTTCGGCAACCCGTTTTTCGGGGAACCGGGCCCAGGTGGCGGAATTGGTAGACGCGCTGGCTTCAGGTGCCAGTTGCCGCAAGGCAGTGGAAGTTCGAGTCTTCTCCTG
>DJHY01000265.1:15791-20187 GCA_002433335.1 Rhodospirillaceae bacterium UBA6608 | reverse complement strand
TCGAGTCTTCTCCTGGGCACCATCACCCCCTCCCCGTCGGGAGGGACACGGCAAGAAACTGATGAATACGCTGGCGTGACGACACGGCGTGAAGACAGGGGCGGCAGGCTTATGGACGCGCCAAGTCAAACGGAAACTCCCACAATTCTCCTTCACAAAGGCGATCTGCCGGATGGGCTGACCTTTACCGGGTCGGTCGCGGTCGATTCCGAGACCCAGGGCCTGAACCTCAGCCGTGACCGGTTGTGCGTGGTGCAGCTGTCCGCCGGGGACGGCGTCTGTCACTTGGTTCAGATCGCCGCTGGTCAGGCCGACGCCCCGAACCTGCGGGCGTTGATGGAAGACCCGGCTGTGGTCAAGATCTTCCACTACGCGCGGTTCGACATCGCGGCGCTGAAGCGCTGGCTGAACATCGACTGCGCGCCGGTTTATTGCACCAAGATCGCGTCGAAGTTGGTCCGCACCTATACCGATGGGCACGGGCTCAAGGACGTTGTGCGCGAGCTGGCCGGTGTCGAGTTGGACAAGCAGCAACAGTCCTCGGACTGGGCCCGCGCCGACCTTAGCCCGGCGCAGCAGGGCTATGCCGCCAATGACGTGCTTTACCTGCACCGCGTTCGCGCCGCCCTGGACGAAATGATCGCCCGCGAAGGCCGCCAGGACCTGCTGCAGGCCTGTTTCGATTTCCTGCCGACGCGGGTCGCCCTTGACCTGGGCGGTTGGGGCGAAGTCGATATTTTCCGCCATTAAGGTGCATCGAAGGGCGAAAACGGCGCGGCGCGTCGGTTGACGCTTAGCCCGGTCGGGCGCATATTTACCGGGCATTTTTTAAGATTCGCCAGTATATTAGACCGACTGGCACGAAGATTGCTGGCTGCGCGGTTTCTCGGACCTGGCCAGCCATAACCAAATTCCCGGCCGGCGGGGACCTGTCGGCGCAGATCAAGAACGGGATATGAGCGCGGAATCCACCAAACCCCATGCGGCAGCCGCAGACGGCGCCGGCATCGATGATCTGGCCGTGGCGCGGCGTGTGCTGGCGCAGGAAAGCGACGGGCTTAAGGCATTGTCTGCCAGCCTGGGCAGCGAATTCGTGGCGGCCTTGGACATCATGGCCTCGGCCAAAGGGCGCGTCGTCGTTACCGGCATGGGGAAAAGCGGCCATATCGGCAACAAGATCGCGGCGACGTTGTCGTCCACCGGGACGCCTGCGTTTTTCGTTCATCCGGCCGAAGCCTCGCACGGGGATCTCGGCATGGTCACGGCGGACGACGTCATCTTCGCCTTGTCCAATTCAGGCGAAACGGCGGAACTGGCCGATTTCATCGCCTATGCCAAACGCTTCGGCATCCCATTGATCGCGGTCACCGGCAATGCCAAGAGCTCCCTGGCGGAAAACGCCGACGTGGCGCTGATCTATCCGGCGTCGCCAGAAGCCTGCCCGCTGGGTCTGGCGCCGACGACGTCGACCACGGTTACCCTTGGCTTGGGCGATGCGCTCGCCGTGGCGCTGTTGGAGCGTAAAAATTTCTCGTCCGACGATTTCCACGCCCTGCACCCGGGCGGCAAACTGGGCCGCCGCTTGCTGAAGGTGTCCGACATCATGCATGGCGGCGAGGAACTGCCGCTGGTCGCGCCGGAAACCCTGATGAGCGAGGCCCTATTGGTCATGACCGCCAAGCGGTTCGGCTGCCTGGGCGTGGTCGACGGAAACGGGCGACTGTCCGGCGTCATCACCGACGGCGACCTGCGGCGCAACATGTCAGATGGCGTGCTGGCGCGCAGCGCCGCCGAAACCATGACCTCGGGCGGGGCGACGATCGAGCCGGACCGGCTGGCCTCCGAGGCCCTGAACGTGATGAACACCCGTTCGATCACCAATCTGTTCGTGGTGTCCGATGGGCGGCCGGTGGGTATCCTGCACATTCACGATTGTCTACGGGCGGGGGTCGCGTGACCGAGATGGCCATGGACTCCTATTCAGGGTTCGTCCAAGTCGCCAAGGTCATGTTGCCTGTCGCGGCGGTTGGATTGATCGCCCTGGTGATTCTGTGGCCGCATCTGCGGACCGAAGACCTGCGCTTTCGCATCGGGTTCGCCGCCATCAAATCCAACGCAGACGGCGATCCCAATTTGTTGAATCCCCGGTACGTCGGGACCGACGACGACAATCAGCCCTATGCGGTGACCGCCGATATCGCCAAGAAACTTGACGGTGAGGGCCTGGACGTTCGCGTCGGCCTCGAGCTGCCTAAGGCCGATATCACGTTGAAGGATGGCTCGTGGCTGGTCCTGACGGCGGACAACGGCATCTATACCCGCCGCGAGAAGACTTTGGACCTGGCCGGATCGGTCAATCTGTTCCACGATTCGGGTTACGAATTCCGGACCGAAAAGGCGACTGTCGATCTGGCCCAGGGCATTGCTCATGGCGATGTGCCGGTCAAGGGGCAGGGTCCGTTCGGGACCCTCAAGGCCGAGGGCTTCCGCCTGTTGAACAAGGGCCGGACCATCGTTTTCACCGGCAAGGCGCAGATGTTCCTGCAGCCGGGCGCGCAGGTGCCGAAATGATCGGCGCGCGCGCTATTCGCCGGTTGGCGGTGCTGGCGCCCGTGGCCGCGCTGGCAATGGCCCTGGCAGCCGCGCCGTTCGGCCCGGCCCGGGCCCAGGCCCTGAACATGGGAGCGGGCGGCGACACGCCGATCGAGATTTTCGCCGACAACGGCATCGAGTGGCAGCAGGACAATCTGGTCTTTCTGGCCAAGGGCAATGCCAAGGCGGTACGCGGCGAGGTCACCGTGCTGGCCGACCAGTTGACCGCGTTCTATACCGAGCGCCCCGACGGCACGACCGAGATCTATCGCCTGGACGCCGACGGCAAGGTCAAGATCCAGTCCCCCAATCAGGTCGCCAGCGGTGAAAAGGCCGTCTACGACGTGACGCGGGAAATTCTGGTGCTGTCCGGCGGCACGCCCAACATGGTCACCCCGGACGCCAAGATAACGGCGACCCAACAATTGGAATATTGGGAGCAGCGCCAGATGGCCGTGGCCCGGGGAAAGGCCGAAGCGATCAAGGACAAACGCCGCGTGCGCGCCGACGTGCTGGCGGCCTTTTTCCGCAAGACCAAGGGCGGAGAAAACAAGGTTTACCGGGTCGATGCCTACGACAATGTGTCGGTGCTGACGGAACGCGACCGGGCCTATGGCGACCGCGGGGTCTACAACGTGGAAACGGGTATCGTGACCTTAAGCGGATCGGTTAGAATCGAGCGCGGTAAGAACGAATTGAACGGCTGCAAGGCCGAGGTCAACCTGAACACCGGCATCAGCCGATTGTTCAGCTGTCCCGGCGGACGCACCAAGGGCACATTGATGCCCAATGCCAAGAATTCCATGGGTAAATAGGGAGCCCGTGGGATTTTCCGTGGGGCCTGCCGTGGAATCTACCATGAGGCCTGACGACCGAGGGGAATGAAGACCGAATGACCGAAGCCGACAACACCCCCCAAGGCCAAGGTGCGCCGCGACTTGTCGCGGACAACCAAGGGCTGGTGGCGACGAACCTGGGCAAGAGCTTCAAGAAGCGGCCCGTGGTGCGCGGCGTCAGCGTGGCCATTCAGCGGGGCGAGGTGGTCGGCCTTCTGGGCCCGAACGGGGCGGGTAAGACGACCTGCTTCTATATGATCACCGGCTTGGTTCAGCCCGATTACGGGACCATCGTCCTCGACGGGCAGAACATCTCTAACCTGCCGATGTATCGTCGGGCGCGCTTGGGGATCGGCTACCTGCCGCAAGAGGCCTCGATTTTCCGTGGCTTGTCGGTGGAGCAGAACATCCGCGCCGCGCTCGAAGTGGTCGAGGCCAACCGCGACCGGCGCGAGGCTATTCTGGATGCCCTGCTGGCAGAATTTTCCATCACCCATTTGCGCCGCGCCCCGGCCATCGCCCTGTCGGGCGGCGAGCGGCGGCGCGTCGAAATCGCCCGCGCCTTGGCGTCGAACCCCCATTTCGTGCTGCTGGACGAACCCTTCGCCGGGATCGACCCGATCGCGGTCGGGGATATCCGCGATCTGGTCGCGCATCTGAAGGATCGCGGCATCGGCGTGTTGATTACCGATCACAACGTCCGCGAAACCCTGGACGTGATCGACCGCGCCTACATCATTCATGACGGCATGATGCTCATGGAAGGGCAGCCGTCGGACATCGTCGGCAACGAGGACGTGCGCCGTGTCTATCTGGGTGACCGTTTCAGCCTGTAACTCCGCGCGGCCCTGCCGGTCGCGGCCGGGGGAAGCATGGTGGGGAGACCTGCCATGGTGCTGACGCCACGCCTGGACCAACGCCAAAGCCAATCGCTGGTCATGACCCCGCAATTGCAGCAGGCGATCAAG
>DJHY01000265.1:6859-15485 GCA_002433335.1 Rhodospirillaceae bacterium UBA6608 | reverse complement strand
TGCAGCAGGCGATCAAGCTGCTGCAATTGTCGAACATGGAATTGGCCGAATTCGTCGAACAGGAATTGGAACAGAACCCGATGCTGGAGCGGGACGATTCCGAATCCCGCACCGACGGCGAAGCCGGCGAAGGGCCGGAGCAACCGGTCGAGGCATCCGATGGCCTGGACGACACGGGGTCGGACGACGGCATGTCCATGGATTTCGGCGATGCCGGGGACGGCGGGCCCGCCGACGGTGACATGGATGTCGCCTTGGACGACCTTTACACCCAGGACGGCCAACCCGACGCGGTGCAATCCGCACCCGACAGCGGCTTCGAATCGACCCTGCCGGCCTCGGCCGCCGGGGGTTATGACGACGATCTGCCGGGCTTCGACCAGACCCTGTCGTCGGAAATCACCCTGCGCGACCATCTGATGGAACAGCTGGGTATGGACATCGGCGATCAGGTCGATCGCATGATCGGCTCGTACCTGATCGATAGCCTGGATGAAACGGGATATCTAACCACCGACCTGGAGGCCGTCGCCGAAGCGCTGGACTGCGAGGTCGCGCGTGTCGAGACGGTGCTCAAACGCCTGCAGCAGTTCGACCCGCCGGGTATCTTCGCCCGCGATCTGAAGGAATGCCTGGCCCTGCAACTGGCCGATCGCGACCGCCTGGATCCCGCGATGGCGGCGTTCATCGATAACCTGGACCTGGTCGCCCGGCGCGAGTTCAAGGCGCTGGCGAAAATCTGCGGCGTCGATCTGGAAGACATTGCCGATATGGCTTCGGAGTTGCGGACCCTGGACCCGAAACCGGCCCTGGCGTTCGACGGCGAGGTCGCCCAGCCGGTCATCCCCGATGTGCTGATGCGCCCGCGCCCGGCCGGCGGCTGGCATATCGAGCTGAATCCCGAAACCCTGCCGCGGGTTCTGGTCAACAACCAGTACTACGCGGAAATCAGCACCAAAAAGGCTTCAAAGACCGACCGGCAGTATATTAGCGAGCAATATCATTCGGCGAATTGGCTGGTGAAATCCCTGCATCAGCGGGCGACCACGATTCTCAAGGTCGCCAAGGAAATTGTCCGTCAGCAGGATGCGTTCTTCCTGAAAGGGGTGCAGCATTTGAAACCGCTGGTCCTGCGCGACATCGCCGACGTGATCGACATGCATGAAAGCACGGTCAGCCGCGTGACCGCGAACAAGTACATCTCCTCGCCGCGCGGCATCTTCGAATTGAAGTACTTCTTTACCTCGTCGATTTCCCGCGCCGACGGGGGCGAGGCCTTTTCGGCGGAAGCGATCAAGCATCGGATTCGCGCCATGATCGACGGCGAACCGGCAGCCCAGATTCTATCCGATGACAAGATCGTCGATATCTTGCGCGCCGACGGCGTCGATATTGCGCGCCGTACCGTCGCCAAATATCGCGAAGCCATGGGGATTCCATCCTCGGTGCAGCGTCGCCGACAAAAAAGTGCTGCGATGTAAAAGGCTTGAGGCGCTTGCGGGCCAAGGCGAATGGGATGGTTGACAGCAGCATGCGTCGGGCCTAATTTCCGGGCCTTCGTCGAGGCGGGCCGGCGACTTGAATTCCGCCGAAACCCGCATATGTCCTTTTCGGCCACGTAAGTGGCCAATCTGTGCGGGCCGAGGAATGGCTCGGAGGAATGGCCCGATCGGGCGGTCGCCGCAGATGACGCGCCGCCAGACGGAGATTAACCGACTATACGGCTCGACACTGGAAAGAAGAAACGGCTAAGACCGGGACATGAATATCACCGTTAAAGGCAAGAACCTGGACGTTGGCGACGCGCTGCGCGCCCACGCCGAAGATCAACTGGTTGATGCGGTTAAGAAGTATTTCGACCGCGCTATCGAAGCTTCCGTCGTGCTGTCCAAGGCTGGGCACACCTTCACGGCGGAAATCACGGTTCATCCCATGGGCGGTGTCGTCGTTCATGGCCGTGGGGGCAATGATGACCCCTATGCCGCTTTCGACCAGGCTGCGGAGCGTATCGCCAAGCAGCTGCGTCGTTATCACCGGCGTCTGACCAACCATCACGAAAACATGGCTGCGCAGGAATCCTTCCGCGCCCAGCATTTCGTGGTGCAGGCCGAGCCGGATCACGAGGAACTGCCCGAAGAGGGGCAGCCCACCATTATCGCCGAACTGCCGACGGATATTCCGACCCTTTCGGTCAGCGCCGCCGTTATGCGGATGGATCTGGCCGATACGCGGGTGCAGATGTTCCGGGACAGCGGTTCGGGGCGCCTCAACGTGGTTTATCGGCGTGACGACGGCAACATCGGCTGGATCGATCCGGTCGAGGCGAAGTCCGCCGACGCTTGATGGCGCTTCGGGGCGCTTTTGCGCGCCCGCGTAAGGCAAAGGACAGGTTATGGAAATCCGCGACCTCCTATCCCCCGACAGCGTGATTGCCAATCTTCGCGTGACCAGCAAGAAGCAGGCCCTGCAGGAACTGGCGGGCGCGGTGTCGCGCCTGACCGACCTGGATGAACGGGCCGTGTTCGACGTGCTGATGGAACGGGAAAAGCTGGGCACCACCGGTGTCGGCAACGGCATCGCCATCCCGCATGGCAAGCTGCCGGGTCTGGACAAGCTTTATGGCATGTTCGCGCGCATGGAAAAGCCCATCGATTTCCAGGCCATCGACGAACAGCCGGTCGATCTGATCTTTTTGCTGCTGGCGCCGGAATCGGCGGGGGCCGACCATCTGAAGGCTCTGGCCCCGGTGTCGCGTTTGTTGCGTGACCGGTCGACCTGCGACAAGCTGCGCGGCACCGACAATGCCGAGGCGCTATACGCGATCCTCAGCAATTCGGCGGACGTACAGGCCGCCTGACGCCGCATTTCAAAGAATACCGCAATCAAAAACGGGGCCGCTGACGGCCCCGTTCGCGTTTCCATGCGCCGGTGATCCGATCTGGCGGCCTTAGTGCAGCGCCGCGACGGCGAAATCGTTCTTGAAGGCGGTGGCTTCGGCCAATTCGGGGCTGGCCGCGCGGCCCAGTTCCTCGCCCGAGGCGGAATACACGCCGTAGGTCATGCCGCCCTCGGCGGTCATGGGTTTGACGAACACGATCTTGTCCGCGCCAAGGGCCAGGAAATCGGGCGCCGACATGCGGCGCAGGGCCATCGCCTTGAAGTTGGCAGCGGGTTTGGTGGTCACAGAGGTTCTATCCGTCATCCGTCGTCTCCAGATCGGCGACCCCGTTTCCCCCTTTTTCTTCGGCGCTCGTCATGAGCTTTGTCCGTGCCCGTTCTTGGGCCGGCGGGTGTCGCATCCGCCACCGATTATGGGGAAAAACGGTTAACCGATCCTTTAACGGGACGATGGAAACGCGGCCCCGAGAAAAAGGCCGAATTCTCTGTTAGTGGACCGAAAGGGGCTCCATGTCGTGCTGACGCACGGTGGCCTGGGCCACGGCGAAGGAATCGGCATAGCCCAGGGGCTCGCCCAGGGCGGAAAAGATGCCGTAGGCCGATTTGCCTTCGATCTCGATCGCCTTGACGAAGGCGGTCGTCTCGGCGCCCAGGGCCAAAAAGTCCTCGACCGACAGAGTATCGGCCAGCGTCAGGGCGTGGTTGTCCGGAGGATTGGCGTTCATAATCAGAAACTCCTTTTCCCGCCACGCCCCGTTTTCCGGGCACGCGGCCATAGGATTTCGTCATGCGCCGCCTGGGGAACGTCCCCTGGGTCTTCCGGCATCCGGGCGGCGGGGGCGGATGCCGGGGAAACGGGCCCTTAGTCTTCGGGCGTCATCTCAATGGTTCGGCCGGCTTTCTTGGCGCCCGCGTTCTTTTCGATCGCGATGGTGCGCACTTCGGGCTCAGGCACGTGGCGTTCCAAATCGATATGCAGCAAGCCGTTGTCCAGATGGGCGCGGACGATCTCGATCCCCTCGGCCAGGACGAAGCTGCGCTGGAACTGACGGGCCGCGATGCCGCGATGGATGAACACGCGCTGGCTGCTGTCGTCATGCTGCTTGCCGCGGATCACCAGTTGGTTTTCTTCCACCGTCACCGCCAGATCGTCATCGGTGAAACCGGCGACGGCCAGGGTGATGCGCAACTGCTGTTCGCCCAGTTGCTCGATGTTATAGGGGGGGTATCCCTCGCCCGAGGCCTTGGCGGCCTGGTCGAGCATGCGTTCGAAATGTTCGAAACCCAAAAGCAGCGGGCTGTTGAAGGCGCCGAGCCGAGACATGGGCGTTCTCCTCTTTGATCAACGAGCGAAAACGGCCGAAGGGCCCGCCATGACGGCAGCACCCTTCGTCATCCCTTAATTTGGCAGGAAAAGGCCCCCTGTCAATGGGAGGCCGACAGCGATGTCAGCCGATAATGCGGCCCAGGCGCACCGCCGTGCCGCCCTTGTTCAGGCGGCGGGACGGCATGATCAGGACGCAATTGTCATGAGGCGTGACGACCGGCTTGGGGCCGTCATGGCCCAGAACGGTGCCGGCCTGGGGAATGATTTCCATGCCCCGATAATCGGCATCGAAACGGAAATCGTCCGTTTCGATGGTCACCGGATCGGTGATTTCGACGATCGTCTGTTTCGGCGGCGTCGGGCCCAGGTGCGGCCCGGCGAAATCCATGTCGACCGCGCCGGTGTACAGTAGGAACCGCAGGGCCGTTTCCTTGGCCACGGTCTCCGAGGATTTCTCCCAATGCTGGCCGCATTCGACCAAAAGGGCATCCTTAGGCGAGGATTGGTCCCGGAACCCGGCGTAATCGCGCATGCGCCGGCCGGCGGCGTGGCCTTCGTCCATCACCACCATTTCGGGCACGCCCACGCCTTCGGCCAGTTTGCGGCCCTTGTCCAGCGGCCCGGCCAGCATCAGGGCGCCGGTCGCGTGCTGCATCGAATGGATGTCGAGCAGGCGGTCGACCGTATCCATGAACGGGCGAACCGTGCGCGCCCGGCGCAATTCGACGCTGTCGCGCGGTCCGTCCAGGGTCGCCGCATCCCACAGGCGGTTGAAATCTTCTTCGACAAAGCGCGACGCCAGGGGCGCTTCGGGGTCGAAGCTGTTGTAGGCATCGACGTTCATGAAGCCCAGTGACAGGCTGCCCTGCTTCGGGCGTACGCCCAGTTTCATCAGCCAGTCCAGGGTAATCGCGCCGCAAACCTCGTTGCCGTGAACCACGGCGGAAATCATCACATGCGGGCCGGCGACGCCGGAATCGAACGTGGTGATGTAGTCGATCCCCGTATTGCCGGCCTTGTAGGCGGAAATGTCGGGGGCGCTCAGTTCAACGGGGTATTCAGCGGCGGGCTGTGTCATGTGGCGATCCTTGGTTGGCCGTGATTGGCCTTGGTCGGCCTGGGGGTGGCCTAGGCGGGGCGATCAAAAAAAATTTTGCCGACCCGAAAATTGCAGAAATGTCGATTCCGGCGGTGGGCGGCGCTTTGGCAAGCCGCTCATCGAACGATCAAACCGGTGTAACGTCAAGACCATAAACGTCGCGTTCCGATACGCTTGTCGGCGGCTCGGAAATGGGCCAACATAATTTCTTACCACCGGGCGAACCGACCCGGAGCGACAGGGAGCTATAAAAAATGCATTTCCGTAAAACGATGTTCGCGGCGGCCCTCGGGACGTGTCTCGCGATCAGCATGGGCACCGCCGCCCGGGCACAGACCATCACCATCGGGCTCGGCACCGAGCCGACCTCGATCGATCCCCATTATCACAACCTCGGCCCCAACAACCAGATCGCCCAGCACATCTTTTCGCGCCTGATCGAACAGGACGAAAAGCAGCGCCTGACGCCGGGCTTGGCGACGGAATGGAAGGCCATTGACGATACCACTTGGGAATTCAAGCTGCGTAAGGGCGTGAAGTTCCATGACGGCTCGGAATTCAATGTCGATGACGTGCTGTTCTCGATGGAACGCGCGGCCGCGCACCCGAATGCGCGCTCCAGCTTCAAGCTGTATTCCCATGGCGGGGGCAAGGAATTCACCCGCGTTGACGATTACACGTTCCGCGTGACCACGCCGAAGCCCTATCCGTTGATGGCGACGGACCTGTCGACCGTTCACATCGTGTCGGACAAGGCCAAGGACCATTGGGAAGGCGACTTCAACAACGGTAGCCAGGCCATCGGCACCGGCCCCTACAAGTTCGTGAAGTGGACCAAGGGCGAAATCCTGGAGTTCGAACGCAACGAAGATTATTGGGGCAAGAAGCCGCATTGGAAACACGTCATCATCAAGCCGATCAAATCCGCGCCGTCGCGTCTGGCGGCCTTGTTGGCGGGTGATGTGGACTTCATCGATCAGGTTTCGACGGTCGACGTCGCGGGCCTGAAGAAGAACCCGAAGATCACCCTGAGCCAGGGGATTTCCAACCGCGTCATCTATCTGCACCTGGACCAGTTCCGCGACAATTCGCCCTTCGTGAAAGGCCCGAACGGCGAAGACATCAAGAACCCGTTCAAGGACGTGCGCGTGCGCAAGGCGATCTCCAAGGCGATCAACCGTGACCTGATCATCGAGCGGATCATGGAAGGCATCGCGGTCAAGGCCGGTCAGTTGCTGCCCGATGGTTTCTTCGGCGTGTCCGACAAGCTGAAGCCCGAGCCTTATGATCCCAAGGGCGCCAAGAAGCTGTTGGCCGAAGCAGGCTATCCGAACGGCTTCCAGGTGACGTTGCACGGTCCGAACGACCGCTATATCAACGACGCCAAGATTGCCGAAGCGGTGGCGCAGATGCTGTCCCGCGTCGGTATCAAGACCACGCCGGAAACCATGCCGAAGAGCGTCTACTTCAAGCGCGCCAAGAACGGCGGTCCGGCCAAGCCGCCCGAGTTCTCGTTCCTGCTGGTTGGCTGGGGTTCGGGCACGGGTGAAGCTTCTTCGCCGCTGCGCTCGCTGCTCGCCACCTATTCCAAGGAAAAGAGCTGGGGCCCGTCGAACCGTGGTCTGTATTCCAGCGCCAAGATGGACGCCCTGGTCGAACAGGCCCTGGCGACCGTCGACGATCCCAAGCGGGCGGCCTTGTTGGCCGAAGCCACGGAACTGGCCATCGGTCAGGATCAGGCTTTGATCCCGCTGCATTACCAGGTCAACACCTGGGCTGCGAAAAAAGGCCTCAAGTACCTTGCGCGCACCGACGAGCGCACGGTGGCCTATGGTATCTGGCCTGAATAAGGGTCTGCCACTTTAGGAACCGGCGGCGTGCCGGTCGCTTGACCGCGCACGCCGCCCCTTCCGGATCGGAATTATGACCGTTTTCATCATCCGCCGGCTCTTGCAGAGCATCGCGGTTGTTCTGGTGATGTCGTTCATCGTGTTCGTCGGCGTCAACGTCGTCGGTGATCCCGTTGAAATGATGGTCTCTGACGAGGCCGACCAGGCGGAGCGCGACAAAGTCATCAAGTCCATGGGGTTGGATAAACCCTGGTATGTCCAATACGGCCGGTTCGTCGCCGGCGCGGTCGAGGGCGACCTGGGCAAATCGTTCGTCTATGGCGAATCCGCCCTGAAGATCATCGTCCAGCGTATTCCAGCGACCTTGGAACTGGCGGTCGCCGCCTTGCTGATGGCGGTTCTGATCGGCATCCCCCTTGGCGTTTACGCGGGGCTCAGGCCGGACACGCCCCTATCGAAAACAATCATGGCGGGGTCCATCCTCGGCTTCTCGCTGCCGACGTTCTGGGTCGGGCTGATGTTCATCATGGTCTTCGCGGTCATGTTGGGCTGGCTGCCGTCGACCGGGCGCGGCGAAACGGTCAATCTTCTGGGTATCGACGTCAGCTTCCTGACGCTCGACGGGTTGTCGCATCTGTTCCTGCCGGCATTGAACCTGGCCCTGTTCAAGATTTCCCTGGTCATCCGTCTGGCCCGCGCCGGCACGCGCGAGGCCGCGTTGCAGGATTACATCAAATTCGCCCGGGCCAAGGGCCTGAGCAACGCGCGGATCGTTCTTGTCCATCTGATGAAGAACATCATGATCCCGGTGGTCACGGTTCTAGGCCTGGAATTCGGTGGCCTGATCGCCTTTTCCGTGGTCACGGAATCGGTCTTCGCCTGGCCGGGCATGGGCAAGCTGATCATTCAAAGCATCCAGACGCTCGACCGTCCGATCATCGTCGCCTACCTGATGATCATCGTACTGATCTTCGTGGTCATCAATTTGGTCGTCGACGTCTTGTATTCCATCCTGGACCCGCGGGTCCGTTTGTCGGACGTCAAGTCATGAGCGAAACGACCGTGCAAAGCCCCGCCGCCGGTGGGGACCAGGGCGTCGAAACGCCGTTCCGCCGGTTTTGCCGTGATTACGCGGAAAGCCGCATCGCGACCGGAGCGCTGGTCGTTCTGGTGGCGATCGTTCTATTGGCGGTGTTCGCCCCCTTCGTCGCGCCGACCGATCCCTACGATCTGGCGCAGGTCAGTATTCTGGATTCCAAGCTGAAACCCGGGTCCGAGTCCATGGACGGCACCGTCTATTGGCTGGGGACGGACGGCGCCGGGCGCGATCTGTTGTCGGCCATCATTTACGGCCTGCGGATTTCGCTGGGTGTCGGCGTGATGTCGGGCGTGGTCGCGCTGTGCATCGGCACGGCGGTCGGTCTGACCGCGGCCTATTTCGGCGGGGGGGTC
>DJHY01000265.1:6416-6562 GCA_002433335.1 Rhodospirillaceae bacterium UBA6608 | reverse complement strand
TATTTCGGCGGGCGGATCGATTCCTTCATCATGCGCGTGGTCGACATTCAGCTGTCGATCCCGGCGATCCTGATTGCCCTGATTCTGTTGGCGATCCTGGGCAAGGGCGTGGACAAGATCATCATCGCCCTGGTCATCGCGCAATG
>DJHY01000265.1:5388-6117 GCA_002433335.1 Rhodospirillaceae bacterium UBA6608 | reverse complement strand
CATCGCCCTGGTCATCGCGCAATGGGCCTATTACGCGCGGACGGTGCGCGGCTCGGCCCTGGTCGAGCGCAACAAGGAATATATCGAGGCCGCGAAGTGCCTGGCCCTCGGTAACAATCGTATCGTGTTCCGCCACCTGTTTCCCAACTGCCTGCCGCCGCTGATCGTGGTCGGCACGATCCAGACGGCGCATGCGATCTCGCTCGAGGCGACGCTCAGCTTCCTCGGTGTCGGCCTTCCGATCTCGGAGCCGTCGTTGGGCCTGCTGATCGCCAACGGTTTCGACTTCATGCTGTCCGGGTTCTATTGGATCAGCTTCTTTCCGGGGGTGGCGTTGCTGGTCACGATCGTCGCGATCAATCTAGTCGGCGATCACCTGCGCGATGTCCTCAACCCGCGTTTGAAGCGATAGGGAGGGCCGCGAGATATGAGCGACGAAACCCCCACCCTTCAGGTCGAAAACCTGGAAACGCATTTCTTCACCAAGGACGGCGTCGCCCATGCCGTCGACGGCGTCAGCTTCAGCGTCGGCCGGGGCGAGATCATGGGCCTGGTCGGGGAGTCCGGTTCGGGCAAATCCGTGACCGGGTTCTCGATCCTGGGTCTGGTCGATCCGCCGGGTAAGGTCGTCGGCGGCCGGGTCATGTTCCAGGGCAAGGACCTGTTGACCCTGGACGAGGAATCTCTGCGTCATCTGCGCGGCAACCGCATCGCGATGATCTTCCAGGA
>DJHY01000265.1:0-5080 GCA_002433335.1 Rhodospirillaceae bacterium UBA6608 | reverse complement strand
ATCGCGATGATCTTCCAGGATCCGATGATGACGTTGAACCCCGTGTTGCGCATCGATACCCAGATGATCGAGACCCTGCGCGCCCACGACAACAAGATTACCGATGCCGAGGCATTCGCCCGGTCGCGCGACGCCCTGGGGCAGGTCGGGATTCCGGCGCCCGAGGAACGGTTGAAATCCTATCCCCATCAATTCTCGGGCGGGATGCGGCAGCGCGTGGCGATCGCTATCGCCCTGTTGAACAAGCCGGACCTGATCATCGCCGACGAGCCGACGACGGCCCTCGACGTGACCATTCAGGGTCAGATTTTGTATGAGGCGCAGAAGCTCTGTCGCGAGACCGGCACGGCCCTGATCTGGATCACCCATGACCTTGCCGTGGTCGCGGGCCTGGCCGACAAGATCAGCGTGATGTACGCCGGGCGGGTCGTCGAACAGGGGGGCTTGGGCGACGTGCTCGATAATCCGGGCCATCCCTATACGCAGGGTCTGCTCGGTTCGGTCCCCGGCCATAACACGCGGGGCAAGCGGCTGTATCAAATCCCCGGCATGACGCCGTCGTTGCTGAAACTGCCCGCCGGATGCGCGTTCAAGGACCGTTGCCCGCACGCCGACGCGGCCTGCGATACGCGTCCTGACATCACCCAGCCCATTCCCGGACGGGCCTTGCGTTGCGTCCATCCGCAACTGGATGCCGGAGCCACCGCCCCATGACCGCGATCCTCGAGTTGAAGGACGTCACCAAGAACTTCGTCAAACATCTGGATGCGGCGGCCAAGTTGGCGCGTCTCCTGGGGGCGAACGTCACGGAAGAAGTCGTCCATGCGGTCGACGGCGTGAGCCTGGAAATCGCGCCGGGCGAAGTGGTCGGCCTGGTCGGTGAATCCGGCTGCGGCAAATCGACCCTTGGCCGCATGGTCGCGGGCATCATGGACCCGACGGCGGGCGAGATCGTTTATCGTGGCACCGCCGTCTCGGCCATGAACAAAGAAGCCCAGCGGGCGACCGCCTTGGCCGTGCAGATGATTTTCCAGGATCCGTTCGCCAGCCTGAACCCGCGCAAGCGGGTGCAGGAAATCATCGGCGAGGCCCCGGTCCTGCACGGCATCGTCAGCCGCGCCGAAGCCGCCGATTACGTCGCCCAGGTGATGGAACGCGTCGGCCTGGACCCGGAATACCGCAAGCGCTATCCGCACCAGTTTTCCGGCGGTCAGCGTCAGCGCATCGGCATCGCCCGCGCCCTGGCGGTCAAACCGGATTTCCTGGTCTGCGATGAAGCCATTGCGGCCCTGGACGTGTCGATCCAGGCCCAGGTCATCAACCTGTTCATGGATCTGCGCGAAGACTTGGACCTGACCTATCTGTTCATCAGCCATGACTTGTCGGTGGTCGAACATATCTCCGACCGGGTGGTGATCATGTATCTGGGCCGGATCGTCGAATCCGCCTCGACCGAGGACATCTTCGCCAGCCCGAACCATCCCTATACCCAGGCTTTGTTGAACGAAGTGCCGCGCCTGGACATGCGCGGGTTGGATTATCAGCCGATCACCGGCGAAATTCCGTCCCCGCTGGACCCGCCGATGGGGTGTCACTTCCATCCGCGTTGCCCGCATGCCACCCGGCGTTGCCGCGAAGAACGCCCGGCCTTGCGTGAAATCGCACCCGGTCGGGTCTCTGCTTGCCATCTCAACGACGGGACCTGAGCATGATCACCGATACCGATATCCCCGGCGTGTTGCGGTTGCGCATGCCGATGGGCACTGCCGTGCCCCTGGTGTTCGATTCCCCGCATAGCGGCGATCTTTATCCGGACGATTTCGGCGCCGTGGCGCAGCCGGCGGAATTGCGCCGCGCCGAAGATGCCTTCATCGATGATCTATACGGCGCCGCGCCGGACCAGGGGGCGCCGCTGTTGGCGGCTTTGTTCCCGCGCCTGTATATCGATCCGAACCGGGCCGAGGCGGATATGGATCCGGCGCAGCTGGATGGCGATTGGGACGGCCCAGGCCTAGCGCCGGGGGAGAAGGCCAAGCTCGGCCAGGGCGTGGTTTGGACGCGCCGCCCGCCGGGTCTGCCGCTTTACCCAGGCAAGTTTCCGGTCGCCGCCCTGCGTCATCGGGTCGAAACCTATCATCGCCCGTATCATCGGGTGCTGAGCCAGGTGCTGGACGAATGGATGGGCCGGTTCGGCGGCTATTACCATATCGATTGTCATTCGATGCCCTCGGCGGCGAATGCGATGTCGCCCGATCCGGCGGGAACCCTGCGGCCCGACTTCATCATCGGGTCCCGTGACGATACGACCTGCGCCCCGGAATTGACCGAGCGGGTGCGGGCTTTCCTGGCCGGACGCGGATACGACGTTTGGGTCAACCGCCTGTACAAAGGGGTCGAAATCGTCAATCGCTACGGCGATCCGGCCAGCGGGCGGCACAGCCTGCAGATCGAAATCAACCGCCGTCTTTACATGGACGAGGACAAGATTGTCCGCGGCGCGCATTTCGACGGGGTCAAAACCGTGATCGGCGAATTGATCGCCGATCTGCGTCAGTTCGCGGAAGAGAGTCCACCTGGACCAAAGTAAGCGGTGAAAAACACGGTCAGCTCTGTAAAATCAAGCCGTTCGGTCCTGGGAGGGGTTATGACCTTACAATTGGCTGGCTATCCATCGGCCGTACCGCCGGTGACGGGCCCTGCGGCATGAAGACGCCGACCCGGCACCTTCTGGCGGCGGTAATCCTCGGCTTGGCGCTTGGCGCCCTCGCCGTTGCCGCCTCTCGTGTGGTGTATATGCGCCAGCAGGACTTGGCGCAGGAAGCGGCGGATCGGTCCGCCCGGCAGGCGGCATTTCAGATCGAATTGGCCATCGCATCGCGGATGGCGGCGGGACATCATCTGCAGCAGTTGTGGCGGGTCGGCGATATTTCGACCGACGCCTCGCTTCGGCGTCATTCGTCCGCATTGTGGCATACCTATCGGGACATCCGGTTCATCGCGCGCTTGGCGGACGACGGAAAAGTCACCTGGGTCGAGCCGGAGCCGGGCAACAGCTACCTTCTGGGGCG
The DNA here is from genome assembly GCA_002433335.1 of Rhodospirillaceae bacterium UBA6608. Next base: position 2,012 of record DJHY01000265.1, on the reverse strand, counting down.
TGACTTTCGCGAGGACCCGGCGGTCGGAGAAACCTTCGACAGGGTTGCGAAGGATGGTTTGGCGTCGCCGACCCCGCCGTTCCAGTTCCGAGACGGAGGGACGGGGTTCCTCGGTCTCTATCCCTTGGACGATGCGGCCCAGCGAAACGGGTTCATCGCAATTGCGTTTCATGCGGCGCCGATCGTTGAACGGGCGTTGGGGCAGGTCATTCCCGGCCGCTACCGGGTCGAGGTTCGATCCGCCGGGCGGCTTGTCCATGCCGTCGGTTCGGGGCAGGTCAAACCCGAAATTTACGCAACTTCCTCGTTTCGCGTTCTGAACCGCGATTGGTCAGTCTATCTGTGGCCGTCTCCGCGAACCTTGGCGGCGCAGATCGGCAACGACCACGTCGTGGTCCTGGCCTTTGGGCTGCCGATCGCATTCATCCTGGCGGTGTTGACCGGGATGTTCCTGTCGCGGCACGTGGCGTTGCGGGTGAGCGAGACCATCGCGACGGCCCTGGTCGATAACGTGCCGTCGTCCCTGAACATCAAGGGATTGGATGGCCGCTATATCAAGGTCAACCGTAAGTTCTGCGAATGGGCGGGCAAACCGCCGGAGCAGGTTCTCGGCCGCACCGAGTTGGAAGTGCACGGTGACCGCGATGGCGTGTCCGGCCTTATTTCCGACCATGAGGCCGAAGTGCTGGCATTGGGTATCCCGATCCAACGCGAACGCCAAGCCATGTTCAGCGACGGTCAGGTCCGTCATGTTCTGGTCGCGAAATTTCCCATCGAGGACGATACGGGGCGCGTCGTGGCGCTGGGCACGGCGGTAACCGACATCAGTAAACAGAAAGCGGCCGAAGACATTTTGCGCCGCTCGCACGACGAGTTGGAAAAGCTGGTCGCGGAGCGAACGCGCGAATTGCGCAGCGAAATCCGTGTTCGCGAAATCGCCGAAGCCTCGTGGCGCGAAAGCGAAGAGCGCCTGCGCGATATCGCGGAATCCGCATCGGACTGGTTCTGGGAATTGGATCAGGACCTGCGCTTCACCTATATCTCCAACCGGTTTTTCGAGATCAGCAGCTTGGATCGCCGTGACCTCATCGGCAGAACCCGATGGGAGTTTTCCGGTGAAAGGAACGGCGACGACGAAGCCCATTTCGCCCGCCACCGGGCCGACCTGGAGGCGCGCCGTCCGTTCCGGAACTTCGAATACGCCCTGAAGAACCACGAAGGCCGGACCTTTTATGTGCGCCTGAGCGGGCGTCCCGTGTTCGATAACCTGACGGGCGAGTTCGCCGGGTACCGAGGGGCGGGGACCGACGTGACCGCGACGCGCGAAGCCGAGCAGGCCTTGCTGCTGGCCAACGAAGAATTGGAACGGCGCGTCGACGAGAGGACCAAGGAGCTACGTCAGGAAATCGCCGTGCGCCGCCGCGCCCAGGAATTGGCGGACCAAGCCAGCCGCGCCAAGACCGACTTCCTGGCCAACGTCAGCCATGAATTCCGCACGCCCCTGAACGGCATTATCGGGTTCGCCGAAATTCTGGCGGGCGAGGTTTTCGGCAAACTCGGCGCACCAAGGTACAAGGAATATTCCGAAGACATCATCCGGTCGGGCCGGCATCTTTTGGCGCTGATCAACGATGTGTTGGACGTGTCGCGGATCGAGGCCGGGGCCATGACCTTGCATGAAGAGGCCATCAACATGGCCCGTGCGGTCGAGGAATGCGTCTCCATGGTCGAGCAAAGGGCCGAAGCCAAGAGCGTTTCCCTGACGACCGAAGTGCCCCGGGACCTGCCGATGATCCGGGCCGATGTGACGCGGATAAAGCAGATCATCCTGAACCTCGTTACCAATGCGGTTAAGTTCACCGAACCCGGCGGGCGGGTCGAGGTTTCGGTGTCCTGGTCGCCCGGCGGCGGCCATGTGTTGAAGGTCTCGGATACGGGCATCGGGATCGAGGCCAAGGACATCCCCAAAGTGCTGATGCCGTTCGGTCAGGCGCACCGCGCCTTCACCCGCG
>DJHY01000129.1 GCA_002433335.1 Rhodospirillaceae bacterium UBA6608 | reverse complement strand
CTTAAACCACAATGTCAAACAGCCAGAACGTCATCCCAGGTCGACTTCAGAGACGCAGACACCCAGCACGCGCATCACCCGGGAAAACCCGAAAATGGCGCCTGGTACGGCGTCGTCGAAATGGGAACCGAAGTTCCTATACTATCGGCAACGAGCGTATCTGACAAGACCTGTCAGACAGGATTTCGCCGAAATCCTGCACCGCCTCGGCACCCCCAGGAAGGGAACACCGTGTAGCGGCTGGGCTCGGGCGGTGATATAGGTGAACCTCACGACCCTGTCCAGCAGGAAAACAAATTTTTTTCCACAAAATGCCGATGCGGTATCCGTACGGCCAACGATAAACGAAACGAAGGAACATCGACGATGACTGCTCTACCCCGCAAAACCCCTGCCGTTTTCTATCGTGGCGGCACTTCGAAAGCCGTGTTCTTCCGGGCCGAGGACGTGCCCGAAAATATTGAGGAACGAGACACCATGTTGCGCGCGGTAATGGGCAGCCCCGACCCCTATGGCCGTCAGCTCGACGGACTGGGCGGGGGAATCTCGTCCCTGTCGAAGGCGATGTGGGTCAAGAAGTCGACTCGTAACGACGCCGACGTCGATTATACCTTCGCCCAGGTCGGCATTCGCGACGGGGTGATCGACCTGTCGTCCAACTGCGGGAACATGACGTCGACCGTCGGTCCGTTCGCGATCGAGGAAGGCATCTTTCCCCTGCCCGACGGCCCGGCCACTGTGCGAATGTTCAACACCAACACCAACAAGGTCGTGCACGCCCACTTCACCATTCAGGACGGTCGAGCCGTCTCGACGGGCGACATGGAAATCCCGGGCGTGTCGGGCACGGGGGCGCCGATGCGCCTGGATTGGATGGACCCGGCCGGCACCGCCGGGCGCGGCGTGCTGCCCACCGGCAAGCCGCAGGAAATGTTCTCCGCCCCCGGATTTGGCGAGTTCCCCGGCTCGATCGTCGATGCCGCGGCGGTCTGCGTCTATATCCCGGCCTCGGTCTTCGGCCTGACCTGCGCCGAATCGCCGATGGCCATCGACGCCATGCCCGAAGTGATGGCCGCCATGGAACACGTCCGCCGCGACGCCGCCGTGCGCGCCGGCATGGCCGAGACCCCGGAAGCCGCCGCCCAGGCCGCCCCCCGCGTCGCCCTGATCGCCCCGCCGGTCGCCTACAAGACCCTGGCAGGGACCGAGATCAACGCAGACGAATACAACATCGCCGTGCGCGTCGCCTCGATGGAGAACATCCACCGCGCGGTGCAGGTCACAGGCGCGATGAGCATTTCCGCGGGCCTGGTCGTCGAAGGCACGTTGCTGAACGAGATGGCGGTCGACCTGGATACCTCGGACGACCTGAAGATCGGCAACCCGTCCGGCGTGCTGCGGACCCGGGCCGATGCCCAGAAAAACCCGGACGGCTCCTGGAACCTGGTATCGACCACGGCTTACCGGACTTTCCGCCGGATCATGGACGGCCACGTCTACCACCCCTGACCCCAGGGAATGCTTGAACCGAACCGGCTGAGGCGGCGAAACCCGCGCCTCAGCCGGGCTGGCCCTCGTAAGAAATCGCGATGATTTCGACCTCGTCGCCACCCTGCGGCGTCTGAACCTGGGCGATGTCGCCTTCTTCCTTGCCCATCAGGGCGCGGGCCATGGGCGAGACCCAGCTGATCTCGCCTTCTTCCAGGCGCGCTTCCTCGACGCCGACGATGCGCACGGTCTTTTCCTCGCCCCGCCCGTTTTCGAACGTTACCCAGGCTCCGAAGAACACCTTGTCGCGATTGGTCTGACGGGCCGGGTCGACGACCTCGGCCACGTCCAGGCGCTTCATCAGGAACCGCATGCGGCGGTCGATCTCGCGCAGGCGTTTCTTGCCGTAGATGTAATCGCCGTTTTCAGAGCGGTCGCCGTTGGACGCCGCCCAGGACACGATGTCGACGATCTTGGGCCGCTCGACATGGCGCAGGGTCTTCAATTCGTCCTTCAGGCGGGTATGGCCATCCGGCGTCAGGAGCACGCGAAACGCCGCCGAGGGGGCATCGTCGTCGCCGTCATCGGCGGCGCCGTCGAATTCCAGATTGGCGTCTTCCTTCACGAAGGCCTTGCTCATCGCTGTCTCACCATCGGGCGTCTCACCTTGGTCTGCTCTCACGAGCGGGAATGGCCCTATTGTATCGCAACCGGCAAAGTTACAAGGCCGGAAATCGGATTCTCAAATCATACGAACCGGAGCCCCATCTCATGACCGACCCGCGCCCCATCGGCCCCGAACTTCCCGGCTGGACCGCCCGCCCCCGCCCCGGGCGGATTCCGTTGATCGGCGCGCATTGCCGCCTGGAGCCGCTCAGCACCGGCGCCCATGCCGAGGACCTGTGGCAAGCTAATGCCGAAAACACCGACGGCAGCATGTGGGACTATATGGGCAATGGCCCCTATGAGCGGTTCGAGGATTATCGGGCTTGGTGCGACGGCGCCGCCGCCGGCGACGATCCCCTGTTCTTCGCGATCGTCGATCAAGCGACCGACCGCGCCCTGGGCGTGGCCAGCCTGATGCGGATCGACCCGGCGAACGGCGTGATCGAGGTCGGCAACATCGCCTATTCCCCGGCCCTGCAAGGCACGGTCCTGGCGACGGAAGCGATGTATCTGCTGATGGCCCATGCCTTCGATGCGCTGGGCTATCGCCGCTACGAATGGAAATGCAATTCCCTGAACGCGCCGTCGCGTCGCGCGGCGCAACGCCTGGGCTTTTCCTATGAAGGATTGTTCCGCCAGCACATGGTGGTGAAGGGGCGCAGCCGCAACACGGCCTGGTTCTCGATCACCGATGCCGACTGGCCGACCATCAAGTCGGCCATGGTGACCTGGCTGTCACCCGACAATTTCGACGCGGACGAACGCCAGCGCCAAAGTCTGTCGGCACTGACGAAGTCCTTGAGAACGGAAGATCCGGGGACGGTGTAAGCCGCCCCGCCAATCATCAACCGCCGACAGTCGTCGGTTCGCAGAACTGGCGGCGCTTCTTCAGATCGGCGCAGACGCGCTTGGCCTCGGCGGCGGAGTCGAGCGGCCCAGCCTTGAGCCGGTAGTAGACGCCCTTCTTGCCCAGGTCGACCTTGGCGACCTCGTGCTCCATGTCCTTCAGCACAGTACGGTGACGGCGCTGGATCAGTTTCCAGCCGTCCTCGGCCTGCTTGACGGAACGATAGGACGCGAGGTGAACACCCGGCTGCGGGCCTTTCGGCTTTTCGACCTTTTCCTTTTCGACCAGCTTGGTCGGCGCGGCTTCGGCCGAGGCCATCTTCGGCCCCTCGGGCTGCATGGCCTTTTCAATGGCCGCCCGTTCACGGGTGTACTCGTCGGAAGAGATGTATCCCCCGTCACGCAGTTGTTCCAGGCGGCGCACCATGTCGGCCGCCTCCATCAAACCCTGCGGCGGCGGGGCCGGATTGACCAGACGCACCGGCGCCGACGGCATCAGGGCGTCCAGGATCATGTTGCGCTCCGCTGCATGCTGCGACACGGAGATCGCCCGCAATTCCAAGGCGCGGCCGATAGCGCGCAGGCGGCCGGAAATCTGTTCGGTAGTCGGGACCGGTCGGTCCAACCCGGCGGACGCGGGCGGCGAGGTCAGCGGCAACAAGGCACCGACGTTGGCCTGACGGCGGGCCGCATATTCCTGCGGCGTCACCAGCCCTTGGTCCTTCAGCGCCTTCATCGTGGCGAAGCGCGAAATGATGTTCTGATCGCCCCCACCGAACGAGTCCATGGTGGTCATGGGCGCGGCCGGGCTGACCATGGCCTGCTGCGGAGCGGCCTGCATCACGGGGGGCGGCGCGAATGAGGATTGCGCGGGCATCGGATGCCCGGTCGGCGCGGCCGAAACGGCGGTCGGCGCGCCGGGGAACCCGGCCGGGGACTGTCCCAAGCGCACGGCGCTGGGCACTTCGCCG
>DJHY01000096.1 GCA_002433335.1 Rhodospirillaceae bacterium UBA6608 | reverse complement strand
GCTGTCGACGTCGATCTTGATGTGCTGCGGCGGCGCAAATCCATAGGTTTCGATCAGACTGTCGGCGGACAAAGCGAAGGCATCGACAGCGATGTCGGCCTTGGCGAAACCCAGGCGCGACAGGTTGCTGTCGTACAGAGACGAGCCGGAGGTTCCGGCCTCGAACGACGGCATATAGAACCGACCGCGCCCGTCGCGGTCGCTGAGGCCCAGGCAATGGGCGGCCACGGCCTCGCCGACGCCGTTCTCGACGATGTTCCGCGCCAGACAATGGAACGAAAACGGGTTCGGTTCGAACGCCACGGTCGAAATGCCCCGCTTTCCGGCATAGACCGTATAGGGCCCGACGCTGGCCCCGATGTCCCAGAACACGTCGTCCGGGGCGAAGCTGTCGATCCATTCGACCGTTTCCGGCTCGCGGACGAAGGCGTGACGGGCGAAATACAGGGCATCCTTCCCCGGGGTATACAGGGTGATCGGGCCCCGCGGCGTATCGACGGGGACGCGCGGCGTCACCGCATCGGCCAGACGCGCCAGGGTCGCGAACCGCGGCCAGCGCGACATCGGCGCGGTCAGTCCCCGGGCCAGGCCCGCCAGGATCGCCGAATAGGTCTTGCTCATGAATGTCCCCTTTTCCCGGCTCGTACGGCGGGCCTTGTAAATTTTCGCGTCACTTGCCGAGCCCGCCGGTCAGCGGGGCGGCAGCGCAGCATAGATAGCTTCCAATTGCCCGACCACGGCCTTTTCCCCATAACGCGCCAGGCAATCGCGGCGCAACCGGGCGCGGTCGAATTCATTCGCCCGGACATGAATATCGCGCAACGCCCCGGCCAGGGCTTCGCCGTCGCCGGGCGGCACCAGAACGCCGCTGTCCGGGGTCAAAATACCTTCCGGCCCGCCGGACACGGTGGCGACCACCGGCGTGCCCTGGGACAGAGCCTCGATCACGACCACGCCGAAGGTTTCGACGAAGCTGGCCAGCACGACGGCGCCGGCGGCGGCCATGCGGCGACGCACGTCATCGGGCGGACGAACGCCCAGAACCTTCACCCGCGCCCCCATGCCCAAAGATTCCGCCAGGCGTTCCAGCGGCCCGCCGTCGCCGGAGCCGATGAAATGCAGTTCCGTGCGCGTATCGTTCGGAAAGGCCTGGGCAAAGGCCCGGATCAGGCCTTCCTGATTTTTTTCCGCTGAATAGCGGGCGACGCACAGAAATACGAACGGCCCGCCGTCGGTGCGGACTTCCGGCTGTTCACGTTCGAATTCAGGGGTCAGGATGTTCGGGACGACCGTCAACGGCTGCGCCGCGGCGCCGTATTGATCTATCAGAATGTCGTGGAGTTGCGGGCTGACCGCGATCCGCGCCGCCGCGCGTTCCAACACGTTTCGGATCAACCGTTTCTGCCACCAGCGATGCTTGCCCTGGGCGAAGTCGGTGGAATGTTCGGTCAGAACAAGGGGAATGCCCGTTCGCGCCGATAGTTGCGCACCCAGCGCCCCGCCGTACAGCGCCGTATGAGCATGCAACACATCCGGCTTTCCTTCGGCCGCTGCATAAGCCGCGAACAAACGCCGCCCGGCCCCCGCGAACGACCAGGAATCTCGGTAAGGCATGCGCGGCAGACGATGCAGCGCATCGACCCGCCAGACACGGACGGGGCCTTCGTCCTCGACCCGGATATCATTCATTTTCGGCAAGGGCCCCGCGCGATAATCGCGCACGCCCCAGATTTTGGGATAAAGAATGCCGACCTTGTGCCCGGCGGCGGCCAGGGCCTGCGACTGGTCGCGGAAAAACGACCCGCCCCCCGGCGAGCGCAAATGGGAATACCAGGATGGTATCAGCAGAACATGCATGCCGCCCCCGCTCCGACCGACGAATTTGCGACCGGGCGGGCTTAATCCGCCGCCTTCGGGTCCGCGTCGCCGATTTCTTGTTCCAGTTCCTCGTCCAGCACCTTGCCGTGACGATGACGGCGATACAGGTACACCCCCAACACACCGGACAGCACGAACAACCCCGCCGCCAACGCGATGTTTGTCGCGGGCGCCACTTTAATCCCCGTACCGATCAAGGCGAAGATCAAGGTTTGCGGCACATAGCCGATCGCCGATCCGGCGAAGTACGGCAGGCCACGTACGCTGGCCACGCCCGCCACCAGATTAGTCAGAAGGTTGCTCCCGAATGGCAGAAAACGGATCAACAAGGTCATCGAAAACGGATTTTCGGACAAGAAGTCGTCGACCCGTTTGACCTTGCCGGGGAAACGCCCGGCGATCAGGTCCCGGCCCAGGAACCGCGCGTAATAAAAGCTGAGAATACAGCCGACCAACGTGGCGAGCACCGCTAGCGCCGTGCCTTCGACGATGCCGAAGGCATACCCGCCCAGAAAGGCCATCAATTGGCGCGGCAACCCGATCGCGGTGACGAAGCCGCCGACGGCGACGAACAGCAACACCCCGGAGAAGCCGCGGCCCCGCACGTAAGCGTCGATCCATTTTTCATCGAGATGCGCATCCAGTCCGCTCAGGCGGATCAGGATCACCACGGCGATCAGCGTCACCAACAAGGTGCCGCCGCGCAACACCAATTTGATGCTCATCCGCCGGTCTTGTCCGCCGCGCCCGGCGTCTCTTCGACGACCTGGGGCTTGGAACCCCGGCTTTGCAGCCACATCACGCCGAACAGATCGACGATGCCGACCCACAGGCGGTTCCACACGCCGTATTTCGACGTGCCCCGTTCGCGCGGTCGATGGTTGACCGGAACGGACATGACCCGACCGCCCAGACGGATCATCAGCGCCGGCATGAAGCGGTGCATATGATCGAACCGGGGGGAATCCAGGAATGCCTGACGGGGAAAGACCTTGAGCCCGGAGCCCGTAC
>DJHY01000161.1 GCA_002433335.1 Rhodospirillaceae bacterium UBA6608 | reverse complement strand
CAATTTGTGCGAACGGATCGAACTGTGCCTGCGGAGCGGCGACACCGAAAAAGCCGCCGATTGGTCCCGCCGGATCGAGCCGGAACTGGCCATCGTCTCTCAGGCCGTCGCGGGTCATGACCGGCGCTCCGTTTCCTAGGCGTACATTAGGCTTTCGTGCCGCATGTCGAAACGCATTGCTTGCGGCGTCCCGCGTAGCTACCATTAATGAGAAGAAAAACAGGGTGTTTATTCCACCCAACCGCGTCTGTGCTCAATGGTTTATCGATAAAGTGCGTCGCGGCAGCATTCGGACATACGGAGCGGAGGCCCCCAGAATGAGCGACCCTGCCTTTTCCGACATGACCGCGTTGATCATCGACGATCAGGAATTCGTGCTGAACATCGTCCGCAAGATGATGGAACAGATCGGATTCGGTGCCATCGAAACCGCAGCCGACGGGCAAGCTGGTTTGAACGTGATGGCCAAGGTCCGGCCCCACGTCGTCCTATGCGACATCGAAATGCGCCCGATGGACGGCCTGACCTTCCTGCGTGAATTGCGGGACAACGCGGACGTAACCATCCGCGATACGCCGGTGATCTTTTTGACCAGCCACGGCCGCCACGAATTGGTGTCTCAGGCGCGCGCCTTGGGCGCCGACGGCTTCGTCACCAAGCCGGCCACGGTCAACCTGTTGCGCGAACGAATCGAGCAATCTTTCGAAAAGCGCGTCGCCTGACCAAAGCGGCATCGTCGACGACCGAGCATAGGACGAAAATTTATCCTGCTAAGATGCGACCGAAGCGCCGCCGGTGGTTGTCCGCATCGCTGCGACGAGCGTCCCGATCGCCGTTTTCGCGCGGCTGCCTTGAACATTCGACAGCACCTCAATCGCAGGTGTCGGCAGGTCCGGCAGGCCAAGCCGCTGGCCGACGTCGATACAGCCCGGCGGCGCGGCACGGCGGCTTAGCACCGCAACCCCCAAGCCTGCGGCAATCGCTGCCCCTATCGTGGTCAGCCCCCCGCCGATGAAGGCGTCAACCCACGGGATCGATGCCGCATCCAGCGCATTCAGCGCTTTGGAACGAAGACTGCACGCGCCGGATTGAGACACCAAAGGAAGCGCCTGGCCGTCGCGAAGCGTGATCTCGGGTGCGGCCATCCAACCGATCGGCTCTTCGATTTGATGCACCCCATCGACCGGGCCGCGGTCAAAGCTCAGGATGATCGCCGCATCCAAATGGCCATCATTGAAATCAGCAAGCACATCCCGTGATGCCGCCAAACGCACATCCAACACCAATCCCGGGTGCGCGCCGGTCGTCTTCTTCAGCAACGCCGGCAGATCCGCCCCGACGATATGGTGGCTGATCCCGACGGTCAGGCGAAACGTCTCCAGATCGAACGCGGCCAAGGCCGCCGCATGTGCCGCCAACAGGTCGTGGGCAGCGCCCAGAAACCCATCGCCATCCGCGGTCAGGCGCACGCTGCGCGGTGTGCGCTCGAACAAACGGCGGCCCAATTGTTCCTCCAGCCGCTTGATCTTAAGGCTGACCGCGGACTGGCTTAGGGCGAGAGAATCTCCGGCCCGGGAAAAACTTTTGAGGTCCGCGACCAAAGTGAACAATCGGACGGCTTCAATATCCAAGGTCTGCTTCATGACATAAATTACATTTTGATATGATTGATATCATTTATCATTATTTTACTTAATTAATTCTGCATTGCTAGGGTCCCGTTGTCCCCACCCTTTCAAACCTGACGGCGATGCACCCATGACGTCTCTTTCCCGATCCACCGCAGTTCACGAAAACCGCGTCTTCCAAGAAGGCGGTTGGCACCCCAACATTCCGCTCATCGGCGAAGCCGACGCCCGCAGGCGCCTGCAAACCCCGGCGCTGTTGGTCGAACTTGCCCCCCTGACCCGAAACATCAATGCGATGGCCGAAATTGCGGCCAAGGCCGGGGTCGCCCTGCGCCCGCATGTAAAAGCCCACAAATGCCCGGCCATCGCCCATCGACAAATCAGCGCCGGGGCCATCGGGGTCGCCTGCGTTACCCTGGACGAAGTCGAGGCGATGGTCTTCGCCGGGATCGGGAACGTGTTGATTACCTCGCCACTGGTGACGACGGAGAAAATCGACCGCCTGATCGCCCTCATCGCCAGGGCCGGAACAGGCGACATCCAGGTCGTCGCCGATCAACCCGGCAACATCGCGGCATTGGCCGCGGCCGCCCGCCACGGCGGCGTCATCTTGCCGATCCTTGTCGACTACGACGTCGGGCAAAACCGCACCGGGGCGCCGACGCCGGACGCCGCCTTGAAGGTCGCACAGAGTATCCTTGACCAACCCAACCTGAAACTGGCGGGCCTCCAGGCCTATGCTGGGCACATTCAACACATTGTCGACCGCAACGAGCGTCAACGCGCCGCAGGCACTGTTCACGCCCGGGTTCACGCGTTGCTGGACCTTGCCGCGGAGCGCGGCATCGACTTCCCCACGATCAGCGGCGGCGGGACCGGCA
>DJHY01000252.1 GCA_002433335.1 Rhodospirillaceae bacterium UBA6608 | reverse complement strand
CCGGGCGTTGTCTTCATGCCGTTCCACTTCGGCGGTCACTGGCAGGGCGAAAGCCTGCGCGCCAAGTACCCGGAAGGGGCCGATCCTTATGTGTTGGGCGAAGCGGCCAACATGTGCGGCACCTACGGCTACGACGTCGTGACCCACATGCAAGAGACCAAGGTCACCTTGTGCCGGATCGAAACGGCCTAGGTTAGGGAGACGCAACAATGGCAAGAATGAAGTTCCTTTGCGATGCCGAGCGCTGCATTGAATGCAACGCCTGCGTCACCGCGTGTAAGAACGAACACGAGGTGCCGTGGGGCATCAACCGCCGCCGGGTCGTGACCATCCGTGATGGTCAGCCGGGCGAACGGTCCATCTCGGTGGCCTGCATGCACTGCTCCGACGCGCCGTGCATCGCGGTCTGCCCGGTGGATTGCATCTACCAGACGGAAGAAGGCGTGGTCCTGCACTCCAAGGACCTGTGCATCGGTTGTGGTTACTGCTTCTTCGCGTGCCCGTTCGGCGCGCCGCAGTACCCGCAGGCGGGTAACTTCGGTTCCCGTGGCAAGATGGACAAGTGCACCTTCTGCAACGGTGGTCCGGAAGAAGACAACTCCGCCGCCGAGTTCCAGAAGTACGGCCGTAACCGCCTTGCGGAAGGCAAGTTGCCGCTGTGCGCCGAAATGTGCTCGACCAAGGCCCTCCTTGGCGGCGACGGCGACATGGTGTCCAACATCTACCGCGAGCGTGTCGTGGCCCGTGGCTTCGGGTCCGGCGCTTGGGGCTGGGGCACCGCCTATCAGCTGAAGGCGGGCTCGTAAGGCCCATCCTGTAGCCTTATCGAAGGTCCCCCGCCGCATTCGTGCGGCGGGGTGATCTATCGAGGTTCGGGCCAATTCGGCACGCGCCATCGAGGCATGACAAGGAATCAAGCATGACCGAACAACGAATTTCTATGCTCCGCGCGGCCAAAACGCTGGGCCTGATCGCTATCACGGCGGTTGTGCTCGTCGGCTGCCGCGCCGAGGAACAAGGCCGGCTGATCCGCTACGAACAGGGCGTCTACAAAGGCAAGCCCGATACCGAACTGAGCCAAGCCCAACTGGAAGAACTGCGCTCGCGCGCACGGAAACAGGCCGGGGCATCCGGTGCCGGCTTCGCCGGCGGCGGCAAAGTTCAGGACTCGGGCCAGGACGTTCGCGTTCCCGGCGAGATGAACACGCGCCTGCAAAATCAAGCCGGTGCGAAATAGGGCGCCGTACGGCAAGCCCGAAACGGATATGACAGGGGAATGAGAGATGTCCTGGTCGACCATACGTAATCTTGCGGGGGCTTTGGCCCTTGCCCTGATCGTGGCTTATGCCACGGCGGCGGGCCTGAGCGGTTCGCCTTCGTTGAATGTCTCCGCAGCCCAAGCGCAAACGGGCGGAAACGTTCCCGGCGGCGCGCAGGGCTCTTTGTCCCAGGCCGAAATGTGGCGCGCGGTGCGCGGCGGCATCACCGGTACGGTGACGATCCCGAACAAACAGGCGGGGCAGTTGGTGCAAGCCGACGGCGATTCCTGGCGGGCGATCAAGAACGGCCCGCTGGCGCAGTACGGCGCCATCTTCCTGTTGGTGACGGTCGTCGTCATCGCCGCGTTCTACCTAATCCGAGGCAAGATCCGGATCGACCACGGGCGCGATCCGCAGGGCCGGACGATCGAACGCTTCAACGCGTTGGAGCGTGGCGTTCACTGGCTGACGGCATCGAGCTTCATCGTGTTGGGCCTGACCGGCCTGAACGTCAGCTACGGCCGTTATGTGTTGAAGCCGATCCTGGGGCCCGAGGCCTTTGGGACGATCACCTATTACGGCAAACTGGGACACAACTACCTGGCCTTCGCCTTTATCCTGGGCGTGGTCCTGATGTTCCTGCTGTGGGTTCGCCACAACATTCCGAGCCTGCGCGATCTGAAGTGGCTGGCCGTCGGCGGCGGATTGTTCTCCAAGAACGTCCACCCCGAAGCCCCCCGTTTCAACGCCGGCCAGAAGCTGGTGTTCTGGATGGTGGTGCTCGGTGGCGCGTCGTTGAGCCTGTCCGGCTTGGCGCTGATGTTCCCGGGCGATATCACGCCTTGGGCCGGGACCTTCGCGATCCTGAACAAGCTCGGGTTCGACCTGCCGGTTCATCTGACGATCCTGCAGGAAACGCAGCTTTCCGTGCTGTGGCACTCGCTTGTCGCGCTGGTCATGATCGGCGCGGTGATCGGCCACATCTACATTGGCTCCCTCGGAATGGAAGGGGCCATCGATGCGGTGGCGTCCGGTCAGGTCGACCTGAACTGGGCCAAGGAACACCACAGTCTTTGGGTTGAGGAAGAGATGGCCAAGGCCGACGCCCGTGGGGCGCAGCCGGCGGAATAAGATCAAGAACATTCCATCCAACACAAGTAAGGGCGGCCTTTCGGGGCCGCCCTTTCTCTTTGCGCTGATCGGTAACGAAGGGATCAGGCGATATCGTTCGCCGTATAGGCGTCGGGATCGCCGCCCGCATAGGCGATGGTGCTGGACGCATCCAAGGTTCGCCCGTCGTTGAATTCGATCAACGGCAGGCCTTTGGTTTGATAGTCCTTGAAGGTTACCGAGCCACCGGCCGCGCCGAACGAAATCGTCAGGTCGTCGCCATTGACCGCGAACGAGGTGTCGTCGAATGACAGGCCGCTGCCCAGCTTCAAGGTGCTGCGCTCGTCCGCCCCGTCGATCGTATCGTTGCCGTCACCGGCGTAATATTCGATATCGGCGTAAGAGTCGTTGAAAGTCATCTCATCGTCGCCCAGGCCGCCGCTGGCGACCGCGCGATGTTCGACCGACGGGGCCATGCCGTCGCTGGTCATGCTGTAGCCGATCAACGATTCCACGTTGTCGAAGGTCAGCTTGTCATTGCCGGTCCCGCCATAGGCTTTGACCGCGCGACCGGACATGCTGACGACGTCGTCGCCGGCCCCGCCGAAGGCCGTACCCCACAACAGGTTGCCGTGCGAGACGATGGTGTCGTTCCCGGCCCCGCCGAAGATCTTGTTGGCGCCGCGCTCGGCGACGATGGTGTCGTCGCCGCTGCCGCCGAAGACTTCCATCATGCCGTCCTTGCCGGTGATGTTGTCGTCGCCTTCGCCGCCGCTGACCAGGCCGGCCAGGCCGGTGGTGGTGATGGTGTCGTTGCCGTCGTCACCGGAAATGAGCGAGGTAAAGATCGGCCCCTGACCGGACCAGCGGGACCCGGCGTTGATCGTATCGTCGCCATTACCGCCGTTGACCGCCACGCGATATCCGGTGGCGTTGATGCTGTCGTTGCCGTCACCCCCCTGAACGGAGACGTTGATACCGTCGGCTTCAATCTCGTCGTCGCCTTCGCCACCGTCGATCTCGGTTTTATATTCCGCCGATTCGTCATCTTCCTTGCCGGACAGGATTTCCGACAGGACCGCCCATTTGCGGAACGCCTGGACGAAGTCGATGAACTGCCCGGTGGTATCGGTGCCGGTATCGGTCTCTGCCGTCTCGTCCGACTGGGCGGTGCCGTCGCCGGTTCCGGTGGTGGCGCCCGTCGTCTGGGTTTCGCCTTCCATGGATTGGCGGGTCAGAAACTCGCGGTAATAGGAAAAATAATTGAACTGGCTATGGGCGCCGTTGATGGGTGTGGACATGCGTTGCCTCCTGCGTCTGCTTCCCCAAGCTGCTATCCGTCAGGAAGTGCGACGCAAGATGCATGCCCAGGCCGCGGGCAGGCCAAGTTGTTGATTTTTTGTTAACTTTAAATCCGGCTGAAGGCTTAGGTCTGATTTTCAATCGGAATCGTCTGCCCTTGGTTAGGCAGATTTTGCCGGGCAGTGGCCTGGCACAGCGAAACCGTTCCGGTCAGGGTGACCGGTCAAAAAGCCTTTGGAAAAAGCTGATTGCCTTAGTGCAGGCGAACGTTGCTGGTCGAGTATTTCTCGCCGGCGGTTTTGTCGGTCGCGTTCAAGGCAAAGCCGGCGACGACGGCGATGATCACGGCGGCAATGGTGCCGGTCAGGAATGACTTCATGTGTCTCCACCCCAATTGTCAGGCCTCGGCGCTTTGGTGGCCGATGGGCTCAGGTGCCGATGTTATGCTGCCCATATTCTAGTGAATTGCGGGGGCGTTTCAACTCGCGCTTCCACGCTGTGGAATGCAGCGGTTGCCGAACATGACAGGCTGGATGGCAACGGCTATGCTGATCGCGAGATTCGGAAAGTCCTGAAGGGGGTAGATATATGTCCGACAACGAAAGCCAGGCGGCTTCGCAAGCCTTCGTCCAACATTTGGAGGACTCCGGCTTCTTCACCCAGATCAAGGATCTGGAAGGCAACCTGACGAAGATCGCCGAGGAGCTTCAGACCTTCGGACAAGCCTCGCAGGCGCGGATGGAAGAATCCGAGAACCTCGCCGCCCATATCCTGGCGATTGAATCGATCCTGGCGGTGCTGATTCGCAACGCGGGCGTCAGCATGGACGACATCAAGGCCGAGGTGAAAGACCGCACGGCGGCGATCTCCGGCGTCGAGGAGGGCAGCCCCTCGGTTCATGCCATCGCCGAAGATATCGTCAAGCGCGGCCAAAGCTGAATTCGCCGCCCGCCCGCCGCGGGCACGGCAAAAGAAACGGGGGCTTAGAGCCCCCGTTTTTTAGTTCCTCTTCCCTCTAAATCTATTCCGCCGCCTGCTGGGCGTCGTCGACCTTTTGGATCCGGGCCGCGCAGAACTTGAATTCGGGAATTTTCCCGAACGGGTCCAACTGCGGGTTGGTCAGGATGTTGGCCGCTGCTTCGTGATAGCAGAACGGAATGAAGATCATGCCGTCGGCCACGTCGCGGTCGGCGCGGACCTTCAGCTCAATGGCCCCGCGACGGGTTTCGACCTTGACCCGGTCGCCCGGGGCCAAACCTTTCTCGCCCATCGTAAAGGGGTTGATGCTGACGACCGGTTCCGGTTCCAACAGGTTCAGAACCGTGGCCCGGCGGGTCATGGCGCCGGTGTGCCAGTGTTCCAGCATGCGGCCGGTGGTCAGAACCAGCGGGAATTCGGCATCGGGCAGCTCATCCGGCGGGACCAGTTGGGCGGGCACCAGCTTGGCGCGGCCCGACGCGGTCGGGAAGCCTTCGCCGAAGATGATGTTTTCGCCGGGGCTGTCCTCGGATTTGCAGGGATAGATGATGCTGTCTTCGTTCTCCAGCCGCTCCCAGGTGATGTTGTCCAGCGAGCGCATGGTCTTCTTCATCTCGTTGAACACGTCCTGCGGGCCGCTGTAGGTCCAGTTCAGGCCCAGGCGGTTGGCGATTTCCTGGATGATCCACCAATCCTGGCGGGCCTCTCCGGGCAGGTCGACCACCGGGCGGGCCATCTGGACCTGCCTGTTGGTGTTCGAGAACGTCCCCGCCTTTTCCGGGAATGCCGAGGCGGGCAACACCACGTCCGCATGGAAGCAGGTTTCGGTGAAGAAGATATCCTGCACCACCAGGTGCTCCAGCTTGGCCAAGGCTTCGCGGGCATGCTGGGCGTCGGGGTCCGACATGGCCGGGTTCTCGCCCATGATGTACATGGCCTTGATCTCGTCGGCCAGGATGGCATGGATGATTTCGACCACGGTCAGGCCGCGCTTGTCGTCCAGCTTCACGCCCCACAGGTCTTCGTAGACCGAGCGGATGTCCTCGGTCTCGACCGATTTGTAATCGGGGTAGACCATCGGGATCAGGCCCGCGTCGGACGCACCCTGCACATTGTTCTGACCGCGCAGCGGATGCAGGCCCGTGCCCGGGCGACCGACCTGGCCGGTGATCATCGACAGCGCGATCAGGCAGCGGGCGTTGTCTGTGCCGTGAACGTGCTGGCTGACGCCCATGCCCCAGAAGATCAGCGACTTTTCCGCCGTGGCGTAGTCCCGCGCGACTTCGCGCAGAACCTCGGCGGGGATGCCGCAGACCGGGGCCATTGCCTCGGGCGAGAACTGCTTGGAGTTTTCCTTCAACTCCTCATAGCCCTCGGTATTGGCCTGGATGTACTGGGTGTCGGTCAGCCCTTCGTGGATGATCGTGTGGATCAGGGCGTTGAGCATCGCCACGTCCTGTCCGGCCTTGAACTGCAGATGCCGGGTGGCGTGGCGCGACAGGTCCTGTTTGCGCGGGTCCATGACGTAGAGCCGGGCCCCCCGCTTGGCGGCGTTCTTGAGGAACGTCGCGGCGACGGGATGGTTCTGCGTCGGACGGGCGCCGATCACGATGATGACGTCGGAGTCCTTGGCATCGTTGAACGAGGCCGTGACCGCGCCGGAATTCATGCCTTCCATCAGCGCAGCGACGGAGGACGCGTGGCACAGCCGGGTGCAGTGATCGACATTGTTGGTGCGGAAGCCCTGACGGACCAGTTTCTGCACCATGTAGGCTTCTTCGTTCGAACCCTTGGCCGAACCGAAGCCCGCCATGGCCGAGGGGCCGTCGCGATCGAGAACCTTTTTCAGGCCCTCAGCTGCGCGGTCCAAGGCTTCTTCCCAGGTCGCTTCGCGGAAATGGGTCAGCGGATTGGCCGGGTCGAGCTGAAGTTCCCCGTCCTTGCCCGCGTCATCCTTGCGGATCAGCGGCTTGGTCAGGCGATGCGGATGGTCGACATAGTCGAAGCCGAACCGTCCTTTGACGCACAGGCGGTTCTGGTTGGAGTAACCGTCCTTGCCCTCGACATAGATGATCTTGTTGTCCTTGACGTGGAAGGTCGCCTGACAACCGACGCCGCAATAGGGGCACAGGCTGTCGACCTTGCGGTCCGGCGCGCCGACGTAGACCTGATTGTCATCGACCATGGTCGACGGCATCAGGGCCCCGGTCGGGCAGGCCTGAACGCATTCGCCGCAGGCGACGCAGGTGCTGTCGCCCATGGGGTCGTTCATGTCGAACACGATCTGCGACTTGTGGCCGCGACCGGCCATGCCGATGACGTCGTTGACCTGGACCTCGCGGCAGGCCCGCACGCAGAGGTTACAGTTGATGCAGGCATCCAGGTTGACCGCCATGGCGGTGTGCGAGCGGTCCGGCGCCGGGCAGTGGTCGCGGGCTTCGAACCGGCTTTCGTTGAGGTCCGCCTTGTCGGCCCAATGCCAGAACAGGCTGTCCGGATCATGGGCCTGGCGGCGTTCCGGCTGATCGGACAGCAACAGTTCCAGAACCATGCGCCGGGCCTTGGTCGCCCGTTCGTTGTCGGTCATGACTTCCATGCCCGACGTCGGCTCGCGGCGGCAGGACGGGGCCAGGACGCGTTCGCCCTTGATCTCGACCATGCAGGCGCGGCA
>DJHY01000170.1:1532-35412 GCA_002433335.1 Rhodospirillaceae bacterium UBA6608 | reverse complement strand
CAACCGCGCGCTCCTTGGGTGCCGACGGACCAGCCCTGGAGGATGAAATCATCAAAGGTGTTTCCCTGCCTCGGCGCCCAGGTCGCAACTTTGAGGGGGTGGCAGGTCTCCTGCCGCTGCTTTGATTTGTCTTGGCGTTGCTGTGCGGTGTCGGCGGCAATGACCGAGATCGTATCCGCGGGCATTTCGCGGATCTGCCGGGCCGCTTGCCAGGACAGATGCCGGCCTGTGGGGATGTTGCGTTTTGCATCGCCAATCGCCTGGCGAAGATCATCGTATCGACGAAGGACGCCCAGTCCCCAGCATATGCCGCCGTGAATGATGGGGTCCGAGGGCATGTGAGAAAGGCAGTATTGGTATTCGGGTAGGGCGTCGACGAACCGTCGTTGCGAGAACAGGTTCTTCGCCAAAGTCAGGTGGGCGCCCAGGTTATCCGGCTCTTCCGCGATTAGCCTTTGCAGGATCGTCTCCGCGACGTCCGGCATCTGCCAACCCATGGCGTTGACGGCGAGCATCTCCAGCGTTGCTTCCGGTACGCTTGCAAGGAAGTCGGTGATGGCTGCATCTGCGTCGCCGCGCCGAATTCGATCGACGAGTTCGTTCGGTGTCATGGGGGAAAGTCTACAGGTCTCGCCAAGGCTGCGCGAGTAACCTGTAACGCAAGCGGTGCGGAATCCTTATCGCGCCTGGGATTAAACTGTGATACACTCCTAAGTGTAGGAATTTACTAGGCAATTTTTGCCTACCTGCGGTTCCGCGGTATGACGCCGGCGGGCAGGAAAAAGTGGAAAGTGCACGGCCATGGCCACGGTACCTTTTGCATATACCTTTGCTGACACCGCGCTTCGAAATCAGCGCTCGGCGTTCGAACTGCAGTTCAACTTGCTGCAGAACTCCTTGATTCGTCAGCATAATGACAAGATCACTGAAATTTCGACCACGTCGTCGACCCTGCAGCGCAAGATCGACGACCTGACCGCGCGACAGAAGAGTCTGATTGATTCCCTTCCCGCGCTGCAGGAATACCGCCAAGGGAACCTCAATAACGCCGGCGCGTTGGAGACGATCTTCGACGAAGTCACGACCTTGTTCGAGACCTTCAACGGCGACGCAACCGTGGACGCGGACGAAGTCGCTGCGTTTCAAGAGCAGCGCGATTACGTCGTTGAGCGGATGGAGCGGCTGTACGTGTTCGCCCACCCGGACATCAATGATGCGCAGGTGATCAAGCGCCTGAAGGACGATATCGACGAAATTCGCGCCCTGGAGCTAACTCCCGGTGCGTTGACCGACAATTCGACCGTTACCGATCGCCTGGGCGCCCTTCAGACAGAGGTCAGCGTGGCGATCACGGTGTCACAGTCCACGGCGAGCACCTCGCTGGATTTGGAGCAGCAAATTCAGGCGAAATTCGCGGATACCGAGGCGGATCTGTACAAGCTGACCACGGAAGAACAGGCGCGCCGCGAAGATGAAATCGCCACGGCGGAGACGAACCTGGGCAACCTGCTGCGGGCAATTTCGATCTCGTTCGAAATTAGCGCTGGGTTGAGCGAAGCCCTGACGAGCCGTCTGAAGCCGATGACGCCGCCCGCGGGTTCGGCCGTCAACATCATCTCCTGACGAGTTTTAAAGAAGCGACTCTCGGGCCAGCAGCTTTCTGAGCCGCTGGCCTGCTGTTAGCGGTTATCCACCAATTCTGTATACAGGGCTTCCAGCGCCTGCACGTGCGCGGCAGGGTTGAACAAGGCCGTTGCACGTAGTTCTTCCCGCAGCGACATGCGCTGGGTATTCAGCGCCTCTGTATCCGCCGCCAATTCAGCAACGCAGGCCAGCCATTCCTCTGCCGAGGCCTTGGCCCACTGCAGCTTGTTCGCGGAAGCCAAGATGCTCGTGCCCATGCATTCCAAGGGGCGAGGTCCGGTCAAGGTGATGACGGGAACGCCCATCCATAGGGCATCGGCGGCCCGCAACGGATTGGGGAAAGCGCCCGGGATGAGGAACAGATCGACCTCGCGCCAATAGTTGGGGTTGGGGATCCATTTCTCGCCGACACCTTTGTCGGGCCATACGGAAATCCGCTCCAACAGACCCGTATCACCCAGCATTTCGTTCAGGCGCCGCGCCGGATAGCCGTCGCAGTTCCCGGCCGCGCCGAACAAAAGGCGGCTGTTGGGGGTTTGCTTCAGTGCTTCGACATAAAGTGCGAGGGCGGCTTCCGTGAAGGTTTCAGGGTCGCATAGCGCGCCGAAGGTGACCTGTCCGGAGGTCTGCGCGGGCGATGCGCTGACTTCGGGCAACAGATAGGACGGCTTCTGCGCCCACAGGCCCGGTAGAACGGACAGAAGTTTCTGGTCATCGGTCAGATGGGCGGCGACCGCCTTTTCCGTCGAGGGATCAGCCGCGACATGTGTAATGCCGGGCATGCTTGCGCCGAAATTTCCGCAATGGAAACCGACCTGAATGGTTGACGGTTTCATGGCGAACAGCGTGGCGCGGTTGTCCGATCCAGGGGCGCACATGTTCACCAGAACGTCGATGTCGTCCCCCCCGATCAGGATCGTAGCCATTTCGTTGTCGACTTCCCACAGCTTGCGTTCCAGGTCGGCGGCATTGTTCAACTGCTGGATGAACGCGCTACGTCCTTGATTTTGCTGATAAAGATAGATTTCGAACTTGCTGCGGTCATGGGCTTGCAGGATCGGCTCCAGCAATGCCGCGGTGTCGTAGTGCCATGAATTGTTGAGAACGTAGCAGACGTGAATCCGGTCCTTGCGAACCGATGCGGGGGCTGCTTCTTCTGGAAGCTCCGGCGTATCTTCTGCGAAGCCGTCCAGCAGCCCCTTTAATTTCGCCAAGGTTTCATCATCGATTTGCGGCAAGGCTGCAGCCAGGGCGTAGGCTGCCGAGGCGAGTTCCAGATTGCCCTCTTCAGCCGAAAGGACCTTTTCGAAGTGATATAACGCCGGCTCGAAAGCGCCGATCCGTTTGCTGATTGCACCGGCCCGCAGGTGACACATCGGATCTTCCGGGGTCAGGGCGATAGCTTTCTGGATATGCGAGATCGCCCGTTCGTATTGCCCGACGGCGAGGTAGGCCGCGCTGATGTCGCGATGCGCCAGGGCATGGTCGGGATCAAGCGACAGTTGCCGCTCGAACTCCTGGATAGCGTCGGTGAACTCGCTTTTATTGAGTTTCACGTAGCCGTAGATGTAGTGCCGGGGCGCAGCCGTTTGCTCCAGGGACACGAAGAAGTTCGATAGGTCCGCCGGGATCAGGTCATAGACATAGGGGTGAGGTTCGAGCGTCGTCGACAGTTTGGCGAAATAGACGCCTTCGTTCAGGTTGCCCACCCGGACGTGCAAATTGGCGAGAACCTCTGAATATTCGTAGCATTCCGGATCGCGTTCATGGGCTTCTTCGATCAGCACCAACGCCTTGCCGTACTCGTCCATCGTAATGGCGACAAGCCCCATCAGATAAGGAACCTCGGCTGATTCGGGTCGTTGCTTTTGCAACTGATCGATGATGGCCAGGCCTTCCTGCGTTTTGCGCTGCAGGATCAAGGCGCACGCCAGTTTGACGTTGTTGTAAAAGTCCTCGGAGGATGCTTCTTGAGTCATGATGGCGACCGGAAATCAGAATTGACGGGGAAGGGGTCGCTCAGGTCGCTTCGGTTCCGGGGGATTTCGCATGGGCGGCTGTCCCTCGACCTGAAGCAACCTCGCAACGCCGTTAAATTTCGGTATCGATGTTGATGCGCTGCGGCGGCAGAGCGTCCGCGCCGGTATTCTGTTGCGCCTGAGGTGCGGGGGCATCCCGTTCTCCATCATCCGGTATTTGCGCCAAGCCGGCGGCGATATTCCGGTTGATGTCGATCAGAACGGTCATTGCTTCGGGGGTCGGATTCACCAGTGCCCCAACCGTGTGCTTGTCGACGAACTTGCACAGGGTCAGCATGTTGATCCGAATTTCCTCGGGCACTTCCGCGCGCTCGGTCGTCAGTTCTGCCTGAAAGATCGTCCACAAACGCCAGTTCAACCGCAAAGCGGCTTTGCGGGTGTTCTTGATCTGCTTCGGATCACCTTCACTGTCGACGATCGACATCGCCATGCGCTTGGCTGCTTCGAGCAGCGCCCAGGCTTCCGTTTGCGCCGGATTACCGGCGACGGGGCGACGTTCGTATTTCTTAACCTGATTCTCGTACGGAGGCATTTCCCGATGCGTTCCCAACTGTCAGATACCGCAACTTAGCATGCGATCATCGAGAAATTAAGTTGTCATAAGGTTAATGACGAAAAAGGACGGTCATCAAATTTCTATGTTTTTAGACCGTCTTTTCCGTGGGTTACGCGATCCGTCTATTAGATGTAGCTGGTCAGGCTCAATTGGCGGACACGCGCGAAGGTCTGATAGGACGCTTCCAGCACGCGTTGCTTGTCCAGCAACCGGGTAATCGCCTCCAGCGGATCGACGTTTTCGGTTTCCGCGATGTCGCCTTCCAGATAGGCGATCAGCTGGTCGTTGGTCGTCTGCACGTCGTTCAACATGACGGCGCGATAACCCAGGATGATCTGCATTTCCTCGATATTGCTATCGAGCTCCTCGCCGAACGGCGGCGGACTGGTATTGGTCCGGTCCAGGGCGTCGTCCATCAGGTAAAGGGCTTCGCCGACCCGGTTTTCGTTCTGGTCCAGACCGCCCTCGGTGCCGTACTGCCCCTGCATGATCAGGAACATGCCGCGAATGGCTTTCTCGAAGGCGGGATCGACGCCCGTGATGTTGAATTCGAAAGATTGGGTCGAGCTGACACGATGAGTATGCGACACCGTGTCGCCGCTGTAATAGCTGCTCGACGAAATCGTGCCGATGGTGTTGGGCGCGCTCATCGTACCGGCGGTGACGGTCGGCGTGGTGTCATCGATCGTATCGGTCTGGATCAAGGTCGCCGTGCGCCCATCGGACGAAACCGAACCGATGGTGAAGGTCGTGCCGTCGTTCGCCGTGCCGGTGCCGGCCAGGGTGAATTGCGTGCCCGCCGGAAGGTTATTGCCGTCGGCATCGCGGAAGAAACCGCCGCCGAGGGTGATCGAATCCGCGCTCGGGTCGTTGTCGGCAAAGGTAATCGAACCCGTGCCCGCCAGAACACCGGCCACGACCGGGCCTTCGTTGGTGACCGCGTCCGTGGCGAGCAGCGTCGCCGTCAGGCCGTCTGCCGAAACCGAGGCGACCGTGTAGGTCGCGTTGTTCGAACCCGTGCCGGTCACGGTAATCCGCGTCCCCGCCGCGATGGGGTTGCCTTGGGCGTCGGTGAAGCTGCCGCCGGCCAGAGTGATGGTGTCGGCGTTGGCGCCGTTGTCGGTAAAGGTCAGCGTGTTGCCGCCGCCCGCACCGGCGTCGAAATAGAAATTCCGTTCAGCCGCATTGAACGAGAACAATTCGGGGCGGCTGGACACGACGCCGGTGGTCACCGTCGCGACGGAGGTGTCGACGCTGTCGTCGGCGTCCAAGGTGATCGTCGTGCCGTCGGCGGAGACGGATTTGACCGTAAACACCTTCCCGTCGTTTTCCGTATTGGTGTTGTTGATTTTGATCTTTTGCCCGCTTTCCAGCGCGCTATAGGTCCCGGCCGTAACGGCGACCAACTGGTCTTCGCCATCGGCGCCCGTGCCGGCGGAGAAGGTCAGGGTATTCACGCCGCCGGGGGTATGGATGGTCGCACCGCTGCCGCCGGTCGTGGTCAGGCGTTGGGATTCGATGACCAGGTCCGTGCCGTCGTTGCTGGACACCGTATAGGTGCCATCGTTGTCGGTCGTGCCGGAAACGGTGAACACGCTGCCGTCCGGAATGTCGTCGAGCGCGCCGGCAACCGATGCGGTGATCGTATTGGTGCGGCGGTCGAACACGACTTCGGCGGATGATTCGACTGTGATCCGGGGGTCGTCTTCGCTGGGATAGCTGAAGGTGGCAAACACCGGCGTCGTCTCGTCGGTCAGCTGTTCGGTCTTAACATCGATCCACAGTCCATTGGGGTCGACGGAATCGACCGTATAGGTGCCGTCGTTGACGCCATCGACCGTGCCGGAAATGGTGATTGTCGAGCCGGCGGTAATGTTCGCGAACTGCGCCGAAGACGAATTGATCCGGCTTTTGCCCGTGCCGGCGTCGGTCTGCTCGAATGTCAGGTAGGCCGGGTTCAGCGTGGTGGAATCACGCGAGATCGAGAAATCTTCCAGGTGCGCGTCGCGCGTCGTCGGGAAGGTCACCCGGGCGCCGTCGTACAGTTCCTGAAAAGCGGAAACCGAAGTGATGCCGAAGTTGACCGGTTCCGTGCGGATGGTGCCTCCGCCGAAGATGTATCGGCCGTCCGCTTCGGTGTTCAGCAGGTTCTGGATGTTGGTCAGGGCGCGGAACGCATCGGATTGAATCTGTTCGACCCGCTCCGGATCGCTGATGTCGCCGTTCGAAAAATCCAACAACAGATCGCGGAAGTCGGAAATTGCGTCGCTGATGCCGTCGACCGCGGTGGTCTGCAGATCGACGCGCAACTGCGCCTGAAGGTTGTTGGAGTTGAAGCGCTCAAGCGTGCTCTTGGTGTTCTCGATGTTGATCAGCCGTTGCGACGACAGGGAAAGGCCGCTGTAGGTCTGGCTGACCTTTTCGGTCGCAACCTGGGTCTCAAGCTTATGCAGATCGCTTTGCGTTTGCAGGAAACGCCCGATCAGGATGCTGTTAGCGGCGGCGCTGGAGATTCTGGTCATCTGTTAAATCCCTAGGCAACGGCTTCTTCCAGGCGTTGAATCATTTCCTGAATCACGGAAATGACGCGCGCGGCGGCGGAATAGGCTTGTTCGAACACAATCAAATTCGACAGTTCTTCGTCAAGGTTCACGCCTCGGATGCTATCGGACTTGAATTTCAGGCTCTCCGTCAAGGATGTTTGGCTTGTGACCTGACGGTCGTTCATGTCCGCCAACGAGGAATTGCGAGCGATGATCGACGATCCGTACTCGGCGAAGCTGACGTTCAAAGACGGCAAGCCGCCGGAAACGGAGAACGAATTTGAACTGGACAACAGCGCCGCCAGTTCCTCGGCAACGCCGTTGGTGCCCGGCGCGGTCAGGTACTCACCGTTGGCGCCTTTCTCGGAATCGAACTCCAGGCGGCCCGTGGATACCAGGCCGGGGGAGGAAACGATGTCGGATCGAACCGACAGGGCCGAGGAGACGCGGACGTCCGCTTCGTGCATGCCGAGTTCGGACAGAAGTGTGCTGCCGCTCGAGGTATCCAGCGTCACGGTCATCGACAGGCCGTCGTCGTGCGAGATGCGCAGGCGGTAGCCGGACCCGTCGGAAACGACGGTGGCGGTAACGTTGTCGACGCCGCCGAAACTGGCCCCGGCCGAATAGAACGTGCCGTTGGTGTCGATCCCGCCGTTATTGATCAGGTCGGCGATTTCCTGAAGCGTGCTGCCGGCAGGAATGACGATCTGTCCCAAGTATTCCGGTCCGGAGCCCGTATCCGGCGTGTTTGAATCGCGAATGTTCAAGACGGCCGCCGTGCTGACGAAGCTGGAGCTCAGAACATTGGTTTCGAAAATGTTTTCCGCCAAGCCATCGACGAACAGGTTGTTCAAGCCGAAGAAGTTGGAAAATCCCTTGATCGTTTCGTCGACCGTGCCGTCGCCGTCCTTGTCGAACTTGATGTCCGCATCGGCGACGTCGCCGCCCTTGGTGGAGCCGCTCTCATCACGGAACCCGAAACCCATGGATGTGTTGTTCAGATTGATCGACAACTGGCTTTGCGAGTTCAGCGTCACGGAAGCCGACGGCGCGCCGTTCAGTTGGAAGAAATCTTCCATACGCGCGGCCAGTTCGGTGATGGTGATGGCGCCGCTGTCGTCCGTGCCGTCGCCATAGGTCTGGCCATAGGCGGAGCCGCTCAGGATTTGCGACAAGCGCACGGACAGAGTCTCGTTTCCCGTTGAATCCGTCAGGACGATGACCGTGTCGTCGCCGGTGCCCAACGAAATGGTCTGTTCTTGCGGCAGGGCGAAAATCCGCTCGCCGGTCAGTTCCTGATGGCCGGGGTAGGGTGTGCCGCGGTTGTGGACCAGGTTGACCTGGTCGCGCAACTGCGCCGCCAGTTCGTCCAACTGGGATTGCAGGTTGGGCAGGACGTCGTCGCGCATCTCCAGCAATCCGGCCAACTGGCCGCCGCGGGCCAGCGTCGTCAGGTCGTTGATGGCAAGGCGTTCGCCGACGTAAATCCCGTCGATCTGCCCGCCGGCGACGGTCGAGGTCGAGCTCATTGCCGCGGCGGAGGTATGGGTGATTTCCGGCGGAATGGTATCGACCAGGGTCAGGCCCGAGGTCGTGAACACCACGACGTCGCCGTCGCCGCGCTGGAAATACTGAATGTCGATCAGTTCGGCCAGGCGATCGATCTTGTTGTCGCGCTGGTCCTGCAGGTCGGTCGTGTCGTTGCCGGTCGAACCGAACCGAATGATATCGTCGTTCAGCTGATCGATATCGGCGGTCAGTTCGTTGATTTCGGTGACGATCGACGTAATTTGCTGGTCCGCCTGCAGGCGCAGTTCCTGGATGGTGTCGCTCATGGTGGCGAGCTTTTCCGTCGCCAGCTGGGCCTGACGGACGACTTCGCCCTGTTCGAGGATCCGGTCGGGCGAAACGGCCAGCAGTTCGGCCGCCTGCTGCAATTCGGCGAGGATATGCGCGATTGAGGTATTGTCGTCCGGCGTGCCGAAGGTTTCCTGGATCCGGTCATAGTAGCTGACCTGGACCGAGTTCTTGTTCAGCTGCGCCAATTCCTGACGGATCGACTTGAGCAGGCCCTGGTCGACCGAGCGCGTGAATTCGGCAATGTCGACGCCGGCGCCCGTGCCGGACAGCACGACGGACTGTTGCTGAATGATCTTGCGCGAATACCCGACGGTATTCACGTTGGCGACGTTCTGAGAAACGATATTAAGCGCCGTCTGGTTCGCCAGAAGGCCGCTCTGCGCCGCTCGCAATGCCTGTGTAATATCGCCCATCTATTTCGCCTTTACGCGTTCTGCCGTTCGGTGATTAGAGGTTTTCGTCCAAAGCGACGGCGAGAGAGTTCACCGAAGCTTTGGTGCCTTCGCGGCCGGTCCGACCGTTGCGGGCATAAGTGCCGGCATGCGGTGTCGACTTTTCGACCGCCTTGGCGAAGTGGTTGATGACTTCCTTGTTCGCGGCCATACCGGTTTCCAGGCGTAGCGTGTTTTCGGCCACCGCGTCGGCCAGACGCGTGCCGGATTTCGCCAGGCGCTCGCGCAGGTCCTCTTTGATGGTTTTCCAGTCCAGTTGGGCCTCGTCCAGGTCGCTCATGCAGTTTTCGTACAGTCGGGCCAGCGTTGCCTTGTCTTCCAGGCGGGCTTCCACGTCGTCGTAGCGACGCTCCAGCAGGGCCAGGTTTTCTTCTTCGACCAACTCGCTCAGGCTGTCGGTCAAATCGATCATTTTCTCAAGACGTTCCATCGGTTCCATTGGTGTCTCTCCTGTCGGATGCCGCTCAGCGGGCTTCCTGCATGCGGATAAGCTGGTCCATCACGGCGTCGGCGATGCCGATCCCGCCGGTCTTGGCCATGGCCTTGCCGTATTCGTCGACCTGCATGTTGCGCCAGATGTCCTCGGCCGGGCCGCCGCCGAAGGGTTCTTCGGTCTGGATGTTTTCGAACATCGGGCGGATCATTTCGGAAATGAACACGGCTTCGAAGTCTTCGGCCACGGCGCGCATGCGCTGCGTCGACATGTGGTGCTGCGCCGTGTTGGCCATGGCGCCGGTCTTGGCGGCGGACGCCGCCTGCAGGCCGGTCATCGAGCTGTCTACGATACCGCTCATCACATCACCTGAATTTCAGCCTGCAGCGCGCCGGCGGCTTTGATCGCTTGCAGGATGGTGATCATATCACGCGGACCGATGCCCAGGGCATTCAGGCCGTTGACCAGATCCTGAAGGGTGACGCCGTCGTTGAACACGGTCAGGCGCTTGTCCTGTCCCTGATCGACCTGAACGTCGGTGCGATTGACGGTGGTGGTGGTGCCGACTTCGGCGAACGGACCCGGCTGCGAGACCTGCTGGGTTTCCGTGATGCGGATCGTCAGGCTGCCCTGGGCGATCGCGACGGTGGAAATCCGAACGTTCTCGCCCATCACGATGGTGCCCGACTGTTCGTCGATCAACACGCGGGCCATTTGGTCTGGCTCGACGCGCAGCTGTTCGACGTCGGTCAGCAGGTTGACCACATTGTTCCGGTAGTTGTCGGGAACGTGAACCTGCACGGTTTTGGGATCGGACGGGCGGGCCGCGGTGGTGCCCAGGAAGGCGTTGATCGCCTGGGCGATGCGGCGGGCCGTGGTGAAGTCAGGGTTCTTCAACGACAGCTTGACCACATTCATGTCGCCGATTTCAAAGGCGACTTCGCGTTCGACGATGGCCCCGTTGGCGATACGGCCAGAGGTCGGAACACCTTTGGTCACCGTTTCGGCGGCGCCCTGGGCGGTGAAGCCGCCGACGGCCAATTGGCCCTGGGCCACGGCGTAAACTTCGCCGTCGGCGCCCAACATCGGGGTCACCAGCAAGGTGCCGCCCAGCAGGTTGTCGGCATCGCCGAGGGAGCTCACCGTCACGTCGATGCGCGAACCCTGGCGGGCGAACGCGGGCATGTTGGCGGTCACCATGACGGCGGCGACATTTGTGGACTTAAGGATGGCATCGTTGGTCTGCACGCCCAGACGGTTGAGCATGGACCGAAGACTTTCCATAGTGAAATGGTTGTTTAGGAGCTTGTCGCCCGTTTTATCGAGGCCGACGACCAGGCCGTAGCCAACCAATTGGTTTTCGCGGATGCCTTCGAAATCCACGATGTCCTTGATGCGCGAGGCCGCGCCCGCGGTGGCCGGAAGGGCCACGCTCAACAGCACGAAAAGTGCCGCGGCGGCGGAAACCAAGCGCAGGACGCCGCCCATCATGGCGGGGACCTTGTCGAAAGTGCCGTTCATTTTTCCCGTTCTCGTCATCATCTTCGTTTTCTCGATCGATGAATGCCTGCCCTTTGCGGGCCATGGTTGTTACCGCCTTTATCTAAGCGAAAAGCGTGCCACTCAGAGTGATGTGGTAATCAATTGAAAAATAAGGAAAAAATTTCGAAGGCGATGGGTCGAAAGGGGGCGGTCTGGGCAAGAGGAGCCACGTCATGGGCAACAATTGCCGAGGCCCGAAAAACAAGAAAGGGCGGCTGATCAGCCGCCCTTTCCAGGCATTTTCGATAGCTGCGCGACGGAGATTATCGTTTCAGGTTTCCGGCTTCCTGAAGCATCTCGTCGGCGGTTTTGAAGGTTGTCGAGGCGATGTTGTAGGCCGCTTGCGCCGCGATCAGGCGGCTCATTTCGGTGCCCAGATCGACGTTCGAGCCTTCCAGCGCATTGCCGAGGAATTCGGCGAAGCCGGACTCGTCCGCGAAGACCTGGTTGGGCTCACCGGACGCTTCCGTCTCAAGGAAGTTCTGCCCCGACGTCATCTGCAGGCCGTCGGCGTTCGGGAAGATCGCCAAGGGGACTTTGAACAAGGCGCGGCGGGTGTTGTCGGTGAACTCGCCATAGATTTCGCCGCCGGATCCGAACGACAGGTTGGATAGGGCGGCGGCTTCGGCGCCGTTCTGCTGGTAATAGCCGAAATCGTAGTCGCCGGAATATTGCGTAAAGGTGCCGACATCGAATTCGAACGAGGCGGTTTCGCCGTTATCGAACGTGACGTCGAAGGTGTAGAGCGAGTCCGAGGACAAAGAGCCGTCGCTGGCGAATTCCAACTGTTGCGGGATATTTGCCGTGGACGAAAACGTGATCGCCGATGACGTCGTTTCGTCGGCTGCCAGCGCGACGGCGGAATCGAGGGTAATTTCCGCACCGTTATCGGACACGCTTTTGATCGTATAGGTATTGTCGTTACCGGCGCTACCGGCGATCGTAATGGTGTCGCCCGCTTTCAATCCAGCGAACGTGCCGGCCAGTTGCGCGCCCGCTTGCGGTGCGCCACTCGGATTGGTGTTGTTGAAGACGGTGATCACGCCGCCGCCGCCCGCCACGGTCGAGAACCTGACGACGTTGTCGTTCAACGTCGTGGTGACGGGCGTATAAGTCGCGCCCGGCGAGGCCGTGATGCTGGTGATATTGTCGCCTAGGACGCGGAAATCCCACAGGTTTTCCGTGCCGAATGCCTTGGTGAAATCGAGCCGCAGGTTTTGCGAGTTGTAGCCGGAATCGACCACTTTGATCGATCCGGTCCGGACCGTGCCGTCGGCATCGTCGGCGGGCAGGTTGACCTCCAACGAGGCAGTGGTCGTTTCTTCGCCGATTTCTTCGAATGCGAATTGGTCGACGCGCATCGGGGCCGGCGTGCCCAGGGTGAAGGTGCCGTCCGCGTTCACTTCGTATCCAAGCAGGTAGTTGCCGAATTGATCGGCGAGGTAGCCTTGGTTAACGGTGATCGTGTTGCCGTCGTCCATCGTCACGGTGTCGGTCAGGTCGGTGACGCTGATATCGAACGATCCGCGCCGCGTGTACTGAATGTTGCCGTTCACGTTCAGGTCCGGCGAAACCATGAAAAACCCGTCGCCGATAATAGCGACGTCGAGGTTGCGGTCCGTGGTGCGTACCTGGCCTTGCTGGGTGATGCGCTGAAGGTCGATCGCGTTGACGCCGCCCAAATCATTGTGGGTGGTCCCGGAAGCGCCATCGTCGGTGGTCGCGCCGATCGAGGTGAAACCCTTGTTCATCAGGGTCTGGAACTCGGTGTCGGTGCGCTTGTAGCCATCCGTGTTCAGGTTGGCCACGTTTTGCGAGATGGTGCTCAGTTTGTGCGCCTGGCTCATCATCGCCATGGTCGCTTGCTGAAAAACGCTCAAACCCATTTTACGTCGCGCCCCGCGTCCGGGCCGCCCTCTTTGGTTTTTTCCCAACAAATCAGTAGCAAGGACAATGCCAAAGAGAATTCAGGTTAATGCATTGAATTTAATGCAATTATTTTAATGGGGGATGGGCAAAGAATGCCGTGTTTCGGCCTGTGCGGCGGGTGCCCGGAAAATGTTGCCGTGTTCGGCCTTATTCCGCCGGGAAAACCAACAGGCTTTCGGCGGCGACCTGCGCATGAACGCGGGACCCGACATCGGGCAGGAATACCCCCGGCATGCGGGCGCTGAGAACCGTCCCTTCCGCGCCGTCTTCCAGCAACAAGGTCAGGTGCGTGCTGCGCCCGAGCGAACGCGCCGACATCACCGTCAAGGCGGGCCCTTGCGCGCTTTCTGCCGGGAGGGATAGGACCAGGGCCTCGGGCCGGATCAGCACCCGGACCGTCGCGCCGTCTTGCTGACTGCCCGCGGGAAAAGCACCCAGCGGCGTCTGCAGTTGGCTGCCGGAGACCTGGCCGGGAAGGGCGTTGATCGGGCCGAATAACTCGGCCACGAAAGCATCTTCCGGCTTGAAATAGATATCCATCGGTCGTCCCGCCTGGACGATGCGGCCCCCACGCATGACCAGGATGCGGTCCGCCATGAACATGGCTTCTTCCGGGTCGTGGGTCACCATCAAGGTCGCGATCCCGGCCTGGGACAGGATTTGGAAGGTGTCCTGGCGGATTTGCGCCCGGCGGTTCACGTCCAAGCCGGAAAAGGGCTCGTCCAACAACAGGACACGCGGCGTCGGCGCCAGGGCGCGCAGCAAGGCGACGCGCTGCTGCTGTCCGCCGGACAGAACATGCGGATAGGCATCGGCGTATTGGGCCAATCCCATCGAGGCCAGAGTGTCCCGCACCCAGCCGACCCGCCCGGCGTTCTTCTGCGGCAGACCGAAGGCGATGTTTTCCATCACCGTCAGATGGGGAAACAGGGCGAAATCCTGGAACATCAGGCCGACGTTGCGGCCTTCGGGCGGGACCTGGCGGCCCTGCGACGAATCGGCGATGACCTCGTCGCCAAAGCGAATTTGCCCACGTTGAAGGTCTTCCAGTCCGGCGGCCAAACGCAACAGCGTGGTCTTGCCGCAGCCGGACGGACCCAGCAGGCACACAAGTTCGCCGGCTTCGACGGAAACCGAGACGTCAATGACGACTTCGTGGCTTCCGAAGGCGTGGGATACGTTCTGCATATGCAGGCCGGGCGCGGTCGTATTGTTCATCGTCTGTTGCGTCGTTAGCGGCGGGATCATGCCGAACAGCTTCCTGTGGCGTGGCCGGGTCGGCTGCGCAGGGTGGTCAGGGCTAGGATAGCCACGGGTATCAAGCCTGCGGCGACAATGGTCAAGGCCCCCAGGGCGGATTCTTCGAACAATTCGTCCGAGGCGTATTGAAACACGAAGGTTGCCAAAGTGTCGTAGCCGAACGGCCGCAGGATGATCGTGATCGGCAATTCCTTCATGCAGTCGACGAACACCAGCAGCCCCGCGGTCATCAGGCTGGTCCGAACCAGGGGAAAATGGACGCGGGCCATGGTCTGGAACGGCGTGGCCCCCAGGGTCCGGGCGGCGCCGTCCATGTTGCGTGAAACCTTACCCAGGCCGGCCTCGACCGTACCGAAAGACAAGGCCAGGAAACGCGCGAGGTAGCCGTACAGGATGGCGACGACGGTGCCGCTGAACAGCAATCCGGGCGAGACGCCGAACAACTGGCTGGAAAGTGCATCGATCGCGTTGTCGAATTTCGCCAATGGGATGATCACGCCGATCGCCAGGACCGCGCCGGGAACGGCATAGCCGACCGAAGCGAAGCGCACGGCGGCACGGGGCAGGGGGCCGGACCCCATCCGCAGGCCGTAAGCCAGCACCAATCCGATGCCGACGGCGGCCACCGCCGCGCCGAAGGACAGGGTCAGGCTGTTCAAGGTGATGGTCAGGAAATTGGCCTTCAAGGCCACGTCGAAGAACACCACCGAGTAGGACAACAGGACCATGGCCGGCAGGATGAAGCCGAGCACGATGGGCAGGGCGCAGAACGCGATGGCCAGACCGGCGCGGGCGCCACGCAGTTTATACCCGGGCAGGGCCTGCATCTTGGTCGAGGTGTGATGATATTTTTGGCCGCGCCGGGCGCTGCGTTCCAGCATGATCAAGGCGATCACGAAGATCATCAACACGGCGGCCAATTGAGCCGCGCCCGAAATGCTGTCCATGTTCAGCCAGACGTCATAGATCCCGGCGGTGAAGGTTCGCACGCCGAAGAAATCGACGGTCCCGAAGTCGTTCAAGGCCTCCATCATCGCCAAGGTCATGCCGACCACGATGGCTGGGCGGGCCAAGGGCAGGGCGACATGCCAGAAGCTCTGCCAGGCGTTTTTGCCGAGGGTCCGGCTGACTTCGATCACGCAGACGGATTGTTCCAGAAACGCGGCCCGGGCCAGCAAGTAGACATAGGGATAGAGGACCAGGGTCATGACCGTGATCGCCCCGCCCATGGAGCGGATCTCTGGGAACCAATAGTCCTGACGATTGCGCCAGCCGAACATGTCGCGCAGGGCGACCTGAACCGCCCCGGCGTATTCCAATTGATCGGTGAAGACGAAGGCCAGGATATAGGTCGGCACCGCCAACGGCAGGATCAGGGCCCAGTTGAAGAAGCCACGCCCGGGAAAGCGGCACATGGTGACCAGCCAAGCCGTGCCGGTGCCCAGGATGAAGGTCCCCAGGCCGATCCCGAACATCAGGGTGACGGTCCGCCGGACATAGCCGAACAGGACGGTGTTGTAGAGGTGCTTCCAGATATCGGGGGCCGGGGTCAGGGCAATGATCGCCACGGCGATCAACGGCGTCGCTACGAACAGCGCCACGACCAGGGTCGCGATGCCCCATCGGTCGGACGGTAGGAATCGGCTTAGCGCGCGGGTGGCGGGCCGGTCAGCGACGGCGGTGGGGTGCGACAAGTCTAGAAGGCTCCCAGGTTGCGGGCGTCAAAAAAGCAGAAAACGCCGCGGGGGGAAACCCCGCAGCGTCTCTGCCTGCTGGTTCGCTGTGGGACGAATCAGCTGCCGGGGCCGTCGTCGAACCCTACCTTGTCCACCAGTCGGGAGGCGGCGGGCCGCAGCTTGGCGATTTTTTCCAGCGACAGGGTGTCGACTTTGAAGTCGCCCCAGGATTTCACGACCTTGGAAAACGGAATGCCCGGCTTCACGGGGTATTCCTGGTTATCCTCGGCGTAGATGCGCTGTGCTTCGTCGGACGACAGGAACTCCAGCAGCTTGACCGCGGCTTCCTTGTGCTTGGCGCTTTTGGTCACGGCGGCGCCCGAGATGTTCATGTGGTTGCCGCGACCGTCCTGGTTCAGATAGGTCAGGCGAACGGCATTGGCCCATTCCTTTTGCTCGGGCTTTTTGTCGTTGGTCATCATCTTGCCCATGTAATAGCTGTTGGACAGGGCGATGTCGCAGACGCCTTCGTACACGGCTTTGGCTTGGGCGCGGTCGTTGCCTTGCGGCTTGCGGGCCAGGTTAGCCTTCACGCCATCAAGCCATTTTTCGGCCGCTTCCTCGCCGTGGTGGGCGATCATCGACGCGATCAGGGCGACGTTATAGGCATGCTTGCCCGAGCGGGTGCAGATCTTGCCCTTGAACTTCGGATCGGCGAGGTCTTCCAGGGTTTTGATTTCGCCCGGCTTGACCCGTTCCTTGGACACCAGCACGACACGAGCACGCGAGGTCAGGCCATACCACATGCCTTCCGGGTCACGGAAATGGGCCGGGATGTTCTTTTCCAGGACATCGGACTTGATGGACTGCAGAACGCCCGCTTCCTTCAGCGCGTACAAGCGACCGATGTCGACGGTCACGACCGCGTCGGCGGGGCTGTTGTCGCCGGCGGCCTTGATCTTTTCGAGCATGCCTTTTTTGGCGAACACGGTGTTCACCTTGATGCCCGTCTCCTTGGTGAAGGCGTCGGTCAGCGGCTTGATCAGAAAGGGCTGGCGATAGGAATAGAGGTTCAATTCAATGTCGGCCGCCTGGGCTTTTGCGCCGGCGACGACGGTCAACGCCGTCACGGCCAGGGCCGCGAACAGACGCTTGGTGCGAGGCAGATCGGTTCTCACGTTTCGAAATCCTTCTTCGGTTCGTTTGTGAATCCCAGGTCCGTGGCTCGTTGAAAACTGGCCCCCTCCCGTTCCGGGTTTTTGTTCGAGCTCGCCTGAAATTGCGAATTATTATCAACTTCGTAGCGAAGTTATACTGATCGCGAGGGGCGATTGCAAGTCAATCTCATTTGCCGAAGCATGCCCGGCTATGCGTGTGAAAGCGGTGCAGAGCCAAGTGTGAACTTCATCCTCCTGGCGTTTTCATCACTCATGCGCCAGACTGATGGCCATCGGCGCCAGGCATTGGGGGCGGCGGCGTTAACCACGCGGCAAGAAACCCCATGGCACAATGATCCTGCCTGAATAGGGCGCCGCAACAGGGGTGAAGTCATGAAGGTTTCCAACGTCGGTTCAGCCAAGGGCGTGGACAAGTCGAAACGCAAATCGGGCGTTTCGTCGTCCGACGGTTTCGCCGATGACCTGCGGGCGGCGACCTCCGACGGGGCAGAGCCGGCGGCGGGTGTGGTTTCCGGTGGCGGTGTCGCCGGGATCGAGGCCGTTTTGGCGCTTCAGGCTGCGGATGACGCAACGCAAGGTCGTTCGCGCGGCTTGTTGATGGCGCGTGGCGATCGGATTCTCGACCGACTGGAAGACCTTCAGATGGCCTTGCTGACCGGGAGCATTTCCAAGGACAAGGTGGTCGAATTGGCGCAGACTCTGCGCGAACAACGGCCTCAGTCCGACGATCCGGAGCTGGACTCGCTGCTTGATGAGATCGAGCTTCGGGCCGAGGTCGAACTGGCGAAGTTGAGCCGCTAGGCCAAGCCTACCCGGGGCATTCGGCAATTTCTCTGAAATCAATGGGTTGGTGATCCCCAGGGCGGGATAAATGGTGGCTTGCCCTCTGGCCGCTCGAACCTTATATTCCGCGCCCGTCGACCAACGGCACCCTGGCAGTCATCCGGAGAGACGACCGAATATGACCATCACCGTTCCGCCAGACTACAATCCGAAAAAAGACAAGGATTTCATGAATCCGGTCATGCTGGAGTATTTCCGCAGGAAACTCCTGAAGTGGCGTGCCGAATTGCTTGAGGAATCCAACGAGACCCTTCAATCCCTGCAGGAAGGCGGCATTATCGAGCCTGATATCGCCGACCGCGCTTCGATCGAAACGGAGCGCGCCCTTGAACTGCGCACCCGCGACCGCGCGCGCAAGCTGATCTCCAAGATCGATGAAGCGCTGAAGCGGGTCGAAGACGGTTCCTACGGCTATTGCGAGGAAACGGACGAGCCGATCAGCGTCCAACGCCTTGAAGCCCGCCCGATCGCGACGCTGTCGATCGAGGCTCAGGAACGCCACGAACGTATGGAGCGGACACACCGCGACGACTAGGTTCGTATCGAAGAATTCCGGGAACGCGCGGCGATTTGGGTCAACCAACGCCGCGCGTTCTTGTTTTTGGGCCTATTATTGCTGCCGTTCGACCGATTGAACGGTCAGGCAGTGCTGACGCCCATCCAGCGATTGCCAGTCGATGGACTGACCGGCGGACAGGCCGATAAGCGCCGCCCCAATCGGCGTCAGTACCGAAATGCACCCGGCCGAAATATCGGCTTCATCCGGAAAAACCAGGGTGATCGAGCGATCATCGCCGGTGTCGGTGGTGAACCTCAGACGGGCCCCCATGGTGACGACGTCGTTGGGGACGCAGGCATCCTCGACAATCGCGGCGCGGTCCAACTCGTCCAAAAGCTCTTCTGCGAGATCCTGGTTCTTTTGAAGCAACTGGGTGCCGAGCCGCCATAGGCGCTCGTGATCGGATTGTGAAATCGTAATAGCGGGTTTCTGCAGCGCCATTGCTGAGACTCCTAACTGATCGGCACGCGCCAAACCCAATGGCGGCGCGGTCGATGGGGGATTGAATGAAAGTGGTACGGGTGTCGCGTCAGGGGGCGTTGCGCTCAGATGGTCGGAGCTGACAGCCCGGTCCCCACGGCTGGGGACGCGACGTCGCCAAGCCGGGGGCTAGCCTCCCGCGATGGGATGCAGCTTGCGCAAAGAAAACCGGGATTGAGCGTGCGTAACCATGGGGATGAGGTAGGCGGGACGGTTGGCGAAGTCAAGACGGGCAGGTGTGGGATGAGCGGGAGCAGGGGCGGCTTGGCCGCCCCGGCCAACCCCAAGCGCCCGATATAGTGGGAACTTGCGCTAGCAAGTTCCTAAAAAAAAGAGGCCGGCGCAAAGCGCCGGCCCTGAGTTGTTTCCAGGTTCTTTCTAGCGAACCTAGAACGGGAAACTGGTGTTCGTTCAGAGGAGTGTCGTGCTCTTAGAACGGGAAGAGAATGTCCCAAAGCTGCATGCCCCAGCGGGGTTGCTGCAGATCGCTGAGGGTGCCGCGGCCACCGTAGGCGACGCGCATTTCGGCGATTTTCTCGTGGGAAATCTTGTTGTCGGAGTCGATGTCGGACGGGCGGACCACGCCGGTTACCATCAGTTCGCGCAATTCGGCGTTCACCCGCAGCTCCTGGCGGCCCATGATCACCAGGTTGCCGTTGGGTAGGACCTGGGTCACCACGGCGGCGAAGGTCAGGCTGATGCTTTCCGACCGTTCGATCGTGCCGTCGCCCGAGGTCGCATGGGTGTTGCCGAAGTTGGCGATGTTGGCGGCGCTGACGCCATCGGGTAGGTAGCGGGTCAATTCGCCTTCGAAGCCCAGAATGTTCGTCAGGTTGGCTTTTTCCGCGTCGGTGCGATCGCGCTCGGTCTTGTTGTCCAGCTTGGCGCTGTCATCCAAGGTCATCTGCACGGTCACGATATCGCCGACCTGTTTGGCGCGCAGATCCTTGAAGAACGCCCGCGCACCGGCTCGCCACAGGGAGTTGGGGTTGACTTCGGCCATCTTCGGCGCCGGCATCGGCATCGAGACGGGCTTGTAATCCGGCCGCGCCGTCGGGTTCTGGACCGGCGTGATCGCCGGGCCCTCGCCGACCTGCGACAGGCGGGTCAGGGTGTTGCAGCCGGTCAGCGCGCCCGCCAGGACCGCAACCACGGCGGTGGTGCGAATGAGGCGGCGGGTTTGAGAAGTGATCGAGCCGTTCATCGGAATTCTCCTTGCTGGTCCCGTTAGAGTGAGGGAAGGGGACCGTCTGCCTTTCGTGCGCGTTCTAGTTGCTGTTCGTTACCGGTTCTGAGCCAATTCTCGGATCGCGGCGATCTGGACCTTGGCCCGACCGGGGCCGACGACTTCGCCTTCGAACACGGTCTTGGAGCGTCGGTTGATGATCCGGACCGTATCGCCCAGCGCACCGTGTTCCAGCGCCTTTCCCTGAGCCGTCAGGGCCATGGGGCCATGGGTCAGGGTGACCGTGACGAGGGAGCCGCGTTCGACCAGGATCGGGCGCTCAATGTCCGAGCGACGGATGATTTCGTCGGGCCGCAGGCTGCGCTTGGGCGCCATGCCGATCATGTCTTCGACCTTGGTCACCGTGTCCGGCATGATCCGGTCGGTCCGCAGGCGGATCCAGCGGATGTCGCGTTCGCCGATCACGTCGTTGCGGGCGAGAATGCGCGACGGCACCGGAACCTTGACCACCGGGAACAGACGCCCGGTCAGACGCAGGCGTTCGCCCGCCGGGTCGTTCTTCGGGATCGAGACGACGGCCGCGAACCGCTGCGAGCGCGGATCGTAGGTGATGTCGTCGACGCCGATCGTCGGCTGGGCCGTGCCCGCGATATGCACGCGGGTCAGCTGCGTCGACAGTTCCAGTTCGGATTCCGGATCGGCGCCTTTTTCGTATAGGGCCGCCATCAGGGTATCGACGATTTCGGACCGTTCGATGATCTGGCTGACCCGTTCGACGATGATCTGCTGACGGGCCGTCAACGGACGCCAGTTCATGCGATAGGCGCGGGCCACACGATACAGCCAGCGGGCATCGAAGATCGCCCGTTCGCCCGGCGCCGGCGCATAAGCGACGACGGAGTCCGCGTAGGGGCCGGCATTGATGAACAGGTCACCCAGGTAGATGACCTTGTCATCGACGGTGACTGCATCGCGCAACAGCGGCACCGACATTTCGGGTTTCGCCGCGTCGGTTTTGGCATGGGCTTCCGCCGAGGCGGTGGTCTTGGTCGCGCCGATCGCGGATAGCGACGCCATGGGAACCAGGGCGACAGCCATTGCGGCGGCGATGATCATTTTGCGAGCAGTCATGTCACATTCCTTTCCGAGCCTGTCGGTCAACCGTTGTCACGGATTACCGAAGCGAGGTCAGGGTCCCCAGCATTTCGTCCGAGGTCTGGATGACCTTGGAATTCATTTCATAGGCGCGCTGTGCCGAGATCAGGTTGGAGATCTCTTCCACCGCGTTGACGTTCGACGTTTCCAGGAACCCCTGCAGGATCGTGCCGAAGCCTTCCGTGCCCGGGTTGCCCGTGGTCGCGGTGCCCGAGGCGGGGGTTTCCTTGTAGAGGTTGTTTCCGATCGATTCCAAACCGGGTTCGTTCTGGAAATTCACGGTCTGGATCTGGCCGACGTTCGAGAACTGCACCTGGCCTTCGATCTTCACCAGAACTTCGCCCGAGGCGTTGATGGTCACGTCGATGGCGTCTGAAGGAACCGTGATGGCCGGGTCCAGCAAGTAACCGTCATGGGTCACGACCTGGCCGTTTTCGTTCAGCTGGAACGTGCCGTCACGGGTGTAGGCCGTTTCGCCGGTCGGCAGGGTGACTTGGAAGAAGCCCTTGCCCTGGATGGCGATGTCGAAGGTGTTGTCCGTGGCCGACAGGTTGCCCTGTTCGTGAATGCGGTACACGGCCGCCATTTTCACGCCCAGACCGAGCTGCACGCCCGTGGGCACCACGTCGCCGTTGTCGGACGAGGTCGAACCGACGCGCCGGATATCCTGATAGATCAGATCCTGAAATTCGGTCCGGCGCCGTTTGTAGGCGGTGGTGTTCATGTTCGCGAGGTTGTTGGAAATAACCTCGACATTTCGCTGCTGGGCAATCATGCCCGTCGAGCCAATATCAAGCGATCTCATTTTCCCGTCCTTTCGCTTGCCCGTTTTGTTATCGGTGCTGCGTTTTCATGCCCGGCGTTTTGCCGGATGACGTTTCGTGTCTGGCCTTTACGCGTCGCGCGTCAGGCCCTGGATCATCGACTTTTGGCGTTCGTCTTCTTTCTCGATGAACGACTTGGCGCTGTCGTAGCTGCGGTGCAATTCGATCATCCGCGACATCTCCATGATCGGCTCGACGTTCGAACCTTCCAGCGAGCCCTGGATAATGTCCGGGGCGGCGATGTCGGTCGGCGGATTTTGCGAGGTGAACATGGCGCCCGAGGTGCGCTGCATGTCCTGCGGGTTGTCGAACCGGACGACCCGGATTTTCCCTAGTTGCCCGTTTTCCGTGGACAACGTGCCATCGCGGGCGACGTTGATCTGGGAGTCGTTGGGGCTGAGGATGATCGGCTGACCGCCCGAGGCCATCAGGGCATGGCCCTGCTGGTTGACGATCTGGCCGGTGGTATCCAACCGGAACTGACCGTTTCGGGTGTAATATTCCTGCCCTTGGGCGTCGCGGACGACGAAGAAGCCGTCGTTGCGGATCGCCAGGTCGAGCGGGTTGCCCGTGGTTTCAATGGCGCCGTCAGAGACGTCGATCCGGGTCGCGATGTCACGCGTATAAGTCAGGTTGGGGCTGATAAGCCGTTCGCCGCCTTTGCTCTTAACGACGTGCTCGACGAACATCATCTGGCTCGACTTGTAGCCATTGGTGCTCATGTTCGCGAGATTGTTCGCGACAATCTCTAGCTGCCGTTTGAGCGCACCTTGGCGCGAAGCGGCAATAACCGCTGAGGTTTCCATCTGATTTTTCCCGTTCTATTCGTTCTCTTCCGGCGTGGCCCCTTATGTTTTTTATCGGGGCCTTCATCCGAAAGGCAGTTCAGATACTTCTGCGCCAACTGTTGCAGCGACCGTGCCAGTTTTTCAAATCATTGAAAAACAACGATTATTTAAATTATCGGGCCGGTTTGAACCGGGAAAAACAGGGTTTTCATGCAGGGATTGCCGGGCAGTTTCTGCCTAGAGGCGGGCCGATTGCGGCAAACTGGGGCGGTTTGATATGATGGTGCGAAAGCGACCGGCCGATGGCTGTATCGGCAGGTTGTCTTTATTTCCGCCTCAACGACTTGTTAACGACCTGAATCTAATGTTTCCGGACGTAAGATTTCAGGACGTTAGGAAACGGTTGCCCAAAACATGGCTGACGACGATCTCGAAAATGAAGAAGTCGGCGGTGCGGACGACGACGGCGAAGAAGGTGGTGCTTCCGACGGTGCCTCAAAAGGCAAAAAGAAGAAGCTCATTATCATCGTTGCCGTTCTGCTGCTGGTCGTAGGCGGCGCGGCTGCCGCGTTCTTCACCGGGCTGTTGGAGCCGGTCCTGTCCATGATCACGGGCAAGGACGGCGGGTCCCATGCCGAGTCCGGCGAAATGGCCGAGGGCGTCGGCCTATTCCACGACCTGCCGGAAGTGTTGGTCAACCTGAATACCTCGGGCCGTAAATCGCAGTTTCTGAAGATGAAGGTCTCGCTCGAAGTGACCAACGAGCAGGACAAACTGATCATCGATGCGGTCAAGGACCGGGTGATGGATAACTTCCAGGTCTATCTGCGGGAACTGCGGATCGAGGATTTGCAGGGCTCCGCCGGGATGTACCGCCTGCGCGAGGAATTGCTGCGGCGGGTGCGGGCGGCGACGGCGCCGGCCCACGTCAAGGACGTCCTGTTCAAGGAAATGCTGGTTCAGTAGGTTTATGGCACGCAGGGGATGTGACGGATGACTTGTCCGGCTGACGAAGATCAAGACGCGATGGCTGCCGAATGGGAAGCCGCCCTGGCCGGTGACGGCGGCGGTGACGGCGGCGGCGGTGGCGGCGACGAGCAGGACGAACTGGCCGCCGAATGGGAAGCCATGATGGGCGGCGGCGGCGGTGACGGCGGCGCCTCGACCGATGTCGGTATGTCGGCCCCCGAAGCGACCCGCGTCCTGAACCAGGACGAAATCGACAGCCTGCTGGGTTTTGACGACAGCCACGAGGAAGGCGCCGAGAAATCGGGCATCCAGGCGATCCTGTCGTCGGCGCTGGTTTCCTACGAACGTCTGCCGATGCTTGAGGTCGTGTTCGACCGCCTCGTCCGTCTGATGTCGACCAGCCTGCGTAACTTTACCTCGGACAACGTCGAAGTCTCGCTCGACAACATCGCGTCCATTCGCTTCGGCGATTATCTGAACTCGATCCCCCTGCCGGCCATGCTCAGCGTGTTCAAGGCCGAGGAATGGGACAACTTCGGCCTGATCACGGTCGACTCGTCGCTGATCTATTCGATCGTCGACGTGTTGTTGGGCGGTCGTCGCGGTACGGCGGCGATGCGTATCGAAGGGCGCCCGTATACGACCATTGAACGCTCGCTGGTCGAACGAATGATTCACGTCATGCTGACCGACCTGTCGGCGGCGTTCGAACCGCTCAGCCCGGTGACGTTCCGGTTTGATCGACTGGAGACCAACCCCCGGTTCGCGACCATTTCGCGCCCGTCGAACGCGGCCATCGTGACGCGCCTGCGCATCGACATGGAAGACCGTGGCGGGCGTCTGGAACTGTTGCTGCCTTACGCGACCCTGGAACCTGTCCGTGAACTGCTGCTGCAGATGTTCATGGGTGAAAAGTTCGGTCGTGACTCGATTTGGGAAACCCACCTGGCTGAAGAACTGTGGATGACCGAGGTCGACCTGGAAGCCGTTATCGACCAGCAGGTCGTCAGCCTGCAAAAGGTGTTCGAGCTTCAGGAAGGCTCGCAAATGATGCTCAATGCCACGCCGGACAGCCCGGTGATGTTGTCTTGCGGCAACGTGCCTTTGTATATCGGCCGGATGGGGCGCAAGGGCGGCCGTATCGCGGTTCGGATCGAAGACCGCATCGACCGCGCGCCCAAGACGTCCTGATCCGGCGAGCCTGCGATTTCACTTCCCGGTTAGCAATTCGTTCAGAAACCGGGGGGTAAACTGAGCACAGTGATCAACCCCGATTTCGCCATCTAGTCGACGCGGATGGGCGGAATAAGACCAGGGGACGGAGAGACAAGACGTGGCTTTTACCTTTTCCCTGACGCTTGAAATCGTGCTGGCCCTGCTGTTGGTCGTCATGATCTGGTATTCGGTGATCCTTAACCGGCGCTTGACCCGTTTCCGCGGAAACCGCGAGCAGATGGAGAAACTGGCCGCGACGTTCAACGACGCGACCACCCGCGCCACGGCAAGCATCGGCGACCTGCGGATCGCCTCGGATGCGTTGCAGGATCAACTTGCCAAAGCTGAAAGCCTGCGTGACGACTTGGTCTTCCTGGTCGATCGCGGCACCATTGCCGCCGACCGGTTGGAAGAAAACGTGCGTATGGCGCGGGACGAACATGGCG
Organism: Rhodospirillaceae bacterium UBA6608; assembly: GCA_002433335.1. Next base: position 9,835 of record DJHY01000170.1, on the reverse strand, counting down.
CCGCCGCCGGCGGTGTCGAAACGGCCGATCCGCTGGAAGCGGTGGAACCGGCCCGCCCGCGGACGGCCCCGAAGGTCGCGAGCCCGCGCGCTGCGGTCGCCGATGAAGACGAAAAACCGGCTTCGACCCCACGTTCCGAAGCCGAACGCGCCTTGCTGAAAGCCATTCGCTCGGCCAATTAAGGCCTGGGCATCACCCTGGAATGGCCCTTGGGATGGCATTGGGCCCCGGATGAGCGGGGCGGACATGGAACCGACGGACGCTTGAATGAACCCCTTTAGCAAATTCCGCTTTCTGCCGGTGACGATCTTCGTGGCGTCGATGTTGCTGACCGTCAAAATCGGCGACATCTGGACCAGCGTGGACGGCCTGACCAATAACGCCATTCAGGTTGCTGGCGCCGAGGCGCAGACCGAAACGCCCCCGACCACGCCGCAGGCCGCCGGTGGAGCTGCCCCCGGTGCGGCGCCTGCTGCGGCATTGCCCCCGGCTGGGGAACAGGCCTCTGCGCCCGCCGGTGCGGCGGCTGGCGCTGCCGCCCCCGTTGGCGACCCGGCCCAATCCAAGTTGCTGACCGAAGACCCGACCTTGCTGACGCCTCAGGAAATCGACCTGTTGCAGCGCTTGGCCGACCGCCGCCGCGAGATCGACGCGCGGGAACAGGAAATGCGGGTTCGTCAGGGAATGCTGGCCGCCGCCGAGGCCCGGATCGATCGCAAGATTGCCGAATTGAAGGACCTGCAAGGCGAAATCGATAGCCGAATCAAGGTGTTCGACAAGCAGCAGGAAACCAAGATGGAAAGCTTGGTCAAGATCTATGAAAACATGAAGCCGAAGGATGCGGCCCGGATTTTCGAAGATCTCGAGATGGATACCCTGCTGGAAGTGGCCCAGCGCATGAAAGAACGCAAACTGGCTCCTGTCATGGCCAAGATGAACCCGGAAAAGGCCCGCGAAGTCACGGTGCAGTTGCGCGATCTGCGTTCCTTGCCGCGTGATGGCCTGGATAAAGGTAATTAGTCCAATTTTTGGCTATGACCTTGGGCCTAGTAGGGCTAAAAACGCTTGCCCTGCGGAATGCCTTGAATAAACTGCATTTTGCTGAGGTTATAATCATAATCCCCTGCGCAAAGCACGGAGTAAACGATGGCTGTCGACCTGAATATGAACGTCCTGATCGTGGATGACTACCAAACCATGCTCAGGATTCTGCGCAACCTTTTGCGTCAGTTGAATTTCAAGAACATTGATGAAGCTTCTGACGGCTCGGAAGCGCTGAAAAAGCTGCGGTCGAAGTCTTTCGGCCTGGTCATCTCCGACTGGAACATGGAGCCGATGACGGGCATTCAGTTGCTGCGCGAAGTCCGCGCCGACGAAAAGCTGAAGCACATCCCGTTCATCATGATCACCGCGGAAAGTAAGTCCGAGAACGTGATCGCGGCCAAAGAGGCGGGCGTTTCGAACTATATCGTGAAGCCGTTTAACGCCGAAACGCTCAAGGGCAAGCTGGTCAGCGTCCTCGGCGAGTTCTGAGGAGACTGTTATGGCGCAAGACTCGGTCGATCCCGAGTTGGCCGCTCGTCTCCAGGAGCTGGGGCGGGCCCCTGGCGACACGGTCAATGTGACGGAAATCGCCGACGTGGTGGAAGCGATCCTTTCCACCATGCAGGGCGATCTGTCGGCTGTGGACGTCCGGCTCTATGAAGAGCTTGAAAGCCTGTCCCGCTTTATTTCCGAAGCTAAATCGGACATTGCGGCCCTGCGCCCCGACGAAGTGAAAGACGAGTTCCTGCCCAAGGCGGCGGACGAGTTGGACGCCATCGTCGAGGCCACCGCCGACGCCACCAATTCGATCATGGACGCCGTCAGTGAGATCGAGGACGTGATGTCGAAGCTGAAAGGCAAAAACGCCGATCAGCTGATGGATGCCACGACCAAAATCTATGAAGCCTGCGGCTTTCAGGACATCACGGGCCAGCGCATTACCAAGGTAGTCGGTGCCTTGCACCATATCGAGGAAAAGGTCGACGCCCTGTTGACCGCGTTCGGCGATGAAATCGCCAAGTACAAGGCGGCAAACCCGAAAGCCGAGCCCGAGCCGGAAGAGCAAAAGCCGTCGGACGAAGACCTTCTGCATGGCCCGCAGATGAAAGAGCAGGCCATGTCGCAGGACGATATCGACGCTTTGTTGAACAGTTTCGACTGAACCGGCGCCTTAATTTCCCCTGTTTTGGTAAGGCCCCGTTTACCAGGATTCTGTTAGACTCCCGGTCATGGCTGAACGCACATTCCTAACGCCCATATCGGATAGCGCACGCGGACCCAACACGCCCGCGTTGTTCCTGTCGCTGTTCCTGCTTGTCTTGGCGTTTTTCATCCTGTTGGTCACCATTTCCACGTTGGAAGAGGTCAAGACCAAGTCGGTGATGGACAGCCTGACGTCGACCTTCACGTCGATCGTTCCGCCGTCGACCGACCCGACCCGCTTCAAATCCAAGGAAGGCGATCTTGTCGCCGGTCAGCAGTACCAGGAAACGGTCACTGACATTTTCGCGGCCGCTTTGCAGGTCGCCAAGGTCAAGGTCGTGCATCCGGGACGCCTGATGCAGGTGCAAATTCCGGCGAATACCTTGTTTGTCGAGGGCGAGGCGCGGATTCAGGCCAATCAGTTCGAATTGCTGGACAGGATCGTCGCCGCCGCCAGCGGACGCCCGCCCGGATTGCGGTTCGATCTGGAATTCGTGATCGGGACGCGGGTGCGCGACGACGGCGGCCTGCCACAGTCGCAAACCCTGGAATTGGCCCGCGCCGGGGCGTTTGCCCGTGAAATGTCGCAGCGCGGCCTGCCGCCTGACAGCATCGCCATCGGCATCGAGCCGGGTGACCCCAACGACGTGACGATGTGGTTCCATATCCGCCGTGAATCCGAAACCCGCCTGCGTTTCCAGGCGGATGAAGACCGCAGCGGTCAGGAATAGGGGGGGCGGTTGAGATGCTGATGCCCCGCCGCTCGGAAAGCGAGATGGAACGCGATCACAAGGCGTCGCAGATGTGGCTGATGACCTTTACCGATCTGGTTTCGCTGATGCTGACGTTTTTCGTGATGTTGTTTTCCATGTCGAACGTCAAGCTCGACCGGTGGGAAAACGTGATCGATTCCCTGTCGCAAAGTTTGGCCCCGGAACAGGTGAAAACGCCCATTTCCTCGACCGCGACGCACAACATCGCGACGGTGTTCCGTAAACGCGCCATTAACCTGGATTATCTATCTTCCGTGCTGCGGGAAAAGATGGATAACGATGAATTGCTTAAGCAAACGCAATTCATGCGGTTGGAGGACAGATTGGTCCTGGCACTGCCTGGGGATTTGTTGTTCGAAGCGGGACGCGCGGTCATGACGGATCGCGCGCGCGATGCCTTGTTCCGATTGGGCGGGATCCTCAGCACCATCGCCAACCAATTGGGTGTGAACGGCCATTCGGATCCGTCGCCCGTATCCGGCGGCGACTATGCATCGAATTGGGAATTGTCGACCGCCCGCGCCGCCGCCGTGGCCAACCAGCTGCGGGCTGCGGGGTATCAGGAACCGATCGTCGCTTTCGGGTATTCCGATAGCCGATATGCCCAGCTGCCGCCGATGCCCGACGATAAACGCCGCCTGATGGGGCGACGTGTCGATATCGTGGTCTTCCCGACCTCCGGGGGGCTGCAATGATCCGCTTTATCCGCCGCCTCACCATCGCCCTTTCCCTGGTCGCCCTGTTGGGCGTCGCCGGTGCTGTTGCCGTCCAGGCCCAGGACGCGCCCTCGATCAACGTGCGTGCCGGTGCGCATGCGACCTTTACCCGCGTCGTATTCGATTGGCCTCGGCGCGTGCCGTACAAGATCGCCAAGGATGGCGGCTTGGTGACGATCACATTCGAAGCCCCGGCCAAAATCGACGACGCCGATATCAATAGCCGTCCGCCGTTGTTCGTCGGCGGATTGCGGTCCGCGTCTGCGGGTGGCCGTACGGTCGCGGTGATCTCGGTGCCGCCGCGGTCCACCGTGCGTGACTTCTATGCCGGGACGAAAATCGCCATCGACGTGAGCGAGCCGTCACCTTGGCAGGAGCCGGTCAAGGTTCCGGCCACGGTCACCGTCCCGGGGGCATCTCAACCGGTTCAGGCCGAGAAGCCGGCCCCGGCGGCCAAGGCTGCCGGCGATGTTCCGCCGGTCGCCACCGCCCCGGCAAAACCCGCCGTTGCTTCGGCCCCGCTTGCGGCCCCGGCCAAGCCGACGCAACCCGCCAGCGGCGCCGAGGGCGCCACCCGCGCCGCGCGTCAATTGCCGCAAGGGCAGGCCACACCCAATCGGCCGGTCAGCCTGACGCCGCCGGCCAAGACCGATACGACGCAGCAACAGGCTCCGGCGTCGCGTCAGCCTGCTGGCCAACAGACGGCGACGGCCCAGGCGTCGGGACAGGCGCCCACCGCTGCCGCCGCGCAACAAGCCCCGGCCGGACCGGCCCCGAACGCGCAACTGTCCGTCGCCAAAAGCGATGGCGGCACGGTCAGCCTGCGGTTCGATTGGAGCGAGCCGGTTGCCGCCGCGGCTTTCCGGCGCAACGGTTTTCTGTGGCTGATTTTCGACAAACGGACCAACGTCAATATCCCGGCGCTGCAGGAAGCGGGCGGTGAGGTGATTTCCAGTCTACAGCAGGTCTATATCCCCCAGGCCACCGTGCTTCGGATGACCACGCCGAAGGATATCAATCCGTCGATGCGGCGGGATGGCCTGGCTTGGTTGGTCGATTTCCGGGCCCAGGAAGGAACGCCGAAAATCCCGTTGGAGGTCCAGGCCCAGCCGGACTCGCCGATCGGCGCGCGCATCTTCCTGCCGTTGCCCGAGCCTGGAAAGGTCATTCCGCTGACCGACCCGATCGTCGGCGACAACTTGATCATCGTGCCGGGTATCCCCCTGGGCCATGGCGTGGCCGGGACCTATGCCTATCCCCAGGTCGAAGTTCTTCCTTCGATCCAGGGCGTCGTCGTTTCGCCGCGCATCGATGATGTGCGGGTTCGCGCACTCCGCCAGGGTGTGGAAATCGCGAGTGCCGCGCCGACGTCGCCGCTGCGGTTTTCGCCGGTATCCAAGGAAATGGCGGCAAGTGCCCGAATGGCGGCGATGCGGCCGCTGGCGCGTATTCTGGACCTGGAGAAATGGGACACGCCGAACGAGGCGGCGATCCTGCATACCCGTGCCCTGTTGGAACAGGCAATTGCCGTCGCGCCTAAGAACGGCCAGCAGGAAGCCCGCATGAACCTGGCCCGGTTCTATTTCGCGAATGCCTTCGCGGCCGAGGCGCTTGGGGTTTTGGCCCGGGTCGTCGCCGTCGATCCGGCCATGGCGCAGGATCGGGAATGGCTGCTGCTTCACGGTGGGGCCGAATACCTGATGGGACGGATGAAGCTTGCGGACAAGGATCTTTATCAGCCGGTCCTGAACGGCAGCGACGAAGGCGAATTCTGGCGCGCCATCGTTCAGGCGGGCAATGGCGATTTGAACGGCGCCTCCATTGAATTGCGCCGCTCCGGGCCGATTGCCCGGCCGTACCCGCGCGCCTTGCGGTTCAAACTGCTGACCGTTGTCGCCGAGGCGGTGGTCGAAATCGGAGACGTGCGGACGGCGGAGACGATGATCTCGACCCTATTGGCGGACAACTTGGATGCCGCGCAGGAAGCGCAGGTCAAATTCGTTCAGGGCCGTTTGGCCGAGTTGGAAGGTGATTTCGACGGGGCCATCACCCTATGGGAAGACGTCATGGACAGCCCCGATCGGCTGGCCCGGTTCCGGGCGGCGCGCACGCGGGCCGAATTACTGCTGCGCTTGGATCGGATCACCAAACGGGAGGCGACCGAGGACCTGGAACGCCAGCGTTTTGCCTGGCGCGGCGACAATCGCGAATTCGATTTGCTGCGGCGGCTCGGTGCTTTGTATCTGGAGCAGGACAAGTATCGCGAAGCGCTTCAGACCCTGCGTCAGGCGGCGACGCATTTCCGCGATCATCCGGATGCCAAGGCGGTCACCAAGTTGATGTCGGATACGTTCAACGACCTGTATCTGAACAACAAGGCAGACGTTTTGCCGCCGGTGATGGCGATTGCAATCTATGAAGAGTTCAAGGAACTGACCCCGGCTGGGGCACTTGGCGACAAGATGATCCAGAATTTGGCCGATCGCTTGGTTGGGGTGGACCTGTTGGACCAGGCCGCGGCGTTGCTCGACGGACAGATCAAATATCGCCTACAAGGGTCGGAGAAGGCGCGGGTCGGTGCGCGGCTGGCCCTGATTCACCTGTTGGAGCAGAAGTACAAGGACGCCGAACAGGCGATCCGCACGACGGCGGGGCCGGGACTGTCGCCGGAGCTGACGCAGCAGCGAAATCACCTGCTGGTGCAGGCTTTGATGAATCAGCAGCGCTACGCCGACGCCTTGGCCGTGATTGAGAAAGACGAAAGCCTGGATGGTGAGTTGCTGCGCTCGGAAGTCTATTGGACGATGGGCGATTGGAACGAAGCCGCGCAGGCGTTGCAGCGTTTGGTCGTGGACAGCGGCATCCAACGGGGGCAGTCGCTGGATCCGAAACAGGCGCGCTATATGCTCAATCTGGCGACCGCCATGACGCTCAGCGGCAACGAACGGGGCCTTGCCCGCGTTCGGGCAAACTTCGGCGCCGCCATGGACCAGACCGAATTCGCGAAGGCGTTCGATTTGATCGCGGCGCGCCCGGCGGCCGGGTTGATTTCGCCCGAAAGCGTCGATGCCCGGGTCGCCGTGGCGCAGAACTTCAAAAGCTTCCTGACCGCCTATCGCGAGCGGTTGGAGAAAAACCCGCTGAGTGCGATCAATTAAGCTCTTTTAGATCGGACCGGTGTATTCGCCCCGGGCCGGATAGTTCTTCTCGATCGCGAAATCCAAGGCGGCGACCAGTTCCGAGAAATGCGGGCGGACGAACGGCATCGTCTGGACCGAGCCGTAGTACAGGGTCTGTTCCGGGGTGACCATGAACAGGCCCGGTTCGGCGAACAGGGCCGGTTCTTCGATCCCGATCGAGGTCTTGCCCCGCGAGGTCGAAATGAACAATCCCCATTCCTTGGCTTTGGCCAGGCTCATGCCGTAGCCGATGCGCAGTTCCTTGGCGTTGATCTTTTCCGCCATCCCTTTGCCCCGTTCCTGGTCATCGGTCGAGACACCGATTGTGCCGACGCCGCGCTTGGCGAACTCGGGCGTCAGCTTTTCCAGTTCAGTCAGGTAATTGGCGCAAATCGGGCAATGCAGACCCCGATAGAAACAGATGACTGTGCCGCGTTCCGATGTTTCGGCGGACAGGTCGAAGGTTTGGCCGCCGGCGGTCTCGAGCACGAGGTCCGGCGTTTTTTGGCGTGGCATGAGCATGTGAAGTCACTCCCGATGAAAACGATCTGAGGTTCAAATTGGTGATGGCCTTCACGGTAACAGTAGTTATAATCGCCAAAATCCAAATTATCAGATTAAAACACCCGGTGATCCCATGGCAGAGCGTTACGACCGTTTATCCGCGTTGATCAGCCGGTTCGACCTTAGGGTCGTCCGCGTTCCCTTAGGTGAAGGCAATATGGCGGTGTTCGCCTGCGCCGACAGTAATGCGCCGATCCGTGTGGAAATGCGGATGCGGGGCGGCATTCCCACGGCGGGGCCGGGCGAAAGACCGCTTGTCGCCTGCGCGATCGATTGGGGCGGCGGGGCCAATCCGCTGATGGCGGCTTTGCCGGCGGTCGTCTCGCTGCCGGTGCATAATGCCGAAACGCGGGCGTTGCTGGACGTGTTCCTGGTCGAAGCCGAGGCCCGGCGCTGCGGTTCCGACAAGGTGTTGGAACGCCTGGCCGAAATCCTGGTCATCCGCCTGATGCGCCAACAGATCGAAATCGGCGCCGCCGAGCCTGGCGTTTTGGCCGGCTTGGCCGACCCACGGTTGTCTCGTGCCGTCGTCGCCATTCATGAAGATCCAGGCCGGAACTGGTCCAATGCCGATCTGGCCATTGCCGCAGGCATGTCGTTGTCCCGCTTCGCCGATGCCTTTCGCGCCGTTCTGGGCGAGACGCCGCAGGGCTATCTGCGGCGTTGGCGCATGACCTTGGCCCGCCAGGACATGGACCGTGGGGCGCGGGTTCAAACCGTGGCCCGGCGCTACGGTTACGCTAGTTCCGAGGCCTTGGCCCGCGCCTTTCATCGCCAGTTCGGCGTTAATCCGACGGACATGCGCCGCGCCAGCTGACGCGGCG
>DJHY01000170.1:1043-1236 GCA_002433335.1 Rhodospirillaceae bacterium UBA6608 | reverse complement strand
CGCCGCGCCAGCTGACGCGGCGGCTCACAACGCCTGCGGTTTAGAACGCCTGCGGTTTAGAAGGCAATCGCGGCCTGAGCTTCGGCGGCTTCCTCGGCCGTCCATTGACGGACCGGGGTCGGCGGACGCCCGCCGGCCAGCGGCAGGAACGTGCCTTGGCCGGGTTCGTTCAGGACCACGCTGCCCTGCGGGG
>DJHY01000170.1:0-721 GCA_002433335.1 Rhodospirillaceae bacterium UBA6608 | reverse complement strand
GATGACCTGAATAGCACCGTCCTGAATCTGGAAGCCATAATGGGGCCGGCCGGGCGGCATGCCGACGGTCAATTCGCCGCCGAGGAAGTCCGTGCCGCGAATGCCGATCGTCGCGGTCGGCGTGCCGAACGTGACCTGCGACGGGCTGGTCTTGCCGATGGCGCCCGAGGTGTAGCGGAACACGCCGACGACCATGACCAGGGCCTGATGGCCGATCTCGGGGCCTTTGGCGGTAGGTGTGAATACCAAGTCGTCGATGGCGACCTCGGCTTTTTCACCCAGGGTCAGGGACGAGCCATCGGCGAAACGAACCAATAGGCGCGCATCCGGGCCGGTTTTGACGCGATCCCCGACAAATACCGTGCCGCCGACCGCAAGGCCGGCAGTGCTGCCGTCCAAGGTCCGCGAGGCGTCACCCTTAAGGCGTTCGACGGTTCCGGCCATTTGCTGCGCCATGGCCGGCAGGGACGTGAATATCAAAAAGGCCGCGAACAGGGCGGCCTTGATTGCTTTGATGAACATTGAAATAGCTAAAGCCTCTTTCTCTGCATCCAGTGTTGTGCAGATCATACAGGCAAAAGGGGGCGTCGGCTATCCCGCCCCGAAGCTCTTCACCAGCGAGCCGACCGTCATGTACCAACCATCGACCAAGACGAAGAAGATGATCTTGAAGGGCAGGGCGATGATCACCGGCGGCAGCATCATCATCCCCATGGACATC
>DJHY01000269.1:3452-9885 GCA_002433335.1 Rhodospirillaceae bacterium UBA6608 | reverse complement strand
GTTTGAACAAAGCGTCCGCGTCGGCGATGGCGGCGGGATAGAGGATGCTGTCGGCATCGTCGAGCCGCACCGGCGGCATCTCCAACCCCAGGTTCAAAGCATCGGTCATGATCGCGGATTAGTGCAGGTTGGGCGATTTGTAGAATTCGCCCCGGGCGCGGGACCGCACGATCACGGTGATCAATTCGCCGTCACGGTAGATGTTCAACGGAATCTCGATCCCGGCGGGGCCCAGGGACCAAACGCCGCGAAAGAACTCGGCCATGCCGTCGACGGGTTTGTCGTCGACGCCGACCACCATGTCGCCGGCTTCTATGCCCGCGTCTTCCGCCGGGCCGCCTTTCCAGGTGCCGACGATGACGACCTTGCCCATGGTTTCGGCGGTGAAGGTGCCGAGCCAGGGGCGGGGCGGGCGCCCCGTGGTGCCCGTGGTCCGCAAGGTCGGCAGCACCGCCTTCACGATGTCGATGGGAACGATCATGTTGCCTTCGGTCTCGCCACTTTCCTCGCCGCGCACGTAAAGCGAGCCGATCCCCCGCAGGGTTCCGTCCTCGCCGATCAGCGCCGCCCCGCCCCATAGGGGATGGGCGGGGGTGGTGAAGATGGCGTCGTCCAGCAGGTATTCCCAATATCCGGCGAATTCCTTGCGCGCCGAAACGCGGGCCTGCAGCGCATGGGCGCGACCGCCGCATCCGGCGACGATCACGTCGTCGCCCGGAATTAGATCGGCGGAAGATCCGATCTCCATCGCCGGGGCGTCGAGCGGCTGTAGCGCTTGCACCAGGCCGAAGCCCGTTTCCTGATCGTAGCCCATGACATGGCCTTCGGCGGCGCGACCGTCATTGGTGACCAGCCAGACCCGTTCGGCCTCGACCACCAGATAACCGATGGTCAGCACCAGGCCCTTGGGGTCGATGACCACGCCATGGCCGCTGCGCTCCGTGCCCAGGGTGTTGGCGGTGAATGCTGTCTCTGGAATTTCCGAGCGTAGGGACACGACACTGCGCAGCGCCGTTTCCACGTCGAATGAAAACCGTGCCTGATCCGGCCGGTAGGGCTCGGGAATTTCAGGATAGTCCGTGTGCGGATCGTCCATATCCGAATGTTAGAGGAAGTTCGCGGCAATTGAAATGCCTTCCGGGGGCGCGCAAGATTGTGCACAATCCGATCAAACGAAATATCCGCCCCGGCGGAACGAAGAGGAGGCATTCATGGCCTATTATGTCCCGGTAGAGGAAGTCCCGAGCCTTAAAGGCAAGGTTTCGGACGAGGAGTGGGAACTGCGCTGCGAGTTGGCGGCGGTTTATCGTCTGGTCAATCGTTTCGGTTGGGACGACGGCATTTTCACCCATTCGTCGGTGCGCCTGCCGGGGCGCGACCATCACTTCCTGATCAATCCCTACGGCCATCTGTTTTCCGAGGTCTGCGCCTCGAACCTGGTGAAAATCGACGTCGACGGCAACGTCCTGGACGACAGCCCCTACACGGTAATCCGCGCCGGGTTCGTCATCCATTCGGCGATCCACATGGCGCGGGGCGATGCGATGTGCGTGGTGCATACCCATACCAACGCCGGCATGGCCGTCTCGACCCAGAAGGAAGGGCTGTTGCCCCTGAACCAGAAGTCCATGGGCTTCTACAACCGGCTCGCCTATCACGACTATGAAGGCATCGCCAACGACACGGAAGAACGTGAACGCCTGGTTCGCGACCTGGGCAATCATCACTCGATGATCCTGCGCAACCACGGCTTGCTGGCCACGGGGCGGAGCATCGCCGAAGCGTTCCAGCACATCCGCTATCTGCAGCATTCCTGCGAACTGCAGATCATGTCGCAATCGACCGGGGCCGAGCTGATCATTCCACCGGCGGAGGTCTGCGAGCATACCGCTCAACAGTTCGAAGGCGACGGCACCCCGCGCGGCGCGGAAACTTTCGCCGCCTATATGCGGATGCTCGACCGGGAAGAGCCCGACTACAAACATTGAGCCGAACGACCTAACCGGCGCTGTTTTCGCGGCCCGCCCGGCTTTGGGCGGGCCGTCGTGTATCCGGATTAAGTCAATGGCTACAACCGGTTCCGGCGAATCCCCGATCTTAAAAAGTGTGTCATTTGACATCCCTGGTCGGGGCAACTATCTTAACTAAATCAACAACTTAAATCTGTCGCCCTGCAGCCCGCTCATCGCTGAGCGGGAGAGGCGATTTTTTTGCCGTCCCCAGCGCGGGGTGACGGATGGCCGCCCTTAACCCGGCGGTATGCGCCAACAAGAACAAAGGAGCCGAACACGGCATGTGCGGACTTAGCGGCGAAATTCGATTCGACGGAACCCATGCGGACACGGGAGCGGTGGCGCGGATGACCGATGCCATGGCCCCACGCGGCCCCGATGCGGCGGGCCTGTTCGCGCAAAGCCGGTGCGCCTTCGGCCATCGGCGGCTGAAGATCATCGATCTTTCGGAAAAGGCGCAGCAGCCCCTGGTCGATTCTGACCTGGGCCTGACCATCGCCTTCAACGGCTGCATCTACAACTACAAGGCCTTGCGCGAGGAACTGATCGCCCTGGGGTATCGCTTCTTTTCCACCGGCGATACCGAAGTGGTGCTGAAATCGTTCCATGCCTGGGGGCCGGACTGCGTCAAGCGGCTGAACGGCATGTTCGCCTTCGCCATCTACGAGCGCGACACCGGCCGCCTGACCCTGGCCCGCGACCGCCTGGGCATCAAGCCGCTGTACCTGGCGGAAAGCGGCAAGCGCCTGCGCTTCGCGTCGAGCCTGCCGGCGATCCTGGCGGCGGGCGACACGGACACCTCGATCGATCCGATCGGCCTGCATCATTACATGTCGTTCCACGCCGTGGTGCCGCCGCCCTATACGGTGCTGAAGGGCGTACGCAAGCTGCCGCCCGCGACCTATGCGGTGTTCGACGCCGACGGCACGCGCAAGGATACGACCTATTGGAAGGTCGATTTCACCCGCGAGGGCGAGGACCTGGGCCGTAGCGCCGAGGAATGGCGCGATCTGGTCTATGACGCCCTGGCCCTGTCCATTGACCGACGATTGGAAGCGGACGTCGATGTCGGCGTGTTGTTATCCGGCGGGGTCGATTCCTCGTTGATCGTCGGCATGCTGGCCCGCGCCGGAAAGACGCCGCTGCGTACGTTCTCGGTCGGGTTCGAAGACGTCGGCGGCGAAGCCGGGAACGAATTCAAATACTCCGACATCATCGCCAAGGAATTCGGCACCGAGCATTACAAGATCCACATCGGCGCCGACCGGATGATGGAACTGCTGCCCGATACCTTCAAGGCCATGTCCGAACCGATGGTCAGCCATGACAACGTCGGCTTCTTCGCGCTAAGCCAGGAAGTCTCCAAGCATGTGAAGGTCGTGCAGTCGGGGCAGGGGGCCGATGAAATCTTCGGCGGTTACTCCTGGTATCCGCCGCTGATGGATTCCAACGACGCGGTGACCGATTATGCCGCCGTGTTCCGCGACCGCGATTTCGAGGATTACAAGCGCGCCGTCTCGCCCGCTTATCACACGGACCGCGACGAAAGCCTGGCCTTCATCGCCGACCACTTTGCCCAGCCGGGCGCCGACCGCGCGGTCGACAAGGCATTGCGCATCGATTCCACGATCATGCTGGTCGACGATCCGGTCAAACGGGTCGACAACATGACCATGGCCTGGGGGCTCGAGGCGCGGGTGCCGTTCCTGGACCACGAGCTGGTCGAACTGGCGGCGCGCGTGCCGCCGGAACACAAGGTCCGCGACGGCGGCAAGGGCGTGCTGAAAGACGTCGCCCGCTTGGTCGTCCCGGCCGAGGTCATTGACCGGCCTAAGGGCTATTTCCCTGTTCCGGCATTGAAGTACATCGAAGGCCCGTATCTTGAAATGGTGCGGGACACCCTGGCGTCAAAGGCGGCGCGTGACCGGGCGTTGTTCAACCGTGGCTATCTGGACATGTTGTTGGACGCACCGGCCGATCACATTACGCCGCTAAAAGGCTCGAAGCTGTGGCAGGTGGCGCTCATGGAAACTTGGCTGCAGACTCACGGGGTCTGACGGCGTGACCCGGCAAAAGGAACCCCAGGTCATGGAAGATAAGCTGTCCTTGAAGCATTGGGGCGAGCCGCCCAAAAACGGGTTGGGCACGGTCGGAAAATGCGTGGCCGTTCACTGCGGCTGGGGCCGCGTGTTGTTCGGCCAAACCTTCGACAAGCCGGACCTGCTCGCTGGTCAGTTGATGGACGAGGAAACCGGCGAGCGCGATCTGGCGATCTACGTGCGCGACCCGCATGTTCTGCTGTCGCTGGCGCCGCAGACACTGTTCATGGACCCGTCGCATAGCTATCGGCTGAACCTCAAGGAACTACCGGCCACGGCCATGGCGACGGAAAGCGCCAAGTTCACTATTCGCCCGGCGACGTCGGCGGACGAAAGCGCGGTCAACCGTATCTACGGATCGCGCGGCATGGTCGCGTTGAAGCCCGGGTTTCTGGGCGATTTGGATGACCGGCACTGCGTTTCGGTCCTGGTTGCCGAGGGCACGCAGGACGGCGAAATCCTGGGCGTCGTCATGGGGGTCGATCATGCGGTCGCTTTCGATGATCCGGAAGAAGGCTCCAGCCTGTGGGCCTTGGCGGTCGATGCCCAGGCCGCCGTGCCCGCCGTCGGTATCGGTCTGGTCAAGGATTTGGCGGCCCGGTTCCGTCAGGCCGGGCGTGCGTTCATGGACTTGTCGGTCCTGCATGACAACGCCGAGGCGATAAAGCTGTACGAGAAAATGGGGTTCGAACGGGTGCCCGTCTATACGGTGAAAAAGAAGAACCCGATCAACGAATCCCTGTTCATCGGCCCGCAGCGGACCGAGAACCTGAACATCTATGCCAAGATCATCGTCGATGAAGCCCGCCGCCGGGGCATCCATGTGGACATCGAAGACGCCGAGGCGGGCCTGTTCACCCTGACCCTGGGTGGTCGGACGATCGCCTGCCGTGAATCGCTCAGTGAGATGACGTCCGCCGTGGCGATGAGCCGCTGCGACGATAAATCCCTGACCCATCGAACCCTGGCCAAAGCCGACTTGAAGGTGCCTGCGCAGGTCACCCTGAAGAACCGGGATGACGTGCGCGAATTCCTGGATCGTTTCGGGCGGATCGTGATCAAGCCCGCGCGGGGCGAACAAGGCATGGGCGTGTTCGTCGACCTATGTTCCGAGGACGAGGCGATCAAAGCCTTCGACGAAGTGCGCGACCAGACAGACCACGTCATCGGCGAAGAATTCGTTCAGGGGCGGGACTTGCGCATCATCGTGATCGGGGACGAGGTCGCCGCCGCCGCCGTGCGCCGCCCGCCGCGCATTACCGGCGACGGCCAGCACAGCATTCAGGAACTTATTCAGCGCCTGAGCCGCCGCCGAGCCGCCGCCACGGGCGGCGAAAGCCGTATCCCGATCGACGACGAAACGCGGCGCTGCATTCAGGCGCAGGGTTACGGCATGGGGTCGATCCTCGCCGACGGTGTGGTCTTGGAGGTTCGCAAGACCGCGAACCTGCACACCGGTGGGACGATCCACGACGTGACCGAAGACCTGCATCCGGTCCTGCGCGAAGCCGCTTTGGCGGGCCGCCAGGTTCTGGGAATTCCCGTCGTCGGTTTCGATTTCATGGTTCCCCAGGTGGACGGAGCCGACTACCGTATCATTGAAGCAAACGAGCGCCCCGGTCTGGCCAACCACGAGCCACAGCCGACGGCGCAGAAATTCGTCGATTTCCTGTTCCCCGAGACCCGCAAGGAAATGGTCGAACAACCGGCAAAAAGCCGAGGAGATATCGCGTGAAGTACGACCTTTTCATCGACCGGGATTATTTGGTCGAGATTCTGGCCAAACTCCTGGCCACCCCCAGCCCCACCGGCATGACGGACGAGATCGTCGGCTTGGTTTGCGATGAATTGAAGGAACTGGGCATACCGTTCGAATTGACCCGCCGGGGCGCGATCCGCGCCGATTTGAAGGGCGAGGCCGCATCGCCCGACCGGGCCATCGCGTCGCACCTGGACACCCTGGGCGCCATGGTCAAAAGCTTCCGTCTGGGAGGGCGCTTGGAAGTGGTGCCGATCGGCCATTGGTCGTCGCGCTTTGCCGAGGGCGCGCGCTGCACCGTGCATTCCGACGGCGGCCGCACCTTCCGCGGCACGATCCTGCCGGCCAAGGCCTCGGGTCATACCTATAACGAAGCGATCGACACCCAACCCACGGATTGGAGCGAGGTCGAACTGCGCCTGGATGAGCGCGTCGCCTACGAACACGAAGTCCGGGCGCTCGGCATCAATGTCGGCGATACCATTTCCATCGACCCGATGACCGAGTTCATGAAGAACGGTTTCGTGTTTTCCCGCCACCTGGATGACAAGGCGGGTGTCGCG
>DJHY01000269.1:999-3096 GCA_002433335.1 Rhodospirillaceae bacterium UBA6608 | reverse complement strand
CCGACGTCAACCTGCCGATCGACTGCCACCTGTTGTTCACGATCTCGGAAGAGGTCGGGGTCGGCGCATCGCACGTACTGCATGGCGATGTGGCGGAACTGGTCTCCATCGACAACGGCACCATCGCGCCGGGGCAGCATACCTCGGAATACGGCGTGACCATTGCCATGCAGGATTCGTCCGGTCCGTTCGACTGGCACCTGTCGCGATCGCTGATCGACATGTGCGTGCATCATGGGGTCGAGTATTCGCGCGATGTGTTCCGCTATTACCGGTCCGATGCCGCCGCGGCGTTGGAAGCGGGGAACGACATTCGGACGGCGCTGCTTTGCTTCGCCCTGGATGCGTCGCACGGGTACGAGCGTACGCATCTGGATTCCGTCATGGCGCTGACGCGGTTGCTGACGCTTTATGTGCAGTCCAAACCGATGTTCATGCGCGACAAGGATGCGTTGGGTCCGCTTGGCGATTTGCCGGCGACGGAGCGCGATAAACAGCCGAAAGCCGCCGAGTAGGGCTTGCCCCGCCCCGCCTGCCCGGGTGACACTGTTCCCGTAATCCTTTCTTCGCCTCTTAAATCCTAGAGGCCTCTAATCCTACGGGGACTGCTTGATGAAAAACGGCATGGTCGTGGCCGCCCAACCTGAACCGGTTGAGGTTGGTGCTGAAATCCTTCGTGCTGGTGGCAACGCGGTCGATGCCGCCGTCGCCACCGCCTTCGCGCAGACGGTGGTCGACCCGTTCATGTGCGGGATTGCCGGGTTCGGCTCCATGCATATGTATCTGCCGTCCGTGGGCCAGCACCTGTGCCTGGATTTCCACGCCCGCGCCCCCGGCGCCGTCACCGACGATATGTGGCTCGATTTGTTGGAGCGCGAGACCGAGGACGGCTTCGGCTTCGTCCTCAAAGGGGCCGTCAACGAGGTCGGCTATCAGGCCATCGCCACGCCGGAAACGCTGCGCGCCCTGGATGCGGCGCTGTCGCGGTTCGGCACGCTGAGCCTGGCCGAGGTTTTGGCCCCGTCCATCGCCTTGGCCCGCGACGGCTATATGGTCCGCCCGCATATGCATCGTTTCTGGACGCAGGTCGAACCCCATGGTCGGGTGCCGCATTCCGCCTATCTGCATGGATCGCCCGCGACCGGTAAGATTTATCTGAACGCCGACGGCAGTCTGAAGACCCCGGGCGAGATCATCAAGAACCCGGACATGGCCCAGACCTACGAGCGCATCGCCCAGGGCGGCGCCGACGAGTTCTATTCCGGGGCCGTCGCCGACGCGATTACCGCCGATATGGCCGCCAACGGCGGCTTGATCAGCGCCGAGGATCTGGCTGGGTGCCAGCCGGAACAGACGGAACCCTTGTGGACCGAGTATCGCGGCCTGCGCATTTCGTCCTGCCCCCCGCCGGGCGGCGGCATCATGGTTTTGCAGATGCTGAACATCCTGGAGAATTTCGATCTGGCCGCGATGGGCCATAACTCGCCCGACTACATCCGCACCGTGGCAGAGGCGATGAAGATCGCGACCGTCGACAAGGACCGCCATGTTGGCGACCCCCGGTTCGTCGACGTGCCGGTCGCCCATCTGCTGGACAAGGGCTATGCCGCCGAATGCGCGGCCAGGATCAAGGCGGGCGAGATCACCCATGTCCCGCGCCTGGGCCAGGACAAGGAAAGCAAGGACACGACCCACCTTTGCGTGGTCGACAAGGCCGGGGATTGCGTCAGCCTGACCCATTCGCTGGGCATGCCGTCGGGCGTGACGACCGAGGGGCTAGGCTTCATCTACAACGGTTGCATGGGGGTGTTCGATCCGCGCCCTGGACACGTCGGCTCGCTCGCCCCGGGCAAGTCGCGCTTTACTTCGATGGCGCCGTCAATCGTGTTCGATGGCGATACGCCGCGCTTCGTCGTCGGCGCGCCAGGCGGGACCTATATCGCCATGGGCGTGGTGCAGGCGATCCTGAACCACATCGATTTCGGCATGGACGCGCAACAGGCGGTCTCCGCCCCGCGGTTCTCGGCGACCAGCGATATCGTCGAGATCGTCAACCGGATACCCCGCGCGGTCGAGGCGGAATTGAACGCGCGCGGA
>DJHY01000269.1:0-677 GCA_002433335.1 Rhodospirillaceae bacterium UBA6608 | reverse complement strand
CCCGCCCCGCCGCTATCCCATCAATTTCCATTTCGCGGGCGTGCATGCGATCCGGATCGTCGATGGCGTACCCGACGGCGGGGCAGATCCGGGCCGTGACGGCATGGCGATGGCCGTCTGACCGGACATCTATTTCACATCATCTGACGGGTAATTCGCCCTGCCCGATCTTCACAAAAGGTTGATCGAGCGAGCTGGGCCCGGATTTGTGCGGTTTATAAAAAACAAAAAAATAGTGTATTAAAAATAATATCTACAAAACAATTGACGAAAATAGAATCCTGAACCACATTACGAGTGTGAAAAACATAAAATTTTCACATGGTATTTGTGTTTAATCGACAAACGGCAAGGCTTCAGGACGCGATGCGACAGCTCCCCATATTCTTCACGGTTCAGGACCGCGATGTGCTGGTCGTCGGCGGCGGCGAGGCGGCAACGGCGAAGTTGCGCCTGCTGCTCAAGGCCGGGGCCCGTCCCATCGTGGTTGCTCCGGATGCGGGTGACGAGATCAGGCAACTTGCCGCGTCCGGCGACCTGACCTGGCTGGCCCGTTCGTTTGTCCCCGCGGATATGGACGGCGTGGCGCTGGCCTATGGCGCCACCGGAAACGGTGCCGTGGACCACGCGGTGTCCGAAGCCGCGCGCGCGGCGGGCGTGCCGGTCAACGTGGTCGA
>DJHY01000276.1 GCA_002433335.1 Rhodospirillaceae bacterium UBA6608 | reverse complement strand
GTAGGCGAACCAGTTTTCGATCGCCCCACCGAACGCCGGGCCCCAGAACCCCTCGGCCACTTTCTCCCCAACCCCGATGATCAGGCCGCCGATGATCGCGCCGGGGACCGAGGTAAAGCCCCCCAGGATCAGGACGGGCAGGGCCTTCAACGCGATCAGCGACAGGGAAAACTGCACCCCGGCCTTGGCCCCCCAGACGATCCCCGCGACCAGGGCGACGATCCCCGCGATGGTCCAGACGGTGATCCAGATGGTTTTCAGCGGAATGCCGACCGACAGCGCTGCCTGATGGTCGTCGGCGACGGCGCGCAGGGCCCGGCCCATGGATGTCTTTTGAAAGAAGATGGCCAAGGTCACGACCAGCACCGCGCCGATCCCGGCGGCGGTGATATCGAAAGTGTTGAGCAAAATCGGCCCAAGGTCGAAAGGTTGATCGGGGATGCCGACCTCCAGCCGCTTGACGTCCGAGCCCCAGAACAATTGCCCAGATCCTTCGAGGATGTAGTTCAGGCCGATGGTCGCCATGAACAGGATCAGACCGTCCTGATTGACCAGATGGCGCAGCATGAACCGTTCGACCAAAAAGGCCAGGGCGACCATCACGGCGACCGACAGGATGAGCGCGGCCCAAAGTGGTAGGCCTTGTTCCATCAAGCCGACCAGGGTCAGCGCTGCGAACAGCACCATCGCCCCCTGGGCGAAGTTGAACATGCCCGATGCCTTGAAGATCAGGACGAAGCCCAGCGCGACCAGGGAATAGAGCACCCCCGTCGACAGCCCGACCAGGATCAGTTCTGCCAGGAACGCGGGGTAGTTCCACATCTCGACGAAGGGTGCGACGAACACGGATTCAAGGAATTCCATGGCTGCGTTCCTTTCCGCCTAGTCGTGGCTGACGCCCAGATAGGCGTCGATCACATCTTGGTTGCGTTTGACCTCGTCGGGCGTGCCCTCGGCCAGCTTCTTGCCGTAGTCGAGCACGACCACCCGGTCGGAGATATCCATGACCACGCTCATGTCGTGTTCGATCAGGATGATGGTGGTGCCGAACTCGTCGTTCACGTCGAGGATGTAGCGGACCATGTCCTCTTTTTCCTCGTGGTTCATGCCGGCCATCGGTTCGTCCAGCAGTAGCAGGTCCGGCTCGGCGGCAAGGGCGCGGCCCAACTCGACCCGCTTTTGCAGGCCGTAGGGCAGGCGGCCGACCGGCGTTTTGCGGATCGCCTCGATCTCCAGAAAGTCGATGACCTCTTCCGCCTTGGCGCGATGTTCCAGTTCTTCGCGCAGGGCCGGGCCGTAGTACAGCGCCTGCCAGAACAGGTTCTTTTTCATCTTCAGCCCGCGCCCGGTCATGATGTTGTCGAGCGTCGACATGCCCTTGAACAGGGCGATGTTCTGAAACGTGCGGGCGATGCCTTCTTCGGCGGCTTCGTAGGTCTTGGCGGTGTCGCGGCGTTTGCCCTTGTAATAAATCTCGCCGTCCTGGGGATGGTAGAAGCCGTTGATACAGTTCAGCATCGACGACTTGCCCGCGCCGTTGGGGCCGATGATGGCGAGGATCTCATGCTCGCGAACCTCGAACGACACGTTGTCCAGCGCCCGCACCCCGCCGAACGACAGCGACACGCTGTCGACCTTCATGATCACGTCGCCGATGGCGCGACCGGAGGCGGTCGGGGAGGTGGATTGGCTCATGGCGTTCTTTTCCCTTCCCTGGCTCAGGCGGCGACCGCTTCGGTGTCGCGGATTTTCAGTTCGGCGCGGATGGTGTCGGTGCGGCCGTCCTCGAAAGTCACGGTCGCGGTGACCTCGCAATGGTCGCGGTCGGAATACAGGGCGTCGATCAGATCGCCGTAGCGTTCCGCGACGATCCCGCGGCGGACCTTGCGCGTGCGGGTCAGCTCGCCGTCATCTGCATCCAGTTCCTTGTGCAAAATCAGGAAGCGCCGAATTTGCGATCCGGCCAATTTGTCATCTTCGGCCAGGTCGGCGTTGACCCGGTCGACGCATCCGGCGATCAGGTCCAGGACCTCGGGCCGCCGGGCCAGATCTGTATACCCGGTATAGGCCAAGCCCCGCCGTTCGGCCCAGTTGCCGACTGCTTCCAGATCGATGTTGATGAAGGCGGCGACGCGGTCCTTGCCGCCACCGAAGGTCACGGCCTCTTTGATATAGGGGAAGAACTTCAACTTGTTCTCAAGGTACTTGGGTGCGAACAGGGTGCCGTCCGCCAAATGCCCCACGTCCTTGGCTCGGTCGATGATGCGCAGATGGCCGTCGGCGTCGAGGAACCCGGCGTCGCCGGTATGGACCCAGTTATCCGGGGTCTTGGTTTCCTCTGTCGCGACCGCGTCCTTGTAATAGGCATGGAACACGCCGGGACTGCGGAACAAGACTTCCCCGTCGTCGGCGACCTTGATCTCGACCCCGGGGGCGGGGACGCCGACGCTGTCCGAGCGGATGTTGCCGTTCGGCTGGATCGAGATGAACACCGAAGCCTCGGTCGAGCCATAGAACTGTTTCAGGTTCAGGCCCAGGGAGCGGAAGAATTCGAAAATGTCCGGGCCGATCGCCTCGCCCGCGCAATAGCCCAGGCGCATGCGCGACAGGCCCAACACGTTTTTCAGGGGCCCGTACACC
This sequence comes from Rhodospirillaceae bacterium UBA6608, assembly GCA_002433335.1. The sequence goes on along the minus strand of DJHY01000276.1, from coordinate 7,519 downwards.
AGCCACTCGCCCAGCCGATAGCGCATTCGTTCGGCGAAGGCGACCGGCTTGCCGTCCAGGATGTCGCGCCCGACCCGCTTGGCCACGGCCATGAAGTAATGGAACATCCGTTGCTTCCACGGGGCCGCGTCCTCGATCCGGATCATCACCGTGGTCAGGATGTTTTCGTAGATGCGCGGCGGCGCGAAGAAATAGGTCGGGCCGATTTCACGCAAGTCCTGCAACACCGTCTCGGTGCTTTCCGGGCAGGACACGCAGAACCCGGTGACATAGGCTTGTCCCATGGAAAAGCTGTAATCGCCGACCCAGGCCATGGGCAGGTAGGCGAGCATTTCGTCGTTTTCGTTCAGCCCTTCCCATTGGGCGGAATTGCGCGCCGTCTGAATGACGTTGTCGAAGGTCAGCATCACGCCCTTGGGCCGACCGGTGGTGCCCGAGGTATAGAGCATCACCGCCAAGTCGTTGCCGGATCCCTTGGCGACTTCGCCATCGTAGAAACCGGGGTCGGCTTGGTCGTAGACGCGGCCTTCTTCCTGCACTTTTGCGTAAAGGTGCAGAAACGCGTGGCTGTAGTTCCGCATCCCGCGCGGAAAGTGATAGATGATCGTTTCCAGGTGGGGCAGGCGGTCCTTTATCTCCAGCAGCTTGTCGACCTGTTCCTGGTTCTCGACCAGGGCGAAGCGGCATTCCGCATGGGACAGGACGTATTGCATCTCTTCGGCGACGGCGTCCTGATAGACCGGCACCGGCACGCCGCCCAGCGCCTGCGCCGCGGGCATGGCCCAATAAAGATGCGGGCGGTTGTCGCCGATCACGGCCAAGCGGTCGCCCCGTCGAAACCCCAGCGCCGCCAGCCCACAGGCCAGCGCGCGGACTTCCTCCGCGACCTGGGACCAGGTCCAGGTCTGCCAAATGCCATAATCCTTTTCGCGGCTCGCGGGCCGGTCGCCCCGGCGCTGCGCGTTCGCGGCAAGCAATTTTGGAAAGGTGTCTTGGCGTTCTCCCAAAACGCCAGACGCGTCGCCGGACCATTCGCCGGACATGGACATCTCCCCTGGTAAAGCCTCGTTTCGGGTCTTTATCTGGTTGTCGGCGTCTTTTTTTGGATAGGCGTTTGTTGGGCCTCTTAAACGGGCCGCGTGGGAAAATTACACACAGATTGAGGGGGAGGACGCAAGGCGAAATATCCAACCCCCCGGAATCCCGGCCATGAACCATTGAAGCTATTTTTTGCGTGGGTGTTCGGGCGCAGGCGACCTATGTAAAGCACAGATACGCCTATATAAAGTGGGTCATCATCTAGCCCCTAACGAAATGTAGATAGGTCACTCATTTACATCACTCCATTCTTGCGATTTTTCGGAGCATGGTGTATTAGTTCTCCTGTAGCGGAGATTCGATCATGACCACGAGCGATGACACGATGAATAGCCTTCCGACGCGCCAGCAGGTTTTGGCGTGGCAAGAGACCTATGAGCGCTTGGAGCGTGAGTACGAGGATATGAAACTTCGCCATGCTGCGGAGGAAAAGACGTGTCGAGATCAAATTGGCAAGATTGCCAAGCTGGTCGAGTATGGACTCAAATTGGTTGATCTAGGCGCTTTGCCAGAGGGGGGGCAGAAAATCGCCCAAGAGTCTAAGCGCCCTCTAGCGGGGCAAAAATCTTCGACAGCAAAGACTCATGCTGCTAATTCAACAGTTCATCGCCCGCGGAAGGGGGGGAAGTCGTGGACAGCGACTATCAAAAGGATCGTTGCCAAGAGTGAAGGCGGGATTTCGTATGCGGACCTCAAATCAGAGGTTGGAGAGACCCACCTTGGGGAGACGCTCAAGCGGACGGAAAAGGCCTTCTATGGTGGCATCTCGAAGCTTATCGATAAGCAGGAGCTTGTGAAGCACAAAGGCCACCTATTTACCGCGCCCAACTATCACAAGTTTATGGGAGCAGTTAAATCCGGTCAGGTGAGTGATTTGGTTGAGCCGCCCGCGTTTGGGGGGAGGGCGTCGCCGAATGAAATCGCCGTTGAAAGGTATCTGGCGACCCGGCCTGACGGCGCAACCACTGCAGAGATTGTTGGGGATTTACTAGCCAATCCGCCAAGCGACCTTGAAGTAACGAAGAACCGTAACTCGCTCTACAATTTGCTTAAGCGACAACTCGCTAACGAAAAGCTGGTCCGAAAGGGAGATCGATACTTCTTGCCGGATCAAAAAGACGAAACGCCCGATTCTGTAGAATCGAGCGTTTCGAATGTTCATCACGGCAATGGTGGTGGCGCGCCGCTGTCAACGGGCGGGGGAAAAGTCGTGACCTTTTCCTCTGCCTCTAATCGTCCGAGTGCCAACTCGGCTCAGTCGGGAGAGTAGTTCCCGACAGGAGGGGCGTTTCATGGTCTGGCAAACCAGCGCCAGATTAGCATCCAGGGGCTGCTTAATTGGTGGCGCTCGCGCCTAGGGCAGTCCCACACCCCAGCCTCCCTCCACAAGAGGTTCGGAGCGACGGCGCTATTTGGGTCCAACCGGTAGCGCCGTCGTGCATTTCTATAATATACCTTGATCTGGAATCGGTCAAGAAATCCAGAGGGTTAGCGTTTGCAAAGCACCTATCTCCCGCGCATTCCACTGGAAACAATCTCCTTAGAGGGTTTTTTCAGGCAGCATGAAGCCTATGCTCGCCGCCCAAACGATTTGCACTGAAATAGACTTGGTCTAATCAGCGGCGTCTCAAAAAAAGAGTTTGGGCGCGGCAGTTGGCCCGCGTTCTGGCGTCAGTTAAGGAAGAGGGATGGGCTCAAATAAAGAGCCCGGTGAGATGCGTTAGGTCAACGCGTCTCACCGGGCAATAACTCTCGTCTAAATCGACGGCCGGGCAGGACCGATCGGGACTTATGCGCGCGGCGGCGCGAACTTGGTCAGGTTGATGCCGTCCACCGCGGTCTTGTATTCGTCGATGCTCGGCGTACGGCCAAGGATGGTCGACAGCACCACGACCGGGGTCGAGGCGAGAAGGGATTCACCCTTCTTCTCGGCGGTGTCGGCAACGACGCGGCCCTGGAACAGACGGGTCGAGGTCGCCATGACCGTGTCGCCTTTCTCGGCCTTTTCCTGGTTGCCCATGCAAAGGTTGCAGCCCGGGCGCTCCAGATAAAGGGTGTTGTCGTACTTGGTACGGGCCTCGGTCTTGGGATGGGCGTCGTCGAACACGAAACCGGCGTATTTCTGCAGGATGTCCCAATCGCCTTCGGCCTTCAGCTCGTCGACGATGTTGTAGGTCGGCGGGGCGACAACCAGCGGCGCATGGAATTCGATCTTGCCGTTGGCCTTTTCCAGGTTGCGGAACATCTGGGCGACGATCTTCATGTCGCCCTTGTGAACCATGCAGGACCCGACGAAGCCGAAATCGACTTTCTTGTCGCCGCCGTAATAGGAAATCGGGCGGATCGTGTCGTGGGTGTAGCGCTTGGCGACGTCGATGTTGTTGACGTCGGGGTCGGCGATCATCGGCTCGTTGATCTGATCCAGATCGACGACAACCTCGGCGTAGTACTTCGCATTGTCGTCCGGCTTCAGTGCGGGCTGTTCGCCGGATTTGATCTGGGCGATGCGCTTGTCGGCCTTTTCGATCAGGCCATGCAGCATACCCGACGGGATTTCCATGCCCTTGTCGATCATGACCTGGATGCGGGATTTCGCGATCTCCAGGGATTCGATCAGGGTTTCATCGTTGGAAATGCAGATGGAGGCCTTGGCCTTCATCTCGGCGGTCCAGTCGGTGAAGGTGAAGGCCTGGTCGGCGAGCAGCGTGCCGATGTGAACTTCGATGATCCGGCCCTGGAAGACGTTGTCGCCGTTGAACTGCGCCAGCATCTGCGCCTGGGTCGCGTGGACGACGTCACGGAAGTCCATGTGGTCGGCCATCTTGCCCTTGAAGGTCACTTTGACCGACTCAGGGACGGTGATGCTCGCCTGGCCCAAGGCCAGCGCCAGGGCGACGGTGCCGGAGTCGGCGCCGAAGGCAACGCCCTTCGACATACGAGTGTGCGAGTCGCCGCCGATGATGATCGCCCGGTCGTCGATGGTGATATCGTTCAGAACCTTGTGGATGACGTCCGTCATCGACGGATAGACGCCCTTCGGGTCGCGGCCGGTGACCAGCCCGAAATTGTTCATGAAGGCCATCAGCTTCGGCGTGTTGGCCTGGGCTTTCTTGTCCCAGACGGAAGCCGTGTGGCAGCCGGACTGATAGGCGCCGTCCAGAACCGGGGAAATTACGGTCGCGGCCATGGCTTCCAGTTCCTGCACGGTCATCGGGCCGGTGGTGTCTTGCGAGCCGACGATGTTGACCTTCACGGTGGCGTCGGAGCCGGCGTGCAGCACGGTGCCTTCCGGAACGCCGACGGCGTTGTTGTTGAAGATCTTCTCGACCGCCGTCAGGCCTTGGCCCGGGTGCGACACGATCTTGTTCGGCGCGAACACCTGCTTCGGCTCGACGCCCAGGGTTTCGGCGGCGAATATCTGAAGCTTCTTGCCGAAGTCGATGGCATAGGAGCCGCCGGCTTTCATGAACTCGATCGACTGCGGCGAGAAGGCCGCCGACACGTCGGCCAGTTCCTTGGAGCCGTCTTCGTTCAGCAGCTTCTTGGCCTTGGTGTCGATCGTCAGGGACGTGCCCGTTGCGACGGAATACTTTTCTTCCAGGATCGGGCTGCCGTCGTTGTTGATGATGACGTTGCCTTCGGAGTCGACTTTCTTGACCCAGTTCTTGAGGTCGACACCGATGCCGCCGGTGACGCCCACCGTGGTCTGGAAGATCGGCGAAATGCCGTTGGTGCCGGCCACGATCGGGGCGATGTTGACGAACGGCACGTAGGGGCTTGCCTGCTCGCCCATCCACAGCGCGACGTTGTTGATCCCGGACATACGGGACGAGCCGACGCCCATGGTGCCTTTCTCGGCGATCAGCATCAGGCGCTTGCCCGGATGCTGCAGCTTAAGGGCCTGGATCTCTTTCTGGGCCTTTTCCGAGATGAAGCTCTTGCCGTGCAGTTCACGGTCGGCGCGGGAGTGGGCCTCGGCGCCGGGGGACATCAGGTCGGTGGAGATATCTCCTTCCGCCGCGACGTAGGTCACGACGTCGATCTTTTCCTCGATCTCCGGCAGCTTGGTGAAGAATTCGGCATCGGCGTAGCTTTTCAGGATGTCCGTGGCGATCGGGTTGCCGGCCTTGTAGGCCGCCGCCAGACGGTCCGTGTCCGCGTCGTACAGGAAGACCTGCGTCTTCAGGACTTCGGCCGCAGCCTTGGCGATGTCGGCGTCGTCGCCCAAGGCCAGGTCCAGCAGCACTTCAACCGAGGGGCCGCCCTTCATGTGGGACAGCAGCTCGAACGCGAACTCACGGCTGATTTCCTTGACGTCGGCCTGGCCGAGAATGATCTCTTTCAGGAAGGCGGCCTTGACGCCGGCGGCGCTGGTCGTGCCCGGAAGGGTGTTGTAAATGAAGAACTTAAGCGAGTCTTCGCGATGCGGGTTGCCGGTGTCCTTGATCTGCGCGATCAGTTCCGCGACGAGCGCCCCGTCCTCGATCGGCTTCGGATGCAAATCCTGCTTTTTGCGTTCTTCGATTTCGGCCAAATAATCCGTGTACAAGCTCATGATTGCTCCGCGATGCTAGGGGGGCTCGCCAAATCAACGGCGGATCGAGCGCTCGATCCCGCCCAAAAAAAGGCGCCAGACATAGTTTAGTGATGATTTAGTTTAGCCTAGTTCGGCTTGCAAGGTGAATCTAATCGCTTGATATGTTAGGGCTTAGCTCGGTTTCATCCCGAATTGGAGCCGTGCCGGATTCAGTCGAAAACGAAGCGGCTGACACGGAAAATTCTCCTTCATTTCCGCTCGGGTGATTCGACTTAAACGTTTGTGATCACTATATCTTAGACGATATCCGGCGAGGGCCGTGGATTGCCCCGACCGGGGATACGCCTGTGCCTAGCAAGGAGCCTTCTCATGTCCGTCATTGGTAGTGATTCCCTGAAAACCCGCCGCACCCTGACGGTCGGCGGCAAGGAATATGATTATTTCTCTCTCGAAGCCGCGGAAGCGGCGGGGATTGGCGCCGTCGGACGGCTGCCGTTCTCGCTGAAAGTTCTGCTGGAAAACCTGCTGCGCCGCGAAGACGGCCGCACGGTTACGGTCGACGATGTGAAAGCCGTCGCCAAATGGCTCGACACCCGGACCTCCGACCACGAAATCGCTTATGGCCCGGCCCGTGTCCTGATGCAGGACTTCACCGGCGTTCCCGCGGTGGTCGACCTGGCCTCGATGCGTGACGCGATGAACGACCTGGGCGGCGATCCGTCGAAGATCAACCCGCTCAGCCCCGTCGATCTGGTCATCGACCATTCGTTGATGATCGACAGTTTCGCCACCCCGACGGCGTTCAAGGAAAACGTCGATCTGGAGTTCGAGCGCAACCAGGAACGCTATGAGTTCCTGAAATGGGGGCAGGGTGCCTTCGACAACTTCCGCGTCGTGCCGCCGGGCACCGGCATCTGCCATCAGGTCAACCTGGAATACCTGGCCCAAGTCGTCTGGACCACCGAAGTCGATGGCAAGCAGGTCGCCTATCCCGACACCTGCGTCGGCACGGACAGCCATACCACCATGGTCAACGGCCTGTCAGTTCTGGGCTGGGGCGTCGGCGGGATCGAAGCCGAAGCCGTGATGCTGGGCCAGCCGGTTTCCATGCTGATTCCCGAAGTCGTCGGCTTCAAGCTGACGGGGGCGTTGTCCGAAGGCACGACCGCCACGGACCTGGTGCTGACCGTCACCGAAATGCTGCGCAAGAAGGGCGTGGTCGGCAAGTTCGTCGAATTCTACGGCGACGGCCTGGATCACCTGTCCCTGGCCGACCAGGCGACCATCGCCAACATGGCGCCGGAATACGGGGCCACTTGCGGCTTCTTCCCGGTCACCCAGGCGACGCTCGACTACATGGCCTTCACCGGCCGCGACGCCGAGCGCGTCGCCCTGGTCGAGGCCTATGCCAAGGCCCAGGGCATGTGGCGCGACAATTCGACGCCCGACCCGATCTTCACCGATACCCTGGAATTGGACATCGGCACCGTTGTGCCGTCGCTCGCCGGGCCGAAGCGTCCGCAGGACCGCATCAAGCTGACCGACGCGGCCAAGACCTTCAAAGACACCTTCAAGGAAATCTCCGCCGGTCGCGACACGCAGAAGAAAGCCGACGTGCCGAACACCGACTACGAGCTTGAAGACGGCGCCGTCGTGATCGCCGCCATCACCAGCTGCACCAACACGTCAAACCCCGATGTGCTGATCGCTGCCGGCCTCGTCGCCAAGAAGGCGCATGAAAAGGGCCTCAAGCCCAAGCCGTGGGTCAAGACCAGCCTCGCTCCCGGCAGCCAGGTCGTGACCGACTATCTCGTCAAGTCGGGCCTCCAGGACGATCTCAACGCCATGGGCTTCGATCTCGTCGGCTATGGCTGCACCACCTGC
>DJHY01000070.1 GCA_002433335.1 Rhodospirillaceae bacterium UBA6608 | reverse complement strand
TTCGACCCCCGCCCCAGATGTTCTCTCAACTGTTTTCCGTTATCGCACCTGTGCTGATCTGCGCCGGTATCGGGTACGTCTGGCGGCGCCAGGGGCGTCCGTTCGACACAGGGTTGGTTACGCCGTTGGTCACCAACATCGGCACGCCTTGCCTGGTGTTCTTCACACTGATCGATACCAAGCTACAGCCCGATACCTTCCTGGCCATGGGGACGGCGTCGTTCGCGACGACGATGGCGATGTACGGGATCTACTTCGTATTCCTGAAATCGGTCGGACTGAGCCAGAAAGCTTTTCTGCCGTCTCTGGCGCATGGCAACTGCGGCAACATGGGCTTGCCGCTTTGCCTTTTGGCGTTCGGCGATCACGGTTTGGCCCTGGCGATCGCCTTTCTGACCGTCAACGCGGTGATCCTGTTTTCGCTCGGTGTCGCCATTCCTGCCGGGGCGATGTCGCCCAAGCAGTTGTTGCGCCTGCCGATCCTTTACGCGACGGCGGCGGCGCTGGTGTTTATGTTCACCGGCTGGCCGGTTCCGGAGTTCGTCGTCAACACGATGCGTATCCTGGGCGGGATTACGGTCCCGTTGATGCTGATCACGTTGGGCGTGTCGCTTGCGGGATTGGGCGTCAAAAGCATGCCGCGGGCGGTGATGCTGTCGGTCATGCGGATCGGCGTGGGTTTCCTGGTCGGTTGGGCCGGGGCGACGGTCTTCGGCTTTGAAGGGGCCGAGCGCGGCGTGTTGATCCTGGAATGCGCGATGCCGGTCGCCGTATTCAATTTCCTGTTCGCCGAACGCTATGGCAACCACCCGGAGGAAGTTGCGGGCTTGATCGTGATCTCGACGGTGATGTCGTTCGCAACGCTGCCGCTGTTGCTTTGGTTCGTGCTGTAGTCAGCAGCCGAGCCGATTGCGCAGGACGACCACGCGGGCGCGCGAGACGCTGAAGGTCTGCTCCATGCCCTCGATGTATGCCAACCATTGCCCGGTTCCCCTGCGCTGCAATCGTTGCACCATGCGCAGTTGCAGGATCGAACTGCGATGGACGCGCATGAAATGACTTTCCGGCAGGACCGTTTCCCACCAACTCAGGTTTCGGTTGTCCAGGACGTCATCGCCGTTGGCCAGATAAATGCGGGTGCTGTCCCGCTCGGCGTTGCAGGCGGCGATATCGTTCAGGTTGGCCCCGACGATCCCGCGAAGGCCCTGGAAGTAGAAAAACTCGTCCTGCGAAGGTCGGGTGGAGGTGGCGGCTGTGGATTCACCGCCGAACCAAGCGTGGGCCATCAGGTCGGCCAAGTGGCACAAAGCGGCAACGTCGGCGGCGGCCCATCGCCGCTGCTCGCGGATCATGTCCAACCCCATGATGCCGCGCAACTCGCTGTCGAACCGGATGGGGATGCCGACAGTGCTGACCGTGTCCTGCAATTGAATCTTGGTTTGTAGGGCCCGCATGGATTTGGGCATGGCGGCGACGTCGAAAACAACCACTGGGTGGCCGCCGCGCATCAAGCCGTGCATCGCGCCCAGGGCCGTGCTGGGGATATCCAGATTGTCGATGTTATGAGTGGCAACGCCGCCCCAGCACCATTCGTTGGTGTCGCGGAAGCTTGCCAAGTTGGCGTTGTAGCTGACGGTCCAGGCACGGTCGGCGTCGAAATTTTTGCCAATGATTTCCAAGGCATGCATGGCCGTTTGCTCGAACGGACCGCACAACAGAACCTTGGCGACCGCCAGGGCGAGAGCGTTGTGTTCCGGGTCAAGCGGTGGCAGGCCGCTGCCCTGGTCTGGCCAAACGTCGATGCCGGAAAGAGACGCCTGATGAAGCGGAAGATAGTGGCTGTCGTCCGCAGAGGCATCCATCTTGCCGTCTCTATCCCCTGTTACGTTAATGGCACGTAGGAACGGAGCAGGCGTCTGGCGGCTCCGGACCTCACCCGGAGTTATAACCAATCCCGTCAGACGTTGAAACGGACCGCGGATCCAGGTCATGTCGTGGGTGACCTGGGGGGCAGGCAGCTAGCGGCCAGGCAGCTAGCGGTATGCGGCCATTGCGCCATCGGGCCGAACGATCCAGATCTCGCCATCATCCCCGACCGACAAGGCCGCGACCTTGCCTTGGGCGTCGACGCCTTCCCATTTGTTGCCGCTAACCAAGCGATAGATCGTATCTGACATGCCGATGTGCCAGACCGACCCATCGGCACCGACCACCACATCCTTGGCCTCGCCGGCGATGGGGGACCATTTTCCGGCTTGGAAAAAATAGATCCGTTTGTTCGTGCCGACGGCCCAGGCACGGTCGCTTTTCGCCCCGGCGATCCGTGCGATCGTTCCGTCCTGGCGCTGCCAGCCGGTGGGGGCTTCGCGGTACACGGACCCGCCGCCGCCGATGTGCCATTTACGCCCGTCGGGACTGACGGCGATGTCGCTCGCCTTGCCGGGGATGTCGCGCCAACGTCCGTTGTCGATTTCGCGCATGGCGCCGGTGCGCATCAGAATGAAGGCCTTGCCCGCCGAAGGCAGAGCCGCAACACGGACGGCGCCCTTGTCCAACATTTGCTTCCAGTTTCCCTTGCCGCCGGACATGACGTAGACCGAGCCGCTGCCGCCGATATGCCAGACGTCGCCGGAGGCGCTGACGCTGATGTCGCTGGCGATGCCGGGCACCGGTCGCCAGGATTTGGCCGCCGGTTTCTTGGTCTTGGACGACCCATAGGTTGTCGTCGTGGGCTCCCCGACAATGACCATGGTGACGGTGATGCCGTCGCCGGCGTCCTTGGTCGTCGTCGTATCCGTGACCGAGCCCGCTTGGGCCATGGCCGGGCGGAACGGGCTATAGGCGACGATCTGCCCGTTCGAACGACGTGCCAAAAGGCTTCCGTCGGGTCCGGCGGCGATGTTCGCGATGTTCCCGGCGGAAAATTTCTTCCACGCCCGCAGCCCCGTCATGCGATGGAGCGTGTAGGCGGGATCGACGTACCAGCTGACGCCGTCGGGTCCGACGGCGACGTCCCGCGCTGTGCCCGGCAGGTTGGTCCAGGACGCGCCGTCGAACAGGTAGATCTTGTCGTCCGTACCGACGGCCAAGGCGCCGCCACCGGGAACGGCGGCGATGCGTTTGGCGCTGCCGTTGACGCGTTGCCAGGCGCCGCCGGTGCTGCGGTAGATTGAATTGTTCCCACCGATGTGCCACATCACGCCGCCGCCATAGGCGATGGCGCTGGCCTTTCCATCTATGCGGGTCATTTTGCCGTCGGCGATCCGACGCATAGAGCCGTCGGTCATCAGCAAGAACGCCATGCCGGGCGTATCCATGGCTGCGACCTGGACAACGCCGCTTCCGGCGACCTTGCGCCAGCGACCGTCATTTTGGGCATTGGCGACGTAAAGCGACCCGCCCCCGCCGACATGCCAAATGTCTCCGCTGGCCCCTGCGCCCAAGGCATCGGCCGTGCCGGGCATGGCGTACCATCTTGCCAACGATGGATCGAAGGCATGAGGGTTCTGAACTTTCTCGATCGTCTTGCGGATGGCGCTTAGGGTCTGGCTGTTCGGCGCGATGTTGCCGCTGACGGCCATCGACCAGAAGGTATGAATTTCCCCGGCCCGGTCCTGTTGCTGCGAAATCCGCTTCAGGTCGACCGTCTCGGTCCTGGCCTTGACCAGAAGTCGCTCCAGCTTCGGCCGGGCGTCTGCCTTGGTCAGGTTCTTTTCCAACTCGGCCTGTAACACCATGGTGGCGATTTGGGCGACGACTTGCGGGCCGACGCTGGTTAGGAGCGCGCTGCCCAACTTCAAGTTAGACAAGCTGAACTTCAGGCCAGACTTCGCGGCATCCTTCGCGGTTTTGACGACGGTCTTGCCGATGGTCTCAAATTCGTCGAAGCCCACGGCCACGGTTTTGGTGCGATTGACGAAGATTTTCTTCGCCAACAGCATGGCGGGGCTGTTGCCATCGGGCCGAAGCACGATGTTGGCGGCGAAACCGGCCATCACCGGGGCCGACATCGCCGTTCCGGTTAGAATCGCGCCCGCGACCTGTTGGGTAAAATCGGGCGGCATGGGGGTTTGGTCGGAAAATAGGCCTAGCATGGCGGGCGCGCCGCCGAAGGCCCCTTGGTTCTTTTGCCGTTCGGACAAAATCAACGCCTGCGCCTTGGCCCAATTGTCATAGGCTTTGAGCGCTTCCTGGGCGGCGAAGATGCGGCGGTTCAGGATGTATTTCTGGAACGCGGCAATCAAACGCGCTTCGGGGCTGCCCGCGGGGGCGCCCGTTCCCAGGGCCATGTCGAGGATATGTTCGAGGACGGCTGTCACCAGCGGCAAGTTCTGCGTCGGGTCCGTCTTGATGTCTTCCCATACCTGACGCCGAGCTTCCGCCTCGCTGATCCCGGCCTTGGCGCCCTGGGCGACGGCGGCGGCCTCGATGGCGGTTCGTTGGGCAATCAGCTTGAGCGCGACCTCCGCCGCGCCGTCGAAGCCGAACAGACCGGGATTGAAGAACTCGGCAGCTTTCCATTGAAAGGCGTTGGGCTGACAGGCCTGGGGGCTGTTCACCGGCGCGGTGGTGCGTTGCGAGCCCGCCGGGCAGACCCAGCAGCTACCGCCGTTGATCGGGTCCCAGAACCCGCGCATGTCGGTGGCTTTGCATCCGAATCCGGAAATCTTCGTCGCCGGTTTGTAATCGACGAGGCGGCGGCCGCAGGCTTGGCCCGAAGTGACGGCGGGCAGAACGGTGCGCTCGTATCCTGTCGGACACTGCCAGCACGACCCGCCGTTGATCGGATCCCAAAATCCGCCTTTCTCGCCGCACGCCGCAGAGACGAAGGTCGCCGCCCGGTATTCGATAATCTGGGTCTTGGTCAAATCGATGTTCAGGCGCGAACACGATTTGGAATCGTTGACCGCGTTCATGTTCCGCCCGAACCCGGCGGGGCACGACCAGCATTCGCCCTTGTTGCGGGGGTCGAAGAAACTGCCCGCCGGGCAGGTGTTATACGCGGCCAGGCGCTTGGCCGGTTTGTAGTCGCTGAAAACCGGCTTAGAGCCGGCGAACTTGAAACAGGCTTCGTCCGTGTTCACTGCGGCGGTGCCCCGGGCGAAAGTCGCCGGACAGCGCCAACAACCGTAGGTCGCTTCGCCGATGTCTGCGAAGCTGTCGGCGGGGCAGGACGATTTGGGTCTGCCGATTTGTTTGGCTGCGGTCCAGGAGCAGGGTGCCGTCAGTTTTCCGCTCTTGGCGACACCGCCACAGATTGCGTCCGCCGCGGCCTGTTGATTTCCGAAAATAATTCCCGCCATCGCAACAACAATGGCGATTGCCCAAATCCGCATCGTTTTCATCTTCACCCGTCGATTTCGTTCGAAGTTTTAGAAAGGGCATTTGATCGGCCCTCGGTTGTGACCTGGGGTCACACCTTTTGACGGACGGTAGAGGAGGGGATTTCGTGGCGGCAAAGCCAATCCGACGAATTGCATCTATTCGCGACGAATTGCACCGGCCTCGGGTTGGGCGGTGACCCGTCCGCCTAGGCGCGAGGTCTCAGGCCTGGGTCTTTAGGCGCAACGTCGATACGACTTCATCGAGTGCCGTCTCAATCGGTCGGCCATGGCGGCAGACGACAGCACTTGCCGTTGCCGTCAGCATTTCGCGTTGCTCCGGCGACAGGTCGATGGCGGTGATGACGAAGACTGGAACGTCCCGCCACTTGGGTTGCCGGCGCAGCTTGTTCAGGAAATCGAAGCCGTTCATTTCCGGCATCATCAGGTCAAGCATGATGCTGTGGAGGTCAGGCAGATCTTTGATCTTCTGCAAGGCATCCAGGCCGTTCACGGCGGTCTCGGTCTTGAACCCCAGTTCTTCCAGGTTCCTGGCCAAGACCGCCCGGTTGTCCGCCAAGTCATCGACGATCAGGACCGGACCATTGCGTTCCGATGCGGAATGGCGGCGGATAGCCGACAGATATGCATCCCTGCTGATCGGTTTGGTCAGAACCTCGACTGCGCCGGTCGATATGGCTTTTTGCCGATCATCGGAAACGGAGCAAATGATCACCGGAATGTTGCGCAATTCGGGATCGGCCTTGATTTCGCCCAACACGTCCCACCCGTTAAGGTCGCCGAGGAAAATGTCCAAGGTGATGGCATCGGGTTTCATCTGCCGCGCCCGGGTCAGGCCATCTGGTCCGTTCGCCGCGGTGATGACCTGCATCCCCGCAGAGGTGATGTAGCGGGCCAATAGGTCGCGCGAGTTCGTGTCGTCTTCGATAATCAGGACAGTGGTTTTACCGTGATCGTCTATCGTGTCGATGGTTTGAGACGTTGCGGAATCCGCCGGCGGGGCGTCCGAAGTTTCTTGTTCAAGCGCGGCCGGGACCCAGACGCTGAAGCAGGTGCCGACGCCCTCATCACTCTGGACCCTGATGTCGCCGCCCAGAAGTTGAGCCAAGCGTTTGGAGATCGCCAATCCAAGGCCCGTGCCCTGGAACCGTTTGCTGATCGAGGCGTCGGCTTGGCTGAACTCCTCGAACAATTTGGCCAACTGATCGGGCGTCATTCCGATGCCTGTGTCAGTTACTTCGAGAACCAGCAATTCGCCGTCGTTCCGGCTCTCTGGTTCAATCCGACAGCTTAGGGTGACCGTGCCGTTCTTGGTGAACTTGGCGGCGTTGCTTAGGAGGTTCAGCAAGATTTGGCGCATGCGGGTTGCGTCGCTAACAAGCGGGACAGCCTGACACTCGCATTCGATTTTGAAAGTATTGCCGTTCTTCCGCATCAAGGGGGCCGCGGTCGCGGAGATGGCAGGTAAAATGTCCTGCAACGTGAATTTCTCGATACAGAGTTCGAGTTTGCCGGATTCGATTTTGGAAAAATCCAAGACGTCGTTGATCAGAGACAACAAATGGCGACCGGCGGCCAGGATACGCTGAATGTCGTCTCGATAGGAATCCAGGCCGTCTTCTTCCGCTTCTTCGTCCAAGATCTCTGCGTAACCGATGATCGCGTTCAACGGGGTCCGCAATTCATGACTCATGTTCGCCAGGAATTTTGATTTCGCATCGCTTGCCGCGGTCGCGGTCTGCGCCTCCAGTTCGGCCTGGACCCGATCGGTGATGTCGACGGCAACGCCCAGGATAGCGGGGGTGCCGTCGAAATCAAAGGGCATGCGGAAAGTGTGAAGGGTATGCTCCCTTCCATCGACGTCCGTAAACGTTTCGTCGAGATTTTCTTCGACGCCGCCATGAATGAAGGATGCCCGGTTTCTTTCGGCCAGTCTGGCCGCTTCGCCTTTTACGGGATGCAGTTCGTGCTGAAGTTTCCCAACCAGTAGCGAGGACGGTTCTCCGTACATCGCCGCCATGCTTTGGTTGACCATCAGGAAACGCCCGTCCCGGTCCTGGATCGAAATCATGGGCGGAACCAGGTCGATGATCGAATGGAGAAGTTCTTTGGATTGGCTGAGCCGACGAAGCATCTCCTCAAGGCTACGTGACAGGATGCCGATCTCGTCCATTCGCTCGCGGCCGGGAAGGATCATTTCCTGGTCATCGGTGAATCCGGTGGTGGCATGGCTAAGGCGCAGCAAGGGTTTTGAAATCGACTTCGCCAAGAGATAGGCAAGGGCGCCGAGCATCATCACCGCCACGGCCAAATAAAGTAACGTCTCCCGGCGGATGGCTTCCATGTTCCATTCGGCTTGCCGGTTGACCCGTTCGGTGGCGAGTTTGTTTTCTTGGCGGATGATCTTGGTCAAGACGGCAAGGCTTAGGTCGATGCGGCCGACTGCGTCGTCGAAGGCATTCAGGATGAAACGTTCGTCGTATACGAAGTTGGCGCTGGCGGCGGCGATGTTCCCGGATTTGAGCAAGTCGGTGGTGCGGCTGTTGGCCCCTTCAAGGAGGATGAACAGATTTCTGAGGTTGCCGGTCTTGCGGTCGACGATGTTCAAATGTCGGAGATTGGCCACGTCGGAAAAAACGGACAGCCCCTTTATCGCCTTTTCAAACGCGGCGACGCCGGCTGATAGTTCATCCGTCCGATCGCGGAGCGCCGCCCGGGCCTTATCTGTTTTTCCGATCAGGCCTGGGTTCTGAAGCAACAAGCTTTCCTGATGGGCCTTGAGATAGGTTCTGGTCGACGTGACCAGCCTGGTCATGGCCAAGTTTACGTTGGTGACGTTGTCGGCAATGTCGGATTGCTGCTGATCTCTAGCTTTGCGAATTTCCATCGTTTGTTGGAAAAGCTTGGTGACATTCGAAAGCCCGATCAGGCTGGTTCCCGCCATGACGATCAATGGGATCAACGCCGCGACGAAAACCTTGTTGCTGATGCCGCGCGCCGCAAGCGCGCGGAATAGACGGACGGCGAGCGGTATTTCATCGCCGATCCCGATCTGTGTTTTGGGCCTTACATTGGCCATGGCAGCAACCTCGCAACCATGGCTTCGGCCGCGGCGACCGCGCCGAACACGTCAGATGGGGTCTTTCCTGCTTGTTGGCGGGTCATCCGGGTTGGTTCGTCGATCTGCATGCGGGCCTTGATCGACATGACTTCGGCCAGGACGTCGTTCAAGCGTTCCTCGACGTGCCCCGGGACGATGGTCCCTTTCCGGTCATTGGGCAGAACGATGCCCCCAGGTGGGCTGAGATCAGGTTTTAAATCCGCCAATTCCTTCAGGCGCAGCAGGACGCGATGTCCCATTCGGTATACGTCTTCTGGCGCTTTGTCCTGCGACCGAGGGGCGATGGGGAACACATCCGAAATGCCCCTTTCTCGCAACAACAGTTGCAGGTCGGAAACGATGGTCAATGCGACGCGCATGACATCGTTCGGGGCGATTTCCGGAATTCCCAGGCTGTTCAAGGCGAGGCTGGCGCGTCGTAACTCCCCGTAGACGTCCGTTGGCGTTTTGCCGCCCACGAAACCCGGTTCCGTCAAAGGGGCAGAGATGCCGTAGGCGGGGCGAAGATCGTGAAGCGATGACAGGCAAAGCGCGACCAATGAATAGACATCTTTCGGTTCGATGTCCCGGGTCGGCGGGATGGGAAGCGCAGCGAGTTCCAGGTTGTTGAGGAAGCGAAGCTTCTGAATTTTGAAGAACACGGTACGCGCCATTTGATAGACGTGCCGTGGTTGGCGCGGGGTAAGGGGTGCCTCGTTTGGATCGTTTTTCGGCACCTGGATATCCGCGGCGAGCAGGGCCAGGAGTTCCTGATTAACTCCTGAGGCCAACTGGAAGACATGAGACGGGGTGATTTCGTCGCTGCGGGCGGGTGAGACGGCAAGAAAGGCGGCGAGGACGAAAACCGCGAAGCCAAAGCAGGATAAGACTGATCGCTCTTGGAGCTGAGCGCGAGCAGCCGACCAAGACGGGAACGGACGAAAGGGGGCAGGGGTGCTTGCCATGTTTCTCCGCTTACGACGGGTTGCCGGGACATGGCCGGTCAACCGGTGATGTTCTCCCTATTTTTATATAAGGAGTTCCGAATAAGTCTCTATCGGTGCGGTGATGATTGCAAGGGCGACCGCGATTTATCCCAATTCGAAGGTCGTGACGCCGAAGATGCGCGCGGTGTCTATTTTGGGCGCGGGACCGGTGTACATCCGGGCCGTTTCGAACACGGGCGTCAGGCCCAAGTCCTGGGCGATGGTCGCGGCGGCGGCATTGGGTTCCGGCACGTCGAGGAAGATTTCTCCCCCATCCAGATCGGCGGCGTCGATCAAGTCGGAGACCAAGGCGCGGGCGACCATGGCATTGTCGGCGAAAAGCGGGCCGATCTTGTGTCCGGTCCGGCAGGGCCGGATCGCGCCGTATCCGCAGACTTCGCCCGTGGCTGACCGGGCGGCGCGGGCGATGTGTCCCGGCGAGGAAAGCCATGCTTTCATAAAAGTCTCGCGCGGTGCGGGAAACATCTGGCGGTCATAGGCCGCAAGGTCTGCCCCGACGATGTCGAGCGGCTTGATGGTCACGCCCGTCGGCGGCCAGGCATTGCTCGGCAGCTTGGGCGCGCCGCCGTAGCGAATATTATTGTAGGCGAATTCGAATCCCGACCGCCGGTAATTGTCCTGTTCCGCGACCACCCCGTCTAGGCCGATCAGCCGCGTACCCGCGTGCTTGATCGCTTCCTGCCACAGGGCATAGCCATGGCCTTGCCCCCGGTAAGGTTCGGCCACGATGTAGAAGCCCAGGAAGGAAAAGGCGTCGTCGTAATTGACGACGGAGATCGTGGAAATCATCTGGCCGTTCAGCCAGCCGCCGATGAAGCCCTGCGGGTCCACGGTCTGGAAGCAGGCGGCATCGTCCATGCCGGGGTTCCAGCCCTCGGCGGCGGCCCAATCGACGGCGACGGCAATCTCGTCCGGCGCCATCGTGCGGATGATATAGCCCTCGGTCATCGGGGCGGTTCCTGTGTTACTCCGCTGCCTGCGGGGCCTTGGCCGGGTCGGTGAAGCCTGCGAGCAAGTCGGCCTCGCGGGCCTTGGCCTTGTCCACGTTGGCGCTCTTGATATGGCCGAAGCCGCGCATGGTCTGCGGCAATTCGGCGATGTCGACGGCGAGGGCCAGATTGTCGGCGGTGAGCTTTGCAAGCAGCGTTTCCACCGTCGCCTCGAATTCGCCGATCAGGGCGCGCTCCATCTTGCGCTCGTCCGTATGACCGAAGGGATCCAGCGCCGTACCGCGCAGGCCCTTGAACGCCGACAGTAGGCGGAAGACCGGGAATATCCACGGCCCGAATTCGCGTTTCTGCAGATGCCCGGTGCGCGGGTCCTTGGCCGATAGAAGCGGCGGGGCCAGATGCACGGTCACCTTTTTCTCACCCCGGAAGGTGGCGCGCAGGGACCGGCGGAAGGCGGGCGCGGAATACAGCCGCGCGACCTCGTACTCGTCCTTATAGGCCATCAGCTTGAATAACGACCGGGCGACGGCTTCGGTCAGGGCGTCGGAACCCGCACCCAGGGCTTGCTCCTTGGTCCGCACCTTATCGACCACCGCTTTGTAGCGGGCGGCATAGGCCGCGTTCTGATAGGCGGTCAGGTCGGATACGCGCCGGGCGATAAAGGCGTCCAGATCGAAGGCTTCGGTTGCTTCTTCCGGCGCGCCCGCCATGCGTTCGACGACGGCCGGATCCTGGGCGGCGCGACGGCCCCAGGTAAAGGCCTGCTTATTGAAGTCGACGGCGACGCCGTTCAGCTCGATCGCCTGTTCGATGGCTTCGGCGGGCAGCGGCACCAAGCCCTTTTGCCAAGCATAACCCAACAGCATGATGTTGGCGGCGATGCTGTCGCCCATCAAGCGCTTGGCAAGATGGGTGACGTCGACGAAGTCGCTCTGCGACGTTGCCTCCGAGATCGCGGCGCGCAGCTCGTGATCGGGGAATTGCATATCCGGCAGGTTGGTGAACTCGGCGGTCATGGTCTGGCGGGCGTTGACCACGGCACGCGAACGGCCGGGATCGAGCTTGGCCAGGCTGTCGAACCCACCCGAGGTCACCATGTCGGCCCCGACCAGCAGGTCCGCCCCACCGGCGGCAATGCGCACGGCGTTCAGGGCTTCGGGCGTGTCGGCGATGCGGACATGGGCGAACACCGCGCCGTTCTTCTGCGCCAACCCGGCGACGTCCAGCACGGTCACGGATTTTCCGGCGACATGCGCCGCCATGCCCAACAGGGCGGAGATCGTGACCACGCCGGTCCCGCCGATGCCGGTGACGCAGATGTTGTAAGCGGTCTCGGTCGGCGGCAGTTGCGGTTCGGCCAAGACCGGGAACGGCCCCGCATCGGCGGCGGGACTTCGCGGCCCAGCCCCCTTGGCCAAGGCGCCGCCGTGCACGGTGACGAAGGACGGACAGAAGCCTTTGAGGCAGCTGTAATCCTTGTTGCACATGTTCTGGTCGATGGCGCGCTTGCGGCCCAGTTCCGTTTCCTTGGGCATGATCGCGACGCAGTTGGAAACGACGCCGCAATCGCCGCAGCCTTCGCAAACCTGTTCGTTGATGAACACCCGGCGGTCGGGGTCGGGGAAGGTGCCGCGCTTGCGGCGACGGCGCTTTTCGGCGGCGCAGGTCTGATCGTAAATCAGCACCGACACGCCGGGCCAAGCGGCCAGGTCGCGCTGAACCTGATCCAGATCGTCGCGGTGATGGATCGTCGCCCCGGCGGCGAATTCGGTCCCGGTCGGGTATTTGTCCGGCTCGTCGGTGACGACGGCCACGCGCTCCACCCCTTCGGCGCGGACCTGGCGGGAAATCCGCGCGGGGTCGAGCGGGCCATCCATGGTCTGCCCGCCGGTCATGGCGACGGCGTCGTTGTAGAGAATCTTGTAGGTCACATGGACCTTGGCCGCGACGGCGGCGCGGATCGCCAGAATGCCGGAATGGAAATAGGTCCCGTCGCCGATGTTGACGAAGATGTGCTCACGGTCGGTGAACGGGGCCTGTCCGATCCAGTTGGCGCCCTCGGCCCCCATATGGGTGAAGGTCGAGGTATTCCGCCCCGGCATCCAGATCGCCATGTAGTGACAGCCGATCCCGGCGGCGGCCTCCATGCCCTCGGGCACGTTGGTCGAGGTGTTGTGCGGGCACCCGGCGCAGAAATAGGGAATGCGTTTGATGTCGGGTACGGCCCGCTCCAGCATCCGTTCCTTTTCTTCCAGGAACGACAGGCGCTTTTCGATCCCTTCGGAATTGTGGAAAGCACGGATGCGCTGCGCGATCACGCGGGCGATGCGGGCGGGCGTCAGTTCCCCGGCCGAAGGCAAAATCCATTCGCCCTGTTCGTCGAACTTGCCGACCACGCGGGGGCGCACGTCGGCCCGCCAGTTGTAGAGCTGTTCCTTCAGCTGGTTTTCGATGACGGCGCGCTTTTCCTCGACGACCAGAATTTCTTCCAGGCCTTCAGCGAACTGCCGCATGCCGTCCCGTTCCAGTGGCCAGGGCATGCCGACGCGGTACAGGCGCAAGCCGATGGCTTCGCATTCGGCGGGGCCGATGCCCAGGTCTTCCAGGGCCTGGAGGGTGTCCAGATAGGCTTTGCCGGTGGACACGATGCCGAACCGGGGCTTGGAGGAATCCAGGGTTACGCGGTCCAGCTTGTTGGCGCGGGCAAAGGCCAGGGCGGCATAAAGCTTATGCCGGTGCAGGCGTTCTTCCTGTTCCACCGCCTGATCGGGCCAGCGGATATGCAGGCCGCCCGGGGGCATGTCGAAGTCCGGCAGGACGATCTTCACCCGGTCGGGCGAGACGTCGACCGTGCCCGAGGTATCGACGTTGTCGGTGATGCATTTCATGCCGACCCACAGCCCGGCGAAGCGCGACATGGCCCAGCCGTAGATGCCCAGGTCCAACAGGTCCTGAACGTCGATGGGGTTGAGGATCGGGATATTGGCGTCGATCAGGGCATGTTCGGATTGGCTCGGCACGGTCGAGGATTTACAGGCCGGATCGTCCCCGGCCATGGCCAGCACGCCGCCGTTGGGTGCGGTGCCCGCCATATTGGCGTGGCGGAACACGTCGCCGGAGCGGTCGACGCCCGGGCCCTTGCCGTACCACATGCCGAATACGCCGTCGTAGCGGGCGCGTTCGAACAAATTGATCTGCTGGGAGCCCCAAATCGCGGTGGCGGCCAGGTCTTCATTTACCGCCGGATGAAACTTCACATGGTGATCGTCCAGGAACCGCTTGGCCCGGCCGAATTCGCGGTCGATACCGCCCAGCGGCGAGCCGCGATAACCGGTCACGTAGCCCGCGGTGTTCAACCCGGCGGCCAGATCGCGTTGACGCTGCATCAAGGTCAGGCGAACAAGCGCCTGCGTGCCGGTCAGGAACACGCGACCTTCGGAAAGGCCGTATTTGTCATCCAGGCTGACGGTGCGAAGTTTCAATTTATTCCTTCCCCAATTCGGCGGGCGGCTGATTCGATGACGCCCTATCGTTTGTAGCCGGAAAGGGTACGGGAAGGGCGCGCGGCTCGCAATGAGGGCGTAAAAGTCGCAACTTTTTGAAGGAATATGACAGTTTCGCGCCATGCTGTGGCGTCAGGGCCCGTATGGAAAGACATAATATTCGCGCTTCGGGGCTGTTTCCCCCGATTGGCCGAGATTGTCCCGTGATTTTTGATTCCCAAGCGGCTATACCGGCTGCGGTCACTATCAGGGGTCTGTCCGTTCATGAGCATTCTGGTTACCGGCGCCGCCGGCTTCATCGGGTTTCACACGTCGCTGGCGCTGTTGGCGCGCGGCGAAAAGGTGATCGGCGTCGATAATTTCAACGACTATTACGATGTGACCCTGAAGGAAAACCGCGCCGAGCGCCTGTTGGCCCACGAGGGGTTCACCATGGTACGGGCCGATATTTCCGATCGCGAGGCGATGGGACAGACCTTTGCCCGCCACGACGACATCGAGGGCGTCATCCATCTGGCGGCGCAGGCCGGGGTTCGCTATTCGCTGATCAATCCTTACGCCTATACCAAGAGCAACGTCGAAGGCCATCTGGTGCTGATGGAAGCGGCGCGCAAGCTCAAGAACCTGAAACACTTCGTCTACGCTTCGTCGTCGTCGGTCTATGGCGCGAATACCAAGCTGCCGTTCTCGGTCGACGATCCGGTCGAACACCCGGTGTCGCTCTATGCGGCGACCAAGCGGTCGATGGAACTGCTGTCGGAATCCTATGCCCGGATGTACGGCCTGCCGATGACCGGCCTGCGGTTCTTCACCGTCTATGGCCCTTGGGGCCGTCCCGACATGGCGGCCTTTATCTTCACCAAGAAGATCATCGCCGGCGAACCGATCCCCGTGTTCAACCACGGCGACATGCGCCGCGACTTCACCTTCATCGACGATATCGTCAGCGGCATCGTCGGCGTTCTGGCGACCACGCCGAAAGCCGCCGACGGCACGCCGCATCGGGTCTACAACCTGGGCAACAACCAGTCCGAACAGCTGATGCGCTTCATCGGCGTGTTGGAGGAATGCCTGCAGCGCAAGGCCGAGATCGATTTTCAGCCGCTGCAGAACGGCGACGTTCCCGAGACCTATGCGGATATCGATGCCTCGACCCGCGATTTCGGGTTCAAGCCTGTAACCCCGATCGACCAGGGCATTCCCCGGTTCGTCGATTGGTACAAGGAATATCACGGGGTCTGAGGGACGCGCCGCCATGTTCGAAGGTTTCGAAAACAAACGCATGGCGGGCGAGGGGGCCGAGATCAACCTGCGGGTTGGCGGCCCGACCGGCGCCGACGTTCCGGCGGTGCTGCTGATCCACGGCTATCCGCAAAGCCATATTATCTGGCGCCATCTGGCCCCGCGTCTGGCCAAGACGCATCGCGTCGTCTGTCCCGACCTGCGCGGCTATGGCGATAGCTCCTGCCCGCCGACGGACGACAGCCACGAGCCCTATTCCAAGCGCGCCATGGCCCGCGACCTGGTGCGCGTCATGACCGACCTGGGGCATCAGACCTTCACCGTGGTCGGGCACGACCGCGGGGCCCGCGTCGGGCATCGCCTGTCGATGGATTCCCCGGACCGGGTAACTCGGTTCTGTTCGCTCGACGTGGTGCCGACGGGCAGCGTCTGGCAGCGCGCCAACAAGAACTGGGCCATGGGCTCGTTCCATTGGTTGTTCCTGGCGCAGCCCTATCCGCGCCCGGAAACGATGATCAACCACGACCCGGATTATTTCCTGACCTGGCTGCTGGAAAGCTGGTCCGCCGACATGGCGGCATTCGCCGACGGCGCGTTGGAGGAATACAAACGCCATTACCGCAAGCCCGCAGTCGTCCATGCCAATTGCGAGGACTACCGCGCCGGGGCGACGATCGACGACGCCCTCGACCGCGCCGACCTGGAGGCCGGGCGCAAACTGCACTGCCCGGTCCTGGCCCTGTGGGGCGGGGCGCGCAAACAGGGCGGGCCGAAAACCGACGGGGCCACGCCGGCCCTGGATATCTGGCGCGAATGGGCCGACGAAGTAACCGGCGGCCCCTTGCCCTGCGGCCATTTCCTGGCCGAGGAAGCGCCCGACGCGGTCTGGGAACGGTTGGCGCCGTTCCTGGGCATCGCCGAATGAAATCAATCCGACCGTAAGGAGAGCCGGACATGCCGTTCCGCAACGATCTTTTCCTGGGCCGCTTCGGCCTGAACCCCCGCCACGACGACCGCGACTTGCTTTTGGGCGAGCCGCTGGCGCGGATGATCGGCCGCCGGGTCTGCCGCCGCTACGGTCGGGAAAGCATCTCCGACGGGTTGTTGGAAACCCTGTTGGCGGCGGCGCAATCCGCGCCGTCCAAGTCGGACTTGCAGCAGTATTCGATCATCGTCACCGACAAACCCCAGCAGCAGGCGATCACCGGGCTGATCGGCTCCATGCCCTGGATCAACGAGGCCCCGCGCTTCCTGGTGTTCTGCGCCGACATGCGGCGGGGGCAGCGGGCCGCCGAAATTCGCGGTCGCGACTACGACAGCAACACCCTCGATACCTTCATGAATGCCGCCGTCGATGCCTCGCTGGCGATGATGGCCTTCATCACCGCCGCCGATTTCAAGGACCTGGGAACCTGCCCGATCAGCGCCGTCCGCGCCCATATGGAAGCGGTCTGCGACTTGCTGGGCCTGCCCGACGGCGTCTATCCCGTGGCCGGACTGACCCTGGGCTACCCCATGGAAGACGGGCGCTTCACCCTGCGTCTGCCGTCGTCGGTGGTGGTCCATCACGGCAAGTACGACGATTCGAACCTAGAGACCGAATTGAAGGCCTATGACGCCCGGCGCAACGCCGAACAGCCCATCGCGGTCGAAAAACAGATGCATAAGGACGACTTCGGTGTGTCCGACGACTACGGCTGGACCGAAAACACCGCCCGCCGCCTGGCCAAGCGCGAACGCCCGGATTTCGGGGCTTTTATCCGCTCTCACGGCTTCGATCTGGAATAAATCGCTGCCCGGCGACGGGCATTTTGTACTGCGCCGCACAAACCTTGTTCCAATGACTTGTAAAAGTTCATGGAATTTATGTTGCGATGCAACAAAAGCCGTTTATATCTATTCCCGTGCTCACGACTCAGTCTTTGTAAGGCATCAGTCTTCGAAAGACTAATGTGTTGGGGGGAAGACGCTTTCACCTTCGGGGCCATGATGAACAGGCCCGACAGAAAGGATGTCTTCCATGAACGGTTTCACGGACAACATGACAGAGACCGCCGCAGCGGCGCCCGACGGGGCCGCGATGACCGATTCCAATCCCGCCGAATTGCATCCGGCGGCAACGGGCGACGCCCCCCTGTACCGCAAGCTCACGGCGGCGGATACGAACCAACTGGCCGCGCATCTGAAGCGGCTGGAGCCCCATGACCGCTATCTCCGCTTTTCCGGTGGCCTGACCGATATGGCGATCGACGACTATTGCGCGCGGCTGGATTGGTCGGCGGCGATCGTGGTCGGCGCGTTCGTCGATGGCGAATTGCGCGGCGTTGGCGAGCTGGTACGCGTGCGCGTGGTGCCGCGTATCCTGGCCGAAGTCGCGTTCTCGGTCGAAGGGCCGTGGCAGAACGCGGGTGTGGGGACCGAGCTTTTGCGCCGCGTCCTGACCGTCGCCCGCAATCGCTGCATCGACCGGGTGTTTATGATGTGCCTGGCCGACAACAAGAAGATGCAAAAGGTCGCCCGCAAGTTCGAAGCCGTCCTTAGCTTCGAGGAAGGCGAGGTCGAGGCCCGCATCCTGCCGGCCTGGCCCAGCTATTTCTCGTTGATGGAAGAAGCCGTCGAAGACGGCAAGGCCCTGTTCCCCTCGATCTTCGAGCCGCTGGCCTTTGACCCCAAGATGTTCGACCCCACGGCGTTGTGGGCCGACATGATGCCGCCGTTCGCCCCGGGCGGTACGCCGCCCGCCGCGTGACGGGGGCGGCCAGGGCCGACGAGGGCTGGCCTGAACGATCTAAAGGGCGCTACTCTTGCGGAATGATCTTTCTTTTCCGCAACCTTTTTCTGTTCCTCTGCCTTGTGGCGCGTCGCCGGCCTTCGCGCAAACGGGGGCAGTGGATAAATCTTCTTTCCCTCTAAAGGAACATCCAGATGTCGTTTGGGAACTTGCGCAGGAGAGGTTCAAATCGGCCGAACGTTATGACCGTGCTTATGCACGGCTGAAGCTTCAGAACTTAGCGGATCAGGGAAACCGCAGAGCCGCGTTGGAATTGGCCCAGAAAGTAGCGCCGGAAGAACAAAAGAAAATAGGTTTTGCTCTGAAATCAAAAACCTACAGACTTTCGGAAGTCTGCGATCCTTAGGCGAGGCAAGACTTTTCAAGCTCGGTCAGTGGCGGAAACCCAACACCATTGGATTTAGTCCCCGGTCGGGTCCGCTGTGAACTGGTCGATGGCACTACAAGTACGGAAGATGTTTCTTTTCCGATGTATAGAGCCAATCTCTCGCTTGATGTCGGTGCCGGTTCCTTTTTAGCCCTTACAAAAGGCCCGGAGTATCGACATCAAATTTTCCGCATTGGAATAGAGTTGTGGCGGAACCGCTACGGCGTCTTCCCGGATTTTCGTTTCTAATAAAGCAACGAACGTGAGTGGGCTGACGCGGTCGCCTGCGCGCAGGCAAGCCGAAATGTGTGGCGCTGCGGAATCCTGCGAATTGGAATAGGCAACGCCGTCCAAAAGCCCCGACACGTAGTCGATCTGCGCGGCATGAGGCCAAGATAGAAATTTTTTGGGTGAAACGTATTGGTAGGGTTCCTGAGCGGATGTCTCAGATGTCGGGAACACGATTCCGCCAAGACAAATCATAATGATCAATACAATGGATCTCATCCATCACCTCGGAGCAAACACGTCGAAAAGTTGATATTTTATCAGCCTAAATTGAACAGCCTATGGATTCTATTTTTTGCATTATGTTCGCATATATATTCTGCCGTTCCTTTAGTTCAGATTCGGCGGCGTGTAGATTGTCTAGAGCTTTTTCGGCCTCTCCTTCCGCGAGCTTGTATGCGTCATAGGCCTCTAACGCCTCACTTGGAAGGACGATGTCTCGGGGAATGCGGAGCTTCCTGATGTCGTTGATCAGAGTGACAATGCCGATGGCAGCCTGTGGTAACGTGCGGAGCAACTCTTGCCATTTTTGTTTAACCAGGATGGACGCTTCGCGAAACTCTTCTGACGCTTTGTCAAACGCCTGCCGCGCCCTGTTAAGGTTTGATGATGCTGCGTTTAATTCAGCACGAAGTCGTTCGCATTCCTGTATTCCCGGCTTCGGTTTTTCCGGTGGTTTCGGGTCTTTGGGGTGTCCCGGATCGTCCGGTTCATCGGGATCATCCGGATCGCCGGGTTGGGGGTGATCCGGGTCGTAGGGCGGCGGGGTGTCGCTGCCATCGTCCCCATTATCGATTCCGTCATCGCCATCGTCGTCGTTGTCGTCGGCATTGCCCAGGGGGCTGGCGAATTCGGACAGGCGGCGTTTGCCGTCGTCGAAGGCATCGGCGGCTAGGATGCCTTCGACCTCGGTGAACAGTTGGCGGTCTTCATCGTCGGCCAGGCCCATCTTTGCGCGCAGTTGCCCGGCCCGGTCGTGGTCGGTGCGCATCAATTGGGCGAAGAAATCCGTGACCTGCGAACGTCCGGCCCGCGACCCCTGCGCCGTTTCGGACAACAGGTCCGGGTACAGACCGTCGTTGCCGGTCGTGACGAGATGGGTGACGGCGCGGGCATTCTCGGCCACGGCCGCGCCGTCCAATCCCCGGAGCTGGGGGCGGTGCGGCGGCGGTGCTTCGCCTGAGAGTTGATCCGCCTGGGCGCGCAGCGCCCGTTCGGTCGGGCCGCCCGGGTTCAACAGGCCATCGGCTTTCAACCCCCGCTGTTTCTGGAACGACCGCAACGCGCCTTCGACGCTTTGATCGTACTGCCCTTGCGCCGCTTGGGCCTTCGGCGTCAGCAGGGCCGTCCGGGTCAATAGCGCTTCGACGCGGGAGACGTCGTCCAGTTGATTGACGCCCCCGGGCCCGACGACATCTGACAACAGGGGCGGAGCCAGTCGGACCAAGGGAGCGGCCCCGGTGTCGCCGTCCAAAAGGCTTTTCCGAAATCCGGGAGTGGACGAGGGGTAGCGCGCCATTTACGTCTCCAAAAAAGAACAAAATAAGAACATATATCGCCATATACGGGCGCTGAGTTGGGAATGTCAAGCGAAAATGAGTATTTTTTCCTATTACTTAGAAGGCACACAAATACGCCCGTCGCCGGGACGCGGGCGGCAGAGGAAGGGCAGTGCCGTGATGATGGCCTAATAAGGGAGGAGGGTTAGCCGTACAGCTTGATCAACCGCTCGCCATAGACCTCGCGGATGACGTGGCGGCGGACCTTGAGGGTCGGGGTCATTTGTTCGTTGTCGACCGTGAAGGGTTCGTCGGCGACGATGAAGCGGCGGACCTTTTCGATGGTGTTGAGCTTGCCGTTGACCCGCTCCATGGCCGCGCCCAGGGCCTTGTGCAGGTCCGGGTCGGCGGCCAGGGCGTTGAGCCCGCCCTGCTTGCCGTTGGCCTTGGCCCATTCGCTCAGCCAGTCGTCGTCGGGCACGACCAGGGCGACCAGATGAGGGCGCTTGTCGCCGTAGACCATGGCCTGGGCGAATTCGGGCTCCAGGATGATGATGCCCTCGACCCGCTGCGGCGCGATGTTGTCGCCGCCGGAATTGACGATGATGTCCTTCTTGCGGTCGGTGATGACCAGATAGCCGTCGTCGTCCAGATGGCCGATGTCGCCGGTGTGCAGCCAGCCGTCCTTGATCACTTCGCGGGTGGCGTCGTCGTTGCGCCAATAGCCCTGCATCACCAGATCGCCGCGGACCAGGATTTCCCCGTCCTCGGCGATCTTCAACTCGGTGTTCTTCACCTGCGGGCCGACGGTATGCATCTTGACCTTCGACGGGCGGTTGACGCTGATGACCGGCGCGGATTCCGTCTGGCCGTAGCCTTGCAGGATGCGCAGGCCCAGGGCGGTGAAATAGATTCCGACCTCGGGGTTCAAGGGGGCTCCGCCGGATACCAGGGCCTTGAGCCGCCCGCCGAACCGGGCCTTGACCTTGGCCCGGACCAGCTTGTCCAGGATCGCGTCCTGAATGCGCGCGCAGAAGCCCAGGGAATGGGGATCGTGATAGCGCCGCGTGCCCAGGTCCAGCGCCTTGCGGAACAGCTTGGCCTTGGCCCCGCCGGCTTGTTCGATGCCGCGTTCGATCCGCCCGCGCATGCTTTCGTACAGGCGCGGCACGGCGGTCATGATCGTCGGTCGGGCCTCGGCCATGTTGCGGACCAGGTGTTCGACGCCTTCGGAATAGTAGATTTCGGCTCCGATGGTGATCGGGAAGAACTGCCCCGCCGTATGTTCATAGGAATGGCTGAGCGGCAGGAACGACAGGAACACGTCGCCACCCAGGCCGATTTCTTCCAGCGCGTCCTTGGCCCCGGCGACGTTATGCAGGATCGCCTTGTGCGACAGCATCACGCCCTTGGGCTTTCCGCCCGTGCCGGAGGTGTAGATGATGCAGGCCGTATCGTCGATCGACAGGGCGTTGGCGGCCTCGACCATGTTGTCATGGCCCGCCTGACCCATCGCCAGGACATCGTCCCAGGCATGAAGGTCGAAATTCAGGGCCTGCAATAGATTGACCCGGTCCATGGTGATCACGAACTTGCAGGAATCCGCCCGATGCGCCGCCGGGAACAGGCGGTCGGCCAGGCGCTTGGTCGAAACGATCACCCCGACGGCGTCGGAATCGTCCAGGATATGCAGGTGGTCGGCTTCCGTATTGGTGATATAGGCCGGGGTGGTGATCGCGCCCGCGGTCATCGTTGCGACGTCGGCGATCAGCCAATTGGCCCGGTTTTCCGCCACCAGGACGATGCGGTCGCCCGGCTTAACGCCCAGGGATTGCAGGCCCCGCGCCAGCTGCGAAACGCGCGCGGCGGTGTCGCCCCAACTCAGCGGTTTGTACGCACCATCGGATTTTTCCCACAGGAACGGCCGGTCGCCCAGCTTGGCGGCTTGGGCGTAAAACATCGCGGCCAGGTTCGGCCAGTCATAGCTGGTCATATTCCGTGTGTTTCCTCCGGTTGTCGTTAGGGCGCAACCACTCTATATCCTTTGAGAACAATACGGATGCACCGAAGGGATTCAAGTCATGACAGATGTTCGCCATTTCGACCGTTTCGCCCTTCGCGCCCCCGACAGCGCCGCCGCCGCCGTGGCCGAGGATCTGCCCCGCTGGAATCTGACCGACCTGTACAAAGGTCCGGACGATCCGGCGATCGAGGCGGACCTGACCTGGGCCGAGGGCGCGGCCAAGGCCTTTTCGGATGCCTATAAGGGCCGCTTGGCCGATCTGTCGGGCGCGGACCTGGGCAAGGCCGTGGCCGATTATGAAGCCATCGGCGAAAAGCTGGGCCGGGTCATGAGCTTCGCCGGGTTGAAGTTCGCCGAGAATATGGAAGACGGCGCCAGCGCGCGGTTTCAACAATCCATGTCCGAGCGCTGCACGGATATCTCCAGCCTGACCCTGTTCTTCACCCTGGAACTGAACCGGATCGACGATGCGCGGCTGGACGCGCAGATGGCGGAAAGCGACGAACTTGCCCGCTACGCGCCCTGGCTGCGCGACCTGCGCGCCTTCCGCCCCTATCAGCTGTCGGACGAGTTGGAGCAGGCCCTTCACGAACGCCACGTCACCGGGGCGGCGGCCTGGAACCGACTGTTCGAGGAAACCCTGGCGGGCATGCGCTTTCCGGTCGACGGCGAGGATTTGACCCTGTCGGCGGCGCTCAACCGTCTGAGCGATACCGACGGCGAGGTCCGCCGGAAAGCGGCCAAGGCCGTGGGCAAGGGTCTGGGCGATAATATCAAGCTGTTCTCGCTGACCTACAACACCCTGGTCAAGGACAAGGCCATCGACGACAAGGCGCGCGGCTATCCGCGCCCGGTGTCCTATCGCAACCTGGCGAACCAGGTCGAGGACGAGGTCGTGGACGCCCTGACCACCGCCGTGCGCGAGAGCTTTCCCAAGCTGTCGCATCGTTATTACAAGCTGAAGGCCAAATGGTTCGGCGTCGAGCAGATGGATTATTGGGACCGCAACGCGCCGCTGCCCGATACCGCCGACCGCAAATATTCGTGGGACGAGGCGCGGGATACGGTGCTTGGCGCCTATCGCGGCTTCACCCCCGACATGGCGTCCATCGCCGAACAGTTCTTCGACAAACGTTGGATCGACGCCCCGCCCTCCGCGGGCAAGGATTCCGGCGCGTTCGCCCATCCGACGGTGCCGTCGGCCCATCCCTATATCCTGATGAACTTCCACGGCCGGGCGCGTGACGTCATGACCCTGGCCCACGAGTTGGGCCATGGCGTGCATCAGGTCCTGGCCGCCCCGCAGGGCAACCTTTTGGCCGATACGCCGCTGACCCTGGCCGAGACGGCCTCGGTGTTCGGCGAGATGCTGACCTTCCGCGCCATGCTGGCGGGTGAGACCGACCCGGGCCGCCGCCGCGTGATGCTGGCCGGCAAGGTCGAAGACATGATCAACACGGTGGTTCGGCAGGTCGCCTTCCACATGTTCGAGACCAAGGTCCATGCCGAGCGCGCCAAGGGTGAACTGTCGCCCGAGCGGCTGGGTGAAATCTGGATGGAAGTTCAGACTGAAAGCCTGGGCTCGGCATTCCGTTACGACGACGAATACCAGCACTACTGGGCCTATATTTCGCACTTCATCCATGTGCCGTTCTACGTCTACGCCTACGCCTTCGGTGATTGCTTGGTGAACTCGCTGTACGACGTGTTCCAGGGCGGGCATCCGGGCTTCCAGGCCAAGTACCTGGACATGCTCCGGGCGGGCGGCACCCTGCGGCACAAGGAGCTGTTGGCGCCGTTCGGGCTGGACGCGTCCGATCCGGAATTCTGGCATCGCGGCCTGTCCATGCTGTCGGGCTTCGTCGACGAGTTGGAACAGGACGCTTAGGCGTGGCCGATGCCTCCGGCGCCTTGCCGTCGGTCGTGCGTGCCGGCCCGGCGCCCGAGAAATCCAATTATCCGCCCTTGCTGTTTATCCATGGGGCTTTCGTTGGCGCATGGACCTGGGAAGAACACTTCCTGGAGTTCTTCGCTGAACGCGGGTTTTCCTGTCATGCCATAAACCTGCCCGGGCGCAAGGGCATGCCGGATCACAAGCAGCTGCATGATTTCGGGATCGAGGATTTCGTCACCGCGGTCAACGTGGTGGTCGATGAACTGCCGCGCCCGCCGGTGCTGGTCGGCCACTCCATGGGCGGTTTCATTGCCCAGCGCGTCGCCATGAGCCGCGAGATCGCGGGGGCGGTTCTGCTCTCCACCGTGCCGCCGACGGGGCTGGCGGGGCCGTCGGTCATGCTGGCGATGTCGAAGCCCATGCTGCTATGGGAAATTGCCGCCGTGCAGTCCTTCGGGACGACTTTCAACCTGCCGGAAACGTTGCACGAAGCGATCTTCGATGATCATGTTCCCAGGGAAATCTCGGCCAAGCTGTTGCCCAAATTCCAGATGGAAAGCCAGCGGGCCGTGATCGAGCTGAATTCGGTCTTGTTCCCGCCGATCGGCGGATTGCGGGGGAAGCCGGTGTTGGTCCTGGGCGCGGAATGGGACAAGCTAATCCCGACTGCCTTCGTTCACGGAACGGCGGCGTTTCTGGGAACCCAGGCCCATATCTTCGAACGCATGGGCCATGCGGTGATGCTCGAGGAACATTGGAAAGAGGCCGCGGCCTTCATCGCCGATTGGCTGGGTGAACATTATGGCTGACCGAGACCCGTCTGATCGCAACACCATGGGCGGACGCATGCGTCGCTACGCCCGGGTCGGCGGTACGGTCGGCGGCCTGGCGGCGAAGCTGGCGGGCAATCGCCTGTTCGGACTGGAACTGGACAAGGGCGCCCATGCGGCCGATTTGCAGGCCGCCCTGGGTGGGCTGAAAGGGCCGTTGATGAAGGTGGCGCAGATCCTCGCCACCGTGCCGGACCTGTTGCCGGAAGAATACGTCTCGGAGCTGCGCAAGCTGCAATCCAGCGCCCCGCCCATGGGTTGGGCCTTCGTGCGGCGGCGTATGGCGTCTGAACTGGGGCCTGATTGGCAAGGCCGGTTCAAATCGTTCGAGCGCGAGGCCGCGGCGGCGGCGTCGCTGGGCCAGGTCCATCGCGCGGTGTCGTTGGACGGGCGCGATCTGGCCTGCAAGATTCAGTACCCGGACATGGCCTCGGCGGTCGAGGCGGACCTGAAGCAGTTGAAGGCCGTATTCGGCATCTATCGCCGCTATGACAAGGCCATCGACCCGACGCAGATTCATCTGGAACTGTCGGAACGCCTGCGCGAGGAGCTGGACTATGGTCGCGAGGCCCGGAACATGGCGCTCTATCGCGCGATGCTGACGGACGAAGCGGGCGTGCATGTCCCGGACCTGCTGGACGACCTATCGACCGCGCGGCTGTTGACCATGGGGTGGCTGGACGGCGCGCCGTTGATGGATCAGGTTTCCGCCGATCTGGAGCGGCGTAACGCCGTCGCCCTGAACATGTTCCGCGCCTGGTACGTGCCGTTCTATTTCTTCGGCGTTATTCACGGCGATCCGCACCTGGGCAATTATTCGGTGCGCCCGGACGGGAGCGTGAACCTGCTCGACTTCGGCTGCATCCGCGTGTTCCGTCCGGAATTCGTCGGCGCGGTGATCGATTTGTATAAGGCGCTGCGCGACGACGACACGGCCCTGGCCGTTCATGCCTACGAGACCTGGGGCTTCAGCAATCTGTCGGACGAGATGATCGCGGTGCTGAACGAATGGGCGCGGTTCCTGTATGGCCCATTGCTGGCCGACAAGGTGCAGAGCATTCAGGAAACCAGCGGCACGTCCTATGGCGCCGGGGTCGCGGCCAAGGTCCACCGGCGGCTGCGGGAACTGGGCGGGGTCACGCCGCCGCGCGAGTTCGTCTTGATGGACCGCGCGGCCATCGGCCTGGGCAGCGTGTTCACGCATCTGGGCGCCGAAATCAATTGGCACCGCCAGTTCCACGACCTGATCGATGATTTCGATCTGGAGGCGTTGCGCGCGCGGCAGGCGAAAGCCCTTGAACTATCGGGTGTTCCCCCCGTTTACTGACGACCGAATGACCGACGATCCATTTGCACAGGAGATTTCCATGATCATCACCACCACCGATTCCGTCGAAGACCGCAAGGTCGCTGCTTATCTGGGGATCGTCTCCGGCGATGCGGTCATGGGCACCAATATCTTCAAGGACTTCTTCGCCGGTATCCGCGACATCGTCGGCGGACGGTCCGGCGCCTATGAAGGCGAGTTGCAAAAGGCCAAGGCTTTTGCCCTGGAAGACATGCAGGCCCAGGCCGCGGCCCTGGGCGCGGATGCCGTGATCGCCGTCGACTTGGATTACGAAACCATTTCCTCGGAAAAGACCTGCATGTTGATGGTCAGCGCCAACGGCACGGCGGTCAAGCTGGCCTAGCTGCATTCGATATCACTCAATTAAGCAAAATCAACGACTTGTGCGGGCGGGGGCCTCGTCGTTACACTGTTGCACCTGGCCAATGGGGTTGGCTGGTTAGTGTGGGTTGATGAACGACAGAATTTCCGACACGGACTTCACGAGTCCCCCGGTTCTCGATCCGGCGTCGCTTGACGAACTGTCGGCCGCGCAGCGCAGCCGTATCGAAGAGCTGGACAAGGAACTTCATCGCCTGTGGGGCCTGGGCCGCAACATGGTTCTGGCCTGGACGCATGCGGGGCAGGGCATTCGCGTGCTGGTCATTCCCCATTACATCCTGGGCGAGATGGCCGCGCGCACGGCCGACGAAGCCCCCGATAGCCTGCAATTCGTGGACGAGGTCATCGCCGGTACGACCCTGACCGACGAAGAGGGCTTCGACACCATCGCCAAGTATTTCGGCTACGAGCCGCGCTTGATCGAGCTCAGCTTCACCCCCGGCGTGGACCTGACCGACGAGCTGTTGGAAGCGGTCGTGCGCCGCTACAGCATTTCCTATATCCGCAACGGGGCCGTGGCCCTGTTCGACATCGTCGGCTTTTCCCTGTTCTCGCCGTTGGAGCAGGTGACCCAGTTGAACAGCCTGGCCTATTCGGTCAACGCCTCGTTCTCCAAGATGCTGGCCAAGAATTTGGATATCCAGTTCGCGCGCTCGACCACCGGCGACGGGTTCTATATCTGGAACCGCGACCGCAGCATCGAATCGAACGTCAATCTCTATCACCTGATGCATCTGGTCCTGGCCGACAACGCCATCGCCCGGTCCAAGGGCAAGGCCAATACCACGCCGCGTCTGCGCGCCGCCTTTCACATCGGGCCCCATTACGAGTTCTATCAGTCCGAAGGGCTCAGCCCCACGGTCTACAGCTACATCGTCGGCGACGTGACCATCGAGCTGGCGCGGATGATCGATCAGGCCCTGCCGGGGCAGATTCTGGTCGGCGATTTCCGCGTCGATCTGCGCGAGACCGAGACGGGCGAGATCAAACCCTTCGAAACGGCGGAATTCATCGAGCGCACGCGCCAATCCCTCAGCAACCTGGAAGGCATGGTGCTGTCGGGCGAGAACGTTGAATCGATCCAATGCTATCTGACCGGCGACCGCTTGGACTCCGGCGATTTCGGGATCAAGCGCTACGTCCTGAAGGACAAGCACGGTCTGTCGCGCAAGGTCTATAACGCCAAGGTCAACATCTACCGTTCCGGCGGCGGGCCGATCTATCTCGGGTTCCAGACCGGCGATCTGGACAGCTTCTTGGTCGAGTCAGAGGAGTACGTGTAATGGCCGGGCCCCTGTTTCACTTCTTCGACCGGGCGGCCACGCCCGTGGCCCCGTTCAGCCATGCGGTGGAATGCGACGGCTGGGTGCAACTGACCGGCCAGATGCCGACCGACCCCGACGACGACAGCGCCCCGCTACCCGACGGGATCGAAGCCCAGACCCGCCGCGTCATGGACAACCTGATCATCGTCCTCAACGAACTGGGCCTGGACCTGTCGCACGTCCTGTCCTGCCGCATCTATCTGACCCGGTTCGAACAGGACTACGAGACG
Organism: Rhodospirillaceae bacterium UBA6608; assembly: GCA_002433335.1. The sequence goes on along the minus strand of DJHY01000070.1, from coordinate 7,536 downwards.
ATGAACGCGACCTATAAGTCCTACTTCCCCCCGAACCGCCTCCCGGCCCGAACCACCGTCGGCGTCACCGGCCTGGCCCGTGGCGCGCTGGTCGAAATCGACATGGTGGCGAAGCGGCCGGACTAACTAGGTGTCGGGGGAAAGATAAGGCCTAGGGCGCCAGATAAGTCTGTGCGGCGCTGACGTATACCGGGATCCCGATGATGATGTTGAAAGGGAAGGTTACCCCAAGCGACAGGGATGCATAGAGAGCGGGATTTACCTCCGGCATGGCGACCCGCATGGCTGCGGGGACGGCGATATACGAAGCCGAGGCGGCGAGCGTCATTAAAAGCGCAGCCGATCCGGCGTTCAGGCCAATTAGAATAGAGGCGCCAAGGCCGAGCCCCGCGCCGATTACAGGCATAATGCATCCAAAGAACAAGCTGCCGGCAGAGAGTGCCCGGCGATCACGCCGGAGCCCATCACCGGTCTTCAGGCCCATGTCGAGCAGGAACAGGCACAGCACACCCTGCAACGGGTCGAAAAAGAACGGGGCAACCGTCTTGCCACCTTCGTACCCGATGAGGGTGCCGACAATCATCGCGCCAAGAATTAGATAGATACTCTCGTTCCAAACGACGACCTTAAGAAGGTCGGCCGTCGGGGCCTGTTTCATGTTGCCGCGACCGGCCAAGGCCAAGCCGCTTGCGATCGCGGGGGCCTCCATCAGTGCCGCGACGGCGACCATTCCGGCCGCGAATGCGATGCCGATGTCATTCAGGACGGTACTCGCGGCGATGAAGGTGACGATGCTGATCGATCCGTAATGGGCTGCGATGGCTCCGGCTTCGCGCCGAGTGAACTTGGTTAGCTTCTTCAAAAGCCCATAGGCGATCACCGGCATGAAAAAGCTGAGGGCGACCCCTGCGGCGGCCGCGCTGAGAATGCCGTCAAAGCCCTCTTTGGAGATGGCGACGCCGCCCTTAAGGCCAATGGCCGCCAGCAGATAGAGAGCGATCCCTTTGGAAAAGTTCTCCGATACGCGAACTTCGACCGAGGCGAGCGCGCCGAGCAACCCCAGGACAAAAAACAAAACAGGCGCGGACAGTATGGTGCTTAAGGCTAATTCCATTTTCCTATTCCCTCGTCGTCTATGAACCCGGACGTCAACAAAACGGCCGGCACCTGATCGGCCGAGGGAAAATGGTCGAAACGTGGATGAATAAAAAATATATTAATTGGAACAAATAGTTCGTATTTTAAGAACGATATGTTGGCGCTGAACTTTCATCACCTGCGATACTTTTATGTCGTTGCGCTTGAGGGGCATCTCACGCGTGCGGCGGAGCGCCTGCGTGTTTCGCAATCCGCCTTGTCCTCGCAAATTCGCCTGCTGGAGGATCGGCTCGGTCACCAATTGTTCGAGCGGCGGGGGCGGGCGCTCCACCTGACGGAAGCCGGGCGGATTGCCCTTGATCATGCGGAATCGATCTTTGCGACCGGCGAGGAACTGCTTTCGATTCTGAGCAAGGAAATCCCGGTGCGCCGTCCCTTGCGGGTCGGGGCCGTGTCTACATTGTCGCGCAACCTTCAACTCGCTTTCCTGAAGCCGGTCTTGGGCCGCGAGGATGTCGAGGTGATCCTGCGATCGGGTAGCCGCGCCGAACTGTTTGAGGCGCTTTCTTCGCTTCAGTTGGACGTCATCCTGAGCAACTACGCCCCTGATACGGGGGATGCCTCTTCGTATATCGTCCATCGGATCGCCGAGCAGCCGGTCGGGCTCATCGGCATCCCGTCCTTGTGTGAAGCCGAAGCCTCTTTATCCGACCGCTTGAATTCGTCGCCGCTTGTCCTGCCTGCGCCCCCAAGCAGTCTCCGGACGGCATTTGATGTTCTCGTGAGCAAGCTGACGGTCACGCCGAAAATCGCCGCAGAGGTCGATGATATGGCCATGGCCCGATTATTGATCCGCGAAGGCGTCGGCTTAGGCGTCATTCCCCCGATCGTCGTGAAGGACGAACTGGAATCTGGCGTGTTGCGGTTGATCGAAGAATTGCCGGGTATCAGCGAGACGTTCTTCGCGATTGAACAGAAACGAGAATATCCGAACCCGCTTCTGCGAAACCTTTTGTCGGATTGACGGTAAGAACCTGTCAGGTGAACCAGACAACTCGGCATCAGTCCTTTTTGGCTGCGTTTAACCCAACGCGGACATCGAGCTGCCCCTTCATCTATATCAAAAGTGGTGAACGATGTTGGGGTGCGCGTATCCCGTTGCATCTCTATGAGACTTACATTAAAGATTTTTCATTTAATGGTTTTCGTTTCAGGGGAGGGTGAAATCATGAATGACGCAGTTGCGATTCCGGCTACGGCTACGGCTACTTCGGATAAAGGGATGGTGCCGGCAGCTCTGCTTTGTTTCTTTCTCGGCTTTTTGGGCCTTCATCGGTTCTATGTCGGTAAAGTTGGCACCGGAATTCTGATGCTTCTGACGCTCGGCGGCTTCGGGATATGGTCGCTTATCGATCTTGTTATGATCATCGTTGGGTCGTTTAAAGACAGCGACGGCCTGCCGTTGCAGCGATGAAGCGCGGGCGCATCAGCGTAATCACCGACATAGAAGAAAAATCATCCAAAAAATACGGCGTCGCCGTCGCCTTTTGCGGCGTTTTTGGTTTGCTCGGTATTCATCACTTCTATCTGGGAAACTGGCTGCACGGATTGTTCGATGCGGGCCTTTTCTTTCTTTTTTTTGTACTGTTGGGGGCAGGGCTACTGGTGCCTGCCTATTTGGTCCTTTTCATCGATGCGGTGCATTCGATTGTGATTTTCTACAAGTTGATCGTGGGTAACCAGCGTGACGGCGACGGTCGGCTGGTGACGTGGAAGGTTTGACCCACGTCCCCAACCTTGCTCAATCCCCCCTCTGAATTGGCTCTCTTGTGGCCTTGGCTTAAAACGCCGCCACGCACCCATCCGACCGCGGATCGGCCGCCCCGGTCTGGACCGTGGGGCTTTGGTCGAAATTGATATAGCCGTGAAGTGCTAGTTTGCGATGTGGCGTAAAAAAACACATTGTGGGCGGTGGTTTTATGTCTGAGTGTTTTGAATGCTAGACGCTGTCATTCCATGATGCAGGGAGTTGTACTCCTGTCTGATCGACGATAGCGCGGACTGATTTTTTCCCAGCAATTTCGTATTTTAGATTGCTGCCATCACGACCATACCGAATCTTATATTCAATCAGGCCTTCTTGAGGTTCCGGGGTCGAAGCTACTTGAATTGTAATCCCGTGGTCATCACACCAAGCTACGCCGAATGGTGGCACGCTTGATTTTAACTTCCCTAGTTTATCTCTCGGCACACGTCCGTTGAATTGCGTTCGCAACTCATCTACCTCCCAGGTTAACTCAAATGGGGAGATATTTCTCAATTCTATTCCAAGATAAATATCACCTGTCAGCGAATGCTTCTGTGTTCGAACTAGACTGAAGACCAGTCGTCCTTCGATTTTGTTGCGATCGCTCCAATTGCCAAACATAACTAAGCCATGTGTAGTGCCAGCGAACGCTATTATAATTCCGATGGCTATGTGCATTAGTGGAAGGCCTTGTATATACCCCAGCCACCCCGTAAATATTGGTAGGATTATTGGCGCAGCAAAAGTAAAGGAAATATACTGAACAATTCCTTTAACCAGCTCTTCTCGTAGCCATTTCAATATCGTTGACAAAATCCAGGCCCCTCTCCTTTGAGGGGTTAATCCTGCCTATTGGATGAGTAAAAGTCGAGAGAGGTCTGTAGCGCGCTACTTTACTAAAACGCCGCCACGCATCCATCCGACCGCGGATCGGCCGCACCCTCCAGCAACCCGTCCGGATGGCGGACGATGGCGCCGGCGTGGCCCATCAGTTCTTCGAACGGGCCGACGATTTCGACGTCGTGGCCGGCGGCCTTCAACGCATCCAGGACCGCCGGGTCGAAGCGGTTTTCGATCCGCAGGTTGGTCGCCTCGGCTCCCCAGGTCCGGCCCAGGAGCCAGCGGGGCGCCGTGACGGCTTCCTGCAGATCCGTGCCGTGCAGGACGTGGCGGGCGAAGACCATGGCCTGGGTCTGCGGTTGGCCTTCTCCGCCCATGGTGCCGTAGACCATGGTCCGCCCGTCGGCCAGTCGGCCCATGGCCGGCTGAATGGTGTGGAACGGGCGGCGGTGGGGGCGCAGGCTGTTGACCGCGTCGGGGGCGAGCGAGAACGATGTGCCCCGGTTCTGCCAGGTGATGCCGGTGTCTTCGAGGACCACGCCCGAGCCGAATTCCCAATACAGGCTTTGGATCATGGAAACGGCGCGGCCTTCGCCGTCGATGCAGCCGAACCAGACCGTATCGCCGTTGGGGTCGGCGTCAGGCCAGGGCGCGGCGCGCCGGCGGTCGATGTCGGCGGCCATGGCGTCCAGCTTGTCCTTTGTCAGGAAGTCGTTGGGATCGACGGTCATATAGGCCGGGTCGGTAACATGGCGGTCGCGCACGCGGAACGCCTGCTTGGTGCATTCGACCAGGCCGTGGACGAAATCGAAGCCCTCGGCCTGGGGCACGCCCAGGCGTTCGTACAGCGCCAGAATGATCAACGATGCCAGCCCCTGGGTCGGCGGCGGCATGTTGTAGATCGCATGGGGGCCGACCGGCACGGTCAGGGGCGTGACGTTCAGGGCCTGATGGCGTTCCAGATCGGCCAGGGCCACGGGGCTGCCCGCGCGTTCCAGGTCGGCGGCGATGACCCGCGCCAGATCACCGCGATAAAAGCAATCCAGGCCTTTCTCGCCCAGGATTTTGAGGGTTTCGGCCAGGGCCGGAAATTTCTGCGTATCGCCGATTTCCGGGGCTTTGCCGCCGCGCAGGAAGGTCTCGGCGAAGCCGGGCGAATTGCCCATCTCGGCCATCTTGGCCAGGGCGTTGTTATGCAGGGACGGCGTTACGGGCGCGCCCTCGGCGGCATAGAAACGGGCGTCTTCGAGCAACCGGTCGAGCGGCAACTTGCCGCCCCAGGCCGTGGATATACGCAGCGCCTCGGCCCAGCCGGACACCGCCCCGGCGACGGTCAGCGCCGCCAGCGGCCCGCGCTGCGGGATCATGTCGGCATGGCCCGCTTGGGCATAGAAGGCGGCATCGGCGCGCCCGGCGGCGGCGCCGCAGGCGTCGATCCCGACGGGGGCCTGATCTGGCCCGGCAATCAACCAGAAATTGTCACCGCCCAAGCCGTTCATATGCGGATAGACTACGGCGATCGTGGACGCGGTTGCGATCATCGCCTCGATGGCGTTGCCGCCGTCCTGCAACACGCGCAAACCGGCTTGGGACGCCAGATGATGGGGGGCGGTAACCATGCCGCGACGGGCTGTGAGCGTATTCAACATTTTATATCGCCTTATATTTTCATTCCGTGAAAAAGGCCTAGGATGAAGCGTTTAAAGCCTGTACGACCCTTGATCAAGCGCTGGGGCGTGTTCACATAACGGTTCGTGCATAAGCTGAGGGGGCCTCCAAGATTATGAAGATCGCCATACCCAAGGAAACCCGCGCCGGGGAAACCCGTGTCGCCGCATCGCCGCAGGTGGTGCAGAAACTGATCGGCCTGGGCTTCGACGTCACGGTCGAGAAAGGTGCGGGCGACGCGGCAAGCGTCTCCGATGATGCGTTCAAGGACGCGGGCGCGTCGATTGCGGCCAATGCCGCCGCGGCGGTGAAGTCCGCCGATATCGTGATGATGGTCAACCCGCCCGTGACCTCGGGCGCGGGCGCGCTTCCGGCGCAGATGAAAAAGGGCGCGGTGCTGATTTCGCAGCTTTCGGCCCTGAACTCGCCGGACGACGTCGCGGCCTATGCCGAGGCCGGGATTACCACCTTCGCCATGGAACTGGTGCCGCGTATTTCCCGCGCCCAGAGCATGGACGTGCTGTCCAGTCAGGCCAACCTGGCGGGCTATCGCGCCATTCTGGAAGCCGCCGCCGAATACGGGCGCGGCATGCCGATGATGATGACGGCGGCGGGCACCGTGCCCCCGGCCAAGACCTTCATCATGGGCGTCGGCGTCGCGGGCTTGCAGGCCATCGCCACGGCCAAGCGCCTTGGCGCGGTGGTGACCGCCACGGACGTCCGCCCGGCCACCAAGGAACAGGTCGAAAGTCTGGGCGGTAAGTTCCTGGTCGTCGATCCGGAAATGGAAAAAGACGCCCAGACCGAAGGCGGCTACGCCAAGGAAATGCCCAAGGAATACTACGACAAGCAAAAGCAGGTCGTGGCCGAGCACATCAAGAAGCAGGACATCGTCGTCACCACGGCGCTGATCCCGGGCCGTCCCGCGCCCAAGCTGATCACCAAGGAAATGGTCGGCACCATGCTGCCCGGATCGGTGATCGTCGACCTGGCGGTCGAAGCGGGCGGCAATTGCGAGATGTCCGAGCCGGGCAAGACGGTCATCACCCCCAACGGGGTCAAGATCGTCGGCATCACCAACCTGCCGGGCCGGTTGGCGCAGACGGCGTCCGACCTTTACGCCAAGAACCTGCTCAACTTCCTGACGCCGCTGGCGGACAAGGAAAAGAAAGGCACGCTGGCCATCGATTGGGACGACGAGATCGTTCAGGGCTGCTGCGTGACCCGCGACGGCGCGGTCATCAACCAGCGGGTCAAGGACGCGATGGGCGACAAGGCCCCCGCGGCGAAGAAAAAGGCTCCGGCCAAGAAGGCTGCCGCGAAGAAAGCGGAAGCCGAACCCGCCGCCGAAGCTAAGCCTGCCGATACCGAAACCCAGGGTGCCGATACCCAGGATAAGGGGGAGTGACGATGGATACCGCAACGATTGCCAAACAGGCACAGGAGCTTGCGGCGGGGGCCGCGCAGCTGCTGGAGCAAACGCAGAAACTGGCCGCCGACGCGGCCACCGTCGTCGCCCAACAGGCGCCGGGCATGGCCGGGCACGATAACTTCCTCGGCCTGTTCACCGTGTTCGTGTTGGCCTGCTTCGTTGGCTACTACGTGGTTTGGTCGGTGACGCCGGCGCTGCATTCGCCGCTGATGGGCGTGACCAACGCCATTTCCTCGGTGATCATCGTCGGCGGCATTCTGGCCGCCGGGCCCAAGGGCATGGATTTTTCGTCGTGGATGGGCTTCATGGCGATCACGCTGGCTTCCGTGAACATCTTCGGCGGCTTCATCGTGACGCAGCGAATGCTCGCCATGTTCAAGAAAAAAGAAAAGAAGTAAGGGGAGGCTGATCGATGACTGCAAGCTGGACCGGCTACGCCTACCTGATTTCTTCGGTTCTTTTCATTCTCGCCCTGCGTGGCCTGTCGTCGCCGGAAACGGCGCGGCGCGGCAACCTGATGGCGATCGTCGGCATGACCATTGCCGTCGCCACGACCCTGATGGATCCGGGTGTCATGTCTTTCGGCATGATCGTCCTGGCGATCCTGATCGGCGGGTCGATCGGCACGGTGGTCGCGCTGAAAATTCAGATGACCGCTCTGCCGCAGCTGGTCGCCGCCTTCCACTCGCTG
>DJHY01000178.1 GCA_002433335.1 Rhodospirillaceae bacterium UBA6608 | reverse complement strand
CCATTTATTTTGACGACGGACACAGGTGATTGCCGATTTCCGCCGCCGGGGCCTTGCCGCGAGCCCAGGGCGGATTGACGGATTTGGCGTGGTAATGGGTCGCACCCTCGGTCGGGTCGCCGAGCGTTCCGGCCAGGGCGCGGCGGGCGATCCGCTGACAACTTTGGAACACGCGATTGTCGTCCCCGACGGCTTGGAGCTTGGCGCGGTTGGGGTCGCCCGGGTTCCAACAGGAAAATTGCCACGGGCGGCGGCAAACCTCTTCGACCGAACCGCCCCACCAGTACGATCCCCCGGCGGCGCGCGCGCGGCGAACCCTGTTCATAACCACGGCGGCCACGGCTTCCTTGCCGCGCACGGGCTCTCCCCGGGCTTCGCCATAGATCGTACGGGCCAAGGTGTCTGCTGCTTTCGCCGCCGCTTGGTCGCGGGCTGACGTCGCGACGTCGTTGGGTCGGCTCATAGTCAGTCTCCTGCTGGTTCAATAGGGTGAGGCCGCCGCGGTTTGGAACGGGATCGAATGCGTCCGTCCAAGAAAGCGAAGCCGGATTCAAATTCGTGCCGGGCGTCTTCGATTGCTTCCGCAGCCAAGCGACGCAGGTGCCAGCCGCCCCAAGCCAGGGCGAACATGCCGATGAAGTTGGCGGTGGACAGGGCCAGCGCGGCAAGCGCGACCGATGAGGCGGATATCATCGGAATTGCTCCGCCGACAGTGCCGCGGCCATGGTCGGTGGCTGGTCGTCGGGAGACGGGTGGGAATGGGCGGTCGTGGCCTGCGCGATCATGGCCGCGCATAGCAAAGCGCCCGCCGCCGCCATCATGGCGGCCGGGTCGTGCCGAAACATCAGGATTCCTTTTGTGGGATGGGGAGAGACGCAGGCGCAGTTCGCCCGTTCGTTGCCGTCGTTATGACAGGTCTTCATTTGTGGATCAAGAATAAAATCCTATATCTCGGCAAAATTTTGACCATTCGCACTGGCCGTCCCGTAAATCGGCGGGTGCAGCAGCGACCGCCGCCCGACCTTGGGGGTGTCGAACATGAAGAAGCCGAGGTTCCTGCCCATGGCTTCGGTCATGCGCCGGGGGCCGGCGGCGGACAGGACGCGTTTGAACGCGGCCAGGGTCTTCGGCCCGATCACGCCGTCTTCGCGGATCGCGGCGTAATCGCGCGCGCCCAACAGGCCGGGGCCAAGGTCGTTGATCGCCATTTGCAGGCTTTCGCCTTCTTCGGTGACATTCGGTCGGAGCTGTTGACCGGTGTCGCGGAACAATGTGCCGAAGGCGCCCGTCGTGGCATCACGCAGGCCATCGACCGCGCCACCGGAGGCAAGGTTCTGCAGGGCGGTTTCGAACTGACCCAGGGCGAGGGCTTCCTCAACCTTGCCCGCCCCCAGGCGGGCAGCGGCCGTGCGCATGGCGCTCCGTGTCTTCGGTCCGGCATCGCCGTCGTCGCGCAGGTCCTGGAACATCGGCCCGCCAGCATGACGAGGCCCGCCCGGTTGGCGATCCGCATAGGTCGTCACCGCTTGGTTCAGAATGGTCAAGCCACTTTGTAAATAACGCACGGCATCGCGGGAACCCTGCGTTTCGGCCACATCGGCGACCCGCTCGGCCAGCCGTGCGACGGCTTGCGACAGCTCCAGCCCGTCGGCGGTGCGGGCGGGCTTTGGCGTGGTGTTGAGCGGATGGCGGGCTTCGGGCGCCATCATTCGCCCGGTCTCGTCGCGGGCCGCCGGGGCGTCGCCATAGACATGGTCGTAATAAGCGCGCTCGAACCCGTCCAGGGCGTCTTTCTCGTCTCCGGCGGGCAGGGCCAGGCGATGCTCGGCGACCTTGCGAATTTCGTCTTCGGTCAGATCGCGGGGATGCTTGGCCAAGATGTCTTCCAGCCCGCCGTCGCTGGCGATCAATTGTTCGATCAGGGCTTTGCGGTCGAAGCCGTCGGGCGCGGCGGGACGTCCCCCGCGCCGGGCGGCGGGGGGATGGGGCAGCGTATTCATAGAGAGTTTCTCCGGAAAGGGGCGCGTGCGAACGGCCGCCGTCGCGGCGGCCTGACGGGCCGGGTCGGTGAATGCGGTCTGTTTGGGTGGAGGTGGCGGCGCAGTGCAGGCGCACGTGTAGCGGCCGTTGAAGGGACCTTACGAAAATCCAGGGCTTACGTCAAGGAAAAAATTCCGATAAAAGGAAATAAGTTTATTCGCCGTCCGCCAGGATGGCCGCGAGGCCTTCTCGATAGGTGGGATAAGCGAGGCGTAAGTTCAGGTCGCGCTTCAGGCGTGCGTTGCTGACGGTCCTGTTGTCGCGCCAGAAACTGCGGGCCATCGGCGACATGGTCTCGGCGGCTTGTTCGAACGGCACGGGCGTCGGCGCAGGTAAGCCTAACAGCTTCGCACCATGGGCGACGACATCCGCCTGAGGGGCTGGTTCGTCGTCGCAGACGTTATAGATCGCGCTTGGCGCAGGCTGGCCGATTGAGGCCCGCAGAACATTGGCGATGTCTTCGACATGTATGCGGGAAAACTTGTGTCCCGGTTTGTCGACGCAGCGCGCGTTGCCACGCTTTAGCTGGTCGAGCACGCTGCGCCCTGGCCCGTAGATGCCGGCCAGTCGGAAGATGTGGACAGGCAGCCTGGCCCGTTCATGAAGTTCCAGCCAAGCGGCTTCGGCTTCCGCCCGCTGCCGGCTGCGATTAGACGTGGGGGCAAGAGGGCTATCTTCGGTCACGGTCGCGCCGCGGGTATCACCGTAGACGCCGGTGGTCGACAGGTATCCGACCCAGCGAAATTGGCCCGCCATGTCGCGCAGGATGGTTCCGGTTTTATTGAGGGCGGGGTCGCCGTCCTGATTAGGCGGGATCGAAATCAGAAGGTGATCGGCGGCGCGCAAGGCGGCTTCGCCGGCGGGGTCCAAAGGGGCCGTGCCGTCAAACATATGGGCTTCGATGCCACGGCCCTTCATCGCTTCGCATTTCTCGGCGCTGCGGCAGGTTCCGGCAACGATCCAGCCTTCGTCCATCAGCCGTCGCGCCAATGTCAGCGCGCTGAAGCCCAAGCCGAAACAGAACAAATTATTCATGGTATGGATGCCCCCGTTGCATGCCGCTGGTCGACAAGCGGGCGAAATGCCCCCTATAAGCGGGGA
>DJHY01000102.1 GCA_002433335.1 Rhodospirillaceae bacterium UBA6608 | reverse complement strand
GGCACCGCCTATGCCGTCCGCGATGACGGACAGGCCGCGCAGGTGACGGTGACCGAAGGCGTGGTCCAGGTCACGACCGGCGGCGCGCAGGTCACCCTCTCCGCCGGGGACCGCGTTTCCTATCGCCCGGGCAAAACCCCGGGGGCCGTCGATCACGTCGCCGACGGCCGTATCCCGGCCTTGGCCTGGCGGCGGGGCTTGATCGTGCTGAACGGTCAATCGTTCGAACAGGCCCTGGCCGAGATCGACCGTTACCGGCCCGGCCGGATCTTGCTGTTGGCCGATCCGGCGCGCCTGACGCCGGTCACGGCGCGACTATCGCTGTCGTCGCTGGACGGTGGCCTGCGCGCCCTGGCGGCGACGCAAGGCCTGACCGTCACCCGGGTGACCGACTATCTGATGGTCATCCGATAGGCCCCGGCCCTGCCGACGCCGGATAAAAAATAACCGGTGCAGGCACCGGATCGCGGCCAGTTACTCGTCAACCCAATGACGACATTTCGCGAGTGCGACTTATTTGCATTTGCTTATGATTACCAACAAACTGTCCTAATTGGGGGAAAATGATGAAAACCAAGACCGAAATCAGCCGCTACCGGGGGGTGCGGACGCTTGCGGCAATATTACTGATCGGCACGGCGCTTAGCTCTGCTTCCAGGGCGCATGCATCGGAAACCGCCCAGAGCCCTGCCCAGGAAACTTCGGTCTCGAATTTCCAGATCCCAGCCCAACCCCTGTCCATCGCGCTGGAAAAGTATTCCGACATCACCGGCGTGTCCTTCGCGTACAGAACCGGGGATTTTTCCGGCCTGCAATCGCCGGGCGTCACCGGGTCGCTGACCGCATTCGAGGCTCTGACCCGGCTTTTGGCGGGTACAGGCGTCACCTTCGAATTCACGGGCGAACGCACCGTGGCGCTCAGCCATCCCGCGCAAAGCGCGGTAACGACCATGCAGGCGATCTCGGTGTACGGGGCGAAAAGCACTCAAAGCCTCGGCGAGGTCACATCCAGCGTCGGCATCGTGCAGTCGGAGGAAATCGAGAAACGCAACCTGACCAGCTTCCGGGACGCCTTTCGCGTTCTGGGCAACGTCAACGATTCCGATTGGGCGGACAGCGGCTTTATCATTCGCGGCATCAATTCGGAAGGCATGACCCCGGGCGGCAGCAAGCCGCTGGCGACGTTGTATGTCGATGGCACGCCCCAGACAGTGTACGGCGCCCGACGCGGTGCCCGCAGTTTGTGGGATGTCGAACAGGTCGAAGTTTATCGCGGACCTCAGTCAACCCTTTCCGGACGGGCCGCTCTTGCAGGCGCCATCTACCTGAAGACCGCCGACCCGACTTTCGATTGGGAAGGTGCCGCGAACATGACATTGGGCACCATGGACACCCGCGGCGGTGCCATCATGCTCAACGCGCCGATCGTCCAGGATCAGGTCGCGATGCGTTTCAGCGCGCAATATGCATCCAGCGAAAGCGACCTGAACTATCCCGATTACGAAAACTTCTCGCGTTTCGATGAGTACATCACGGACCAGAATTATCAGATTCGCGGCAAAGTCCTATTCCTGCCGGCGGCGCTGCCGGACACATCGGCACTGTTCAGCTATTCCTATTCCCACGATTCTCCGAATAGCAACGACATCGGCGGCCCCAATGTCGGGCACGAGTACGGGGAACGCAGAGGCGACTTCAATTCCGCCGTGTTCGCGGAATCCCGATCCGCCGATACCCAGAACATCTCGTTCGAGTTCAAACACGACCTGTTTCCGGGCCTTGAATTGACGTCGCTGACGACCTACTCGTTCACCGACATGGAACGCCCGTCGGTCAACGAGGGCACATTCGGAGAATCGAACTTCACCCAGGGCGGCTACGAGAGTTATCTGGGGAGCCAGGAGTTCCGGGCCAATCTGAGAACCGAATCGTGGCAGGCTGTTGCCGGTGTCTTCATGTCAATTGAAGAAGACGAAAGCCATTACCGCCGCCCGGCCAACTTTTCACGATCAGACTACAGCGAGTCATACGAAAAGGCCGTCAATACCGCCTTGTTCGGCGAGGCGACATACGAATTCCTGCCCAGTTGGAAGGTTGTCGGCGGCGGGCGTGTCGATCATACGGATCAAAACAACCAGAACTATTTCACCCGCAACGGAGCGGTCAGAACCAACAACCGGACGTCATTCGACGAATTGGTGTTCCTGCCGAAATTCGGTTTAATCAAGGAACTCGCTCCCAATCAATCCGTTGCTTTTACCGCGCAGAAGGGTTTCCGTAGCGGCGGCGCCGGGGTCCAGAGTTCGACCGGGAAAACCTTCAGCTACGACGCCGAATTCGCCTGGAACTATGAACTCTCCTACAAAGGCTCGTTCCTGAACGACCGCCTGCAGTTGACCGCCAATGCCTTCTACATGAAGTGGAAGGATCAACAGGTTGAAATTCAGGAAGACCCGAACGACGGAAACTCCGACTATACGACGAACGCCGCGAATTCTTCGGTCATGGGCTTTGAAGTGGAAAGCCAGTACGACGTCACGAAGGAAATTTCGGCCTTCGCCTCCATCGGGTATTCCGCCACGGAATTCGAAGAATTCAATGACAAGACCTATGGCGACCTAAGCGGCCTGCCGTTCCCGCAAGCACCGCGATGGAACCTAGCCTTCGGCACACGTTACGAACACCCCACCGGCTTTTATATCGGCGGCGATGCCAAATACGTGTCCCACTTCCTCGCGCGTTTCGGAAACGCACCCCAGGAATATCTCGACGGCTATTGGGTCACGAACTTTCAGGCCGGTTTCCAGAACGATAACTGGAACGCAATGCTTTATGTCGAGAACGCCTTGGCGAACGACTACTTCACGTATCACGACCGCAACACGACCCAGGACATCGCCGCGACCTTGGGGCCGCGTCGAGTCATCGGCGTCAGCGTGACGGGCAAGTTCTAATAACGTCCTTGATGATCTCGAAGATTCTTGCCGTCGCCGCGATCAGCTTGGCAGCCTCTATCTGCCTACGGTGCGCGGGAACAACCGGAGCAACCCTACGCTCCGCACTTCTCGCCACCGGATGGGGCCTGCTATTGACCAGCTATTTCGGCGCACTATGTTGGTTGCCAGCGGATATCCCCTTTCCGATCTGGATCGGGTCCTTGGGCATCGTCGGCTTCATGACCAGCCTGGGGTTTGCCTGGCATGATCGTCGCGATGGCAAGAAACCATCATCGAAACAACGTTCTCAGCCTTTCTTCCGTCCGCTTGCCGGCGGCTTCCTGACCTTGGCTGTTAGCAGCGCATCGCTTCTTTCATTGGCGTTGTCCGCATCCCTGTGCCTGCTGCTTCCGATCGATAGCCTCGACCGTTCTTTATTCATTCTCGTTCTTTGGCCGGTCATATGGTGCGGGTTGCTGATTTGGCTATACGTGGACGCCAGCCCGTGGCGCACGCTGTCCCGGCTGAGTTTGATCGTCATTGCCTGCGCCGCGGCGGCTTATGCCGAATGGCTCGGTTAACGTCATGAAGCGGCAACCCTTCAAACTGTTGTACGACCTTCACGCCTGGATCGGCCTCGCATGTGGACTGATCTTCTACGTCATCTCCTTGGCAGGCGTCTGCGCGCTGTTCGACCGCGAGTTAAGCCCTTGGCAACGAGGAGATACGGCCCCGCCGGCGGCATTGGCTCCGCAGGTTCTGGACCGTGCCGTGGCGCGCGCTCTGAATGCTGCGCCCGATGCAGCCGTCCGAAACCTGCAAATCACCCTACCGACGGGCTATCACCCCGTTCTGTCGATCCGTCTCGGTGATCCACGGCAAACAATCCACATCGCCCCGGACAACGGACAACCTATCACCACAAACGAGAATGATGCTGCCGGCGTCCTGACGCGGCTACACACCGACATGTTGCTGCCGCAACCTCTCGGCCGCTATCTGGTCGGCCTCATCGGGTTGCTGATGCTTGTCTCCGTTCTGTCTGGTCTGTTCCTTCATCGTAAATTTATCCGCGAGTTCTTTACCTTTCGGTTAGGACGTAGCAGACGGCTGATGTTGGCCGACCTTCACAAATCAATTGGGCTCTGGGGCCTTCCGTTTCATGCGGTCATGGCTCTGACCGGAACGCTTCTGGGATTTGTCGGGCTCTTGCTTCCCCTAGCCACCTTCATTTCGTTCAAAGGCGATACGCAGGCCGCGACCGAAGCCTTGATGGGCGGCCCCATGCCACCGGCGCTCTCAATCCCGGCTGATACGATTCCACTTTCTCAGGCGCTGGCCATCGCGCGAACGGAGTTTCCGGTTCTCAGCCCCCGCATCGTATCGGTGCGCGGCCACGACACCGCGGGGGCGCGGATTGAAATCATCGGCGACGTCTCCGGCACCCTGATCTATTACCCGTGGGTCACCCTCGACGGTGCCTCCGGACAGGTGCTGTCCGTCACGGATTGGAGCCGTGAAACCCTGGGGCGCCGCGTATACGGCATGATCGCGCCCCTACATTACGGGAGCTTCGGCGGGATCGCCGTGAAAGTACTCTATGTTCTCTTCGGTGCGGGCAATTGCATCCTGATCCTGTCCGGGCTTTGGGTATGGCGGTCGCGGCTTCCCGCGCCGCCAAACAGACTCGCCCGGGCTTGGGACCGCTCAACCGCCGCCGTCTGTTGCGGTTTGCCGATGGCCATCGTGGTTCTGTTTATCGCCGCCCGGCTTATTCCGGGCCAAACTGGCATTGCCCAGAGTCACCTGATCGCCATTCTCCTTGCTTCATGGGGAGCCGCCGCGCTTTGGGCTGGATGGCGGCCAACTCATCGTGGAGGGCGCGAACTCCTGATCGCGACAGGGGCATGCTTGATTGCAATTCCTTTGATTTCCTGGCTAACGACCGGCGTGCATCTGATCAACGCCTATACCGCCGGTGGTACCGCTAGCGCGGTTGCAGACCTCGTCGCCCTGACGCTTGGCGTTGGTCTCATCTTCGGAGCCATCCCGTTTCGGAACCAAAATCGCCCGCCTCTCATAAATCGAAAATAGACGGCTATGGATATGCGTGGCCCAAGCCGGCGATAAGATATCGATCAATTTTTTTGAGAACGAAAATTATTTGCATTTAATATTGATCTATACTCCGACCAGCCACTATGACTAAGACGACCCTGACGGGGGCGATCCGCACCCATCAGCTAGGAACAGAATGTCGAGACCGAGTTACGCATGGCAGAGACGCTAGGCAGAGTCGTCGCCGCGACCTTCGGTGGATATGGCATTGCGGCGCTCATCGTCATGGGCGCCGCGTTGCTGTTTCCGGCCCAGGCCGATCCGATTGCGGCGGCCATGCTTTTGGCCGCGCCGATCTGGGTTGGGTTGTGGATCTGGACGTTCTCGACCCGGCGGCCGCTTCGTCTATGGGCCTGGCTGGCGGCGCTGGCCGCCCTGTCCGCCGCGATCGTGCATTTCGGTCCGGGGGTAGGTTCGTGAAACAGACCCTGCGCCAATCCATGGCCTGGCTTCATACCTGGGTCGGACTTTTGTGCGGCTGGTTGCTGTTCGCGGTGTTCGTGACGGGCACGGCCTGCTTCTACCGGCTGGAACTGACCCAATGGATGATGCCGGAACTGCGCCCGGCGGCGGTCGCCCCCGCCACCGCCGCCAATGCGGCGGTCAAGCGCCTGCACCAGATCGCCCCCGCCGCCCGCAGTTGGTTCTTCGAAATGCCCAACGACCGGGCCCCCTACATAAACGCCTATTTCCGCGGCGCACCCGAGGGGCCGTCGTTCGGCCATGAGCTTCTGGACCCGGCGACCGGCGCGCCCGCCCAAGTGCGCGAAACGCGGGGCGCGGACTCGCTGTACTATTTCCACTTCGACCTGCTGATGCCGTCGTTCTGGGGCCGCCTGCTGGTCGGGTTCTGCGCCGTGGCGACGCTGGTCGCCATCGTCAGCGGCATCATCACCCATCGCGCGATCTTCCGCGATTTTTTCACCTTCCGCCCGCGCAAGGGCCAACGTTCCTGGCTGGACGCCCATAACGCCATCGGCGTGCTGACCCTGCCGTTCTTCATCTTCATCGTTTATTCCGGGATCGTCACCCTGTTGCCCCTGTATATGCCCTGGGGCATCAAGATCGCCTTCCCCGACAATCGGGCGTTCTTCGACGACCTGGGCTACCAGGCCGAAGCACCGGCCCCGGCGGGACGGCCCGCGCCCCTGGTCGACCTGTCCAAAATCCTGGCCCAGACCGCCGCGCATTGGAACGGCAGCGGAGCCGAGCGGATATCGATCGACAATCCGGGCGATGCCAACGCCCGGATCACCGTCTACCGAAGCAAAACGGACATCCTGTCCCACCGCGCCGAATGGATGCTGTTCGACGGCGTCAGCGGCGAGGTTCTGCGCGCCACGGGGGCGACCGGGGCCGCAGCCAAAAGCGGCGCGGTCATCTACGGCATTCATACCGCGCGGTTCGCGGATCAGACCATGCGCTTCCTGTTCTTTGTATCAGGCCTGCTAGGCTGCGCGGTGATCGCGACGGGCCTGATCCTGTGGACGGTCAAACGGCGTCATCGCCTGCCCGACCCCGCGCGCCCGCCGTTCGGATTCAAACTGGTAGAACGCCTGAACGTCGCGACCGTGGCCGGTCTGCCCGTGGCCATCGCGGTCCTGTTCTGGGCCAATCGTTTGTTCCCGGTCGGGATGGCGGCCCGAGGCAACGCCGAGATCGACACCATGCTGTTGACTTGGCTGGGGCTGGCGATCTGGTCGGCGGTCCGCCCTGTTCAGAAGGCGT
>DJHY01000086.1 GCA_002433335.1 Rhodospirillaceae bacterium UBA6608 | reverse complement strand
ATATGATTGGACGCATGGGCAAGGACGGATCTGCTCCGCCCGTCCGGGGAAGCCGCCGGACGCAAGCCGGGACCGGAATCCTCGATCCTCAAGCTCAAGGGCACGCAGGTTCAACAGGCGATCACAGAGTTGCTGTTGGAAGCGGTCGGTAACCGCGCCCACGTGTTCGACGCCGGTATTTTGGAAGACGAATGGCCCGGTGCGGATAATGATGGGCCGGACCTGCCGGAATACGCCGCGACCGTGGCCAGCCATTATTTCAACTGGCGCAAGGCGTCGATCTACGGCGGCAGCAACGAAATCCAACGCACGATCATCGCCAAGGCGATCCTCGGTCTTTGACCGCTGGGGCCCTGACGATCATTCCTTTTCAGACGGAATTTCCAAGACAATGAATTTCACCTTTTCCGACGAACAGTTGTTGATTCGCGATATGGCGGAACGGTTCTTCCGCGACGAATACGACCTGGAAACCCGGCGCAAGCATCAGGCCAAGGACGGCGGCTTCTGCCGCGAGACCTGGGCCCAGTTCGCCGAAATGGGCTGGCTCGCCCTGGGCATCCCCGAAGACCTGGGCGGCGTCGGCGGCGGCGCTGTCGAAATGGCGATCCTGATGGAAGCCATGGGCGGGGGATTGGCGGTCGAGCCGTTCCTGTCCACGGTCGTGTTGGGCGGGTCGCTGCTCCGCGAAGGTGCCGCCGAAGACGTTCGCGAAGAACTGTTGTCGCGGTTGGCGGCGGGCGAGCTGTTGTTGTCCTTTGCCTATGCCGAGGCGCAATCCCGCTATGACCTGAACGATGTCGCGACCCGTGCGCGGGCCGATGGCGATGGCTATGTGATCGACGGGGCGAAGATCGTCGCCCTGCATGCAGGTACGGCGGACAAGATCGCGGTCACGGCCCGGACCTCGGGCGAGGACCGGGATCGGGACGGGATTACGATCTTCCTGATCGATGCCGATGCGCCGGGGCTGAGCGTTCGCGACTATCCCACGGTCGACGGCCTGCGCGCCGGGGATTTGGCCTTGGAAGGGGTGCGTGTTGGCGCCGACGCCGTGCTGGGTTCGGTCGGAGGCGGCCTGGAATTGGCCGAATCAGTTGTCGATCGGGCCGCGGCCTTGGTCGCGGCGGAGGCGGCGGGGGCGATGGCGGCCCTGACCCGCGGCACCGTCGACTACCTGAAAGAGCGCAAGCAGTTCGGTCGCCCCCTGGGGGATTTCCAGGCCCTGCAGCACCGTATGACAGAGATGTATATGGAAACGGAACTGACCCGTTCGTTGGCCTATATGGCCGCGGTGTTGCAGGACGGTGAGGATCGGGCTGCCGCCCGCCGGGCGTCGTCACAGGCGAAAGCCAAGGCCGGGCAAGCCGGTCGACTGATCGGCCAGGAAGCGGTGCAGCTTCATGGCGGCATGGGTGTGACGGACGAAATGCCGGTCGGACACTATTTCAAGCGCCTGACCATGATCGACCACAGCTTCGGCGATTCCGCTCATCATCTGGACCGCCTGGCCGATATGGAGATCTCCGTGACATGACGTCGGCGACCCAGCCCGCGGGCATCAACCGTTTGGAACTTGTGACATACGGTGTTCTTTGGACCGCGGCGCTGGTCTGGTCATTGGGTGGGCCATCCGACGGCATCACCCTGTTTCTGGAAGTCCTGCCGGTGTTGATCGTCATGCCGCTGATGATCGTGACGCGGAACTCGTTTCCGTTGACGCCGCTGTTGTATCGGCTGGCGTTCATTCATGGCCTGGTTCTGATCCTCGGCGGCTATTACACCTATGCCGAGGTGCCCTTAGGCTTCTGGATCCAAGATTGGTTCGACCTGACGCGCAACAACTACGATCGGATCGGGCACTTCTTCCAGGGCTTCGTTCCGGCGATCCTGGCGCGTGAAATCCTGTTGCGGAAGACAGCGCTCCAGCGCGGCAAGTTGATGTTCTACATCGTCGTCTCGATCTGTCTGGCGTTCAGCGCTTTCTATGAAATTATCGAATGGTGGGCCGCCGCCGCCCTGGGTATGGGCGCGGAAGATTTCCTGGGCATGCAGGGCGACGAATGGGACGCCCAATGGGACATGTGCATGGCCATGGTCGGCGCTATCCTGGCTCAGCTGTTGTTGGGCCGCGCACATGACAGGGCATTGGCGCGGCTGGGCTGCGCCTGATTTTGCCTCTGGGCATTCCGTGACATACTGATGGTCAAACCGTTCAACGTGGAATGGATCAGATGACCATCAAGAAAATTGAAATCCTGCGTGTCGGCGTGCCTTTCGAAACCGGCGGGCCGCGCCAGGGCATGCGCCCCGGCCTTAATACCAACCCTTGGGTGGTGAACGAATCCCTGATGGTTCGCATCGAAACCGATGACGGACGCGAGGGCTGGGGCGAAGGCTTCGGCCATTTCAGTAATCCTGGGACCGAAGCCATCCTTAAAGACTTGATCGCGCCCTGGTTTATCGGGCGCGACGAGACCAACCTGGACGGCGTGATGAACGAAGCCCATCGTTCGTTCTTCGGCTTCGGTCGCCAGGGGCCCTGCATGTATGCCCTGTCGGCGTTGGACACGGCCTTGTGGGACCTGGCGGCGCAACGGGCGGGCAAGCCGCTGTATCAGATGCTCGGCGGCCCGGCGGAAGACGTCGAGATCACCCGCTACGCCAGCCTGATGCGCTACGGCGGGGACTGCGAAGCCATCGCCCGCAATACCCGGCGCGCCGCCGATCTGGGCTTCCCGATGGTCAAGCTGCACGAACGCGAGATGCCTGCCTTCATGGCGGCGCGAGAAGCAGCGCCCGAGGGCGTGGCCATCACCCTGGACGTCAATTGCCCCTGGTCCGTCGCCGAAGCCGCCGCGATGGCACGCGACCTAAAGGCGCAGGAAGGGGTCAAAGGCGGATTCCTGTGGTTGGAAGAGCCTGTGTGGCCACCGGAAGATTTCGACGGTCTGTCCCGGGTTCGGGCCGAAGGCACGGCCATTTCCGGCGGCGAGAACATCGCCTCGATCGTCGAGTTCAACAACGCCATCAAGGCGGGGGCGTTCGATATCATCCAGCCCTCGGTCGCCAAGATGGGCGGGGTCTCGACGGTCAAGGACGTGTTTCCCCTGGGCGCCGACGCTGGCCTGCGGGTCGTGCCGCATAGCTTCTATTGGGGGCCGGGTTACGTTGCGACGGCGCATATCCTGGCGGCGCAGCCCAAGCCGGAATGGCTGGAGACGGCGTTCATCGCCTATGAGGAAAATCCCCACGACCTGATCGATCCGTTCGATCCCAAGCTAACCCTGTCTGCGGATCGCCCCGGCCTTGGCTTTGTCGCTGACCGCAATCTGTTCGAGCGTTATCTTATTTCCCGGACCGTCATCTGATGACGGCCGATATCGTCAAGGAGCCGATACATATGAAGTCCATTCGTTCGATCACCGTCGCTGCGTTGTTCGCGGTCGCTTTGGCCCCGGCTACGATTTCCGGGGCGCAAGCCGCCGAGACCTATTCCAGCAGCCTGACGTCCAAGTTCATGGATTGGTGCACCGGCACGGGCAGCAATTCCGAGACGGCCTGCACCTGCACCCTGAAGCAGTTGGCCGTGTCCGTGCCCCCGGCGGCGTTGACGGCGTTCCTGGCGGATAAGTCGGGCGGCGGCAGCGGCTTTTCCCTGTCGACGGCATCCGTCGCCACGGCGGCCACGGTGACCCAGGCGCTGACGGCTTGCGTTAAGTAGCCGCTGGCGTCCCGCGCAAATGAAAAAGGCCCGCCGGGTTCGGCGGGCCTTATTTCGTTTTGATAGCGGCTGGCGGGTTAGTGAATTTCCCGCGCACCCTTCATGGCGGCTTTCAGCTTTTCGATGTCGAAATCCGGTGCCTTGGCGGCGGCCAGGATCACGCCCTCGCGGCGCTGAATGCGGGCGACGACGTCCGGAATTTGCTTCACCGCTTCGTCGGGGACCATCACCGCGCCATGGTGGTCGGCATGGACGATGTTGTTCGAGACAACGGTCATGCCGTGGATCGTGACCTGACAGTCGAAGTCGACGACATGAACCCAGGCGTGGCTGGGGCCGACTTCGCCGCCCAACAGGTTGAAACCGCGCACGCTGTCCTTCAGGTCGCGGAACGATCCGTTGGTCACGCCGCCGACGGCGCCCAGTCCCTTATGTACGGTGGTCTGGACCTCGCCCCAGAACGCGCCGAAACCGGGGCGGGGGTCGATGTCCTGAATCACCACGACGGCGGGCTTGGGGCCCAGGGCGATGTACTCGTAATAGGCTTCGCGCTTGGCAGCCATTTCCGCCGCCGTTTCGCCCGAGGGCTCGGCCGCGCGGATGGTCGCCGTGCGGGCATAACCGCAGATCGGCGGAAGATCGGGATCGAGAGGCACCAATTGTTCGGTGGTGTAACCGAAACCCCGGCGCTGGGGCATGATCTCTTCCAGGGCGTTGCAGATGGTGGGGGTGTCCCACTGGGTCAGGACTGCAAGGTCCTCAGGCGTGAAGTCGGTCAATTGGATGTCCTCTCGATTGTTTATTTGTAATGACTGTATCGGTTATTCGGCGGCGCGGGTTTCAGCGGGGCCGGTAAATGAGGCCTCGTCGAACGAACGTTCGTTGTCCCACACGTTTTTCGGAATCGGCAGGCCTTCGAAGTCGGCGTCGGTGAGGGCACCATCCGGCTCGATCCCCAGCTTTTCGCGCAGCATCAGGATGATCTGGCGGGTGTGCTGGCCGGTGTGCCAACCGGTCCGCTCCAGAACCTCATGCAACGAAACTTCGCCGTAATAGACCTTGCCCGGTTGTTTGAAGTCGGTGGTCTTGCCGTCGCGCTGCCACCAGGCTTCGAACCGTTCGCGCGTGTGGTTGCCGTAATCGGCCAAGTCCTGCTTGGTCGCCATGGTATCGGGCAGGATCGATTTCAGCGCCTGATAGGTATAGGGCGTGTCGTGTTCGACCCGGTTCAGGAACACGTCGGCGATGTTGAACACGTGATAGACCAACTGCCGATAGGACCGGGGGCGGCCCGGCAGCAGGGTGTCCAGCGTGTCTTCGGGAATTTGCTGCAGGTAGCGTCCGGCGGCGGACACGTTCTGCACGACTTTCTTGGTCAACTCCTCGGGACTGAGCATCTTATGCCCGGCGTAGTCGAACCCGGCGACACGGGCGACATCGCGGAATACCGCGCCGTTGGCCCAGTTCTCGCCGCGCGCGACGATTGGCACTAGGCGCACACCCAAGGCTTCCAGTTCCTTGAAGCCTTCTTCGTCATCGACGACGTTGACGGAAACGAACGGAATGCCGTGTTCCAGCAAA
Organism: Rhodospirillaceae bacterium UBA6608; assembly: GCA_002433335.1. The sequence goes on along the minus strand of DJHY01000086.1, from coordinate 5,870 downwards.
AATTCTTTTGTTTTCAAGCAGCTGGAGCAGCCGGGTTGCCAATAGACTTTGACAGGAGGGAGTTCGCCCTCAGGATAGGGAGCGTCGAATTTGGACATGTGATGTTTCCTTTTGGTGATGCCGGTAAATCCGGTTTTCTTTGTATACAAAATGAGCTTGGTGCCGAGGCGAGTCAACACGGGTGCTACGGCATTGAAAGAACTGCATCATCCAATTGATCGGCATATACTTGTATTAGCCGGTGTTGAAAAAGCGCCGATGTTTGGGGTTGTAGGTGCGTTCATGGGAGTGAAGGCATGATGCTTCGGCATCCTGGGGTTTGGGCGCGTATTCGCCTGTTCCTGATGGTCGTGGTGTTGGGGGCGCTGGTTGTTCCCGCTGCTCCGCGCGCGGCGGACCCGGATCAAATCACGGTTTCACTGTTCCGCGACTATTTGCCGATTTCCGGGGTGAATTTGGCGGGCGAGGCCAGTGGCCTGATCCCCGACATGTGGCGCCTGTGGTCCGAGCGCACCGGCATCAGGGTGACGTTCCTGATTGATGATTTCGCGGGCTCGCTCGAAGCCGTCCGTGAAGGGCGCGCCGACCTGCACGGGGCATTGTTCCGGAACGACGATCGGGAACGATGGCTCGAATTTTCGAGAACCCTGAGCGAGGTGACGACGGGCATCTTCTATTGGGACGGCAACGGGGGCGAGCCGACGCTTAGCAATCTGCGCGGTCGGGCCGTCGGCGTGGTACGGGGAACCCATCAGCAACATTACCTGAAGACGGGAGATTTAGGCTTCCGTGTCCGGTCGTTCAGAGACGTCCTTGACATGCTTCGGGCCTTGGCGCGGGGCGAGGTGGCCGCCGTCGTCCACGAAACCTTGTCCATGGATGCTCTTGTCCGGCGTGCCGGCGTGCAGGGCGATGTCGCCGCGATGCCGCTCGAACTCTTACGCAATAGCATCCACGCCGGGGTGCCGCGCGGACGCAAGGACCTGCTGGATATCGTGAACTGGGGATTCGGTCAGATATCCTGGTCGGAATTCGCGGCGATCGAGGCGCGTTGGGTTTCTGACCCGGAGGATCGATTCTACCGCCCCGCCGGATCGGTCGTCCCGTTCACGGAATATGAAAAAGCTTGGCTTGAGCGGCACAAGACGGTTCGCATGGGCTCGATCAATTCGTGGCCGCCGATGAGCTTCGTCAACGAAGCGGGCAAGCCGGAAGGGATGAGCCTGGAGTTCGTGACGCTTCTCAACGAACGCCTGGGCGGGATTTTGCATTTCGTGCAAGGGCCGTGGAAAGAGATCCTTGAAGGCCTGAAATCGGGCCAGATCGATGCCACGATGGATATTCGTCCGCTTCGTGACAGGGAGAGTTTCGCCAACTTCACGCGGCCGTACTTGATCGCGCCCCATGTGTTCGTGACGCCGAAAGGGCAGCCCGCGCCGAAAGGGTTCGCGGACCTGGACGGCAAAAAGCTCGCCTTGGAACGCGGCTTTTCCACGGTCGCACATGTTAAAGAGAACCACCCGGGTATACAGATCGTCGAATACGACAACACATTGGCGGCATTGAAAGCGGTCTCCGCCGGGGATGCGGCGGCATATGCCGGTAACAGCGCCGTCGTTCGTTATCTGACCGGCCTGCCCGAAAATGCCTTGGGCGATGCGGTCAGCATCTATCCCGTGCCGGGCCGAAATTCAATTTCCGCGATCGGCGTGCGCGAGGATTGGCCGGTCCTGCGCGATATTCTGGACAAGGCCCTGCACGGATTGTCGGCGTCGCAGATCGGCCGGGTCACGGGCCCCTGGCTGGATGGTGGACGGAGCCAGGGGTTGGACCTGACCGCGCGGGAACAACGCTGGCTGGCCCGCCATATCGACAAGCCGATCCGCGTTCACGTCGGCAATTGGCCGCCGTTCAATTTCGCGGAGAACGGCGAAAACCGAGGCCTTGCCTTCGAATACTTCCAATTCATTTTCAAGGAATTGGGCCTGACTATGGAGCCGGTCCGGACGTCCTGGTCGGCTGCCTTGAAGGGGGTTAGCGAGACCCACGAAATCGACGTTCTATCGACCATCGCCTATAGCAAGTCGCGCGAAAAATACGTCCTGTTCACCAAGGACTATCTCTCCTATCCGCGGGTCATCGTGACCCGCACCGATTATCCAATCTTGTCCGGATTGCGGGATTTGGAAGGGAAGACCGTGGCGGTCGAGCGGAACTTCATTGCCCAGGAATTGCTGACCCGGGATTTCCCCGCGATCAAACTGCACATTGTCGAGAACACCCATGAGGCGGTGACGGCGGTGTCGCTTGGCAAAGCGGACGCCTATGTCGGCAACCTGGCGGCCGCGACCTACCACATCGAACGGCATGGCCTGTCCAACCTGAAAATCGCCGCGCCGACCAAATACGAAAACGACAGTCAGGCCATCGGCGTTCGCAAGGACTGGCCCGAACTGGCGACGATAATCGACAAGGTCCTGGCCGGGATGACGGATAGCGAACACGCCGCGATCCGCAACAAGGCGCTGACCGTGCGGTTCGACTATGGCGTCGACATGAAAAGGGTCATGACGATCGCGGTGCCGGCCTTCGTCGTGGTGCTGATCATCATCGGGATCATTGTCTACGCGAACCGTCGATTGGCCGGCGAGGTCGAAGAGCGCAAGAAAGCCGAAGAACGCCTGACGGAGCGCGAACAGCGGTTCCGCTCGCTTCTGGAATCGGCCGCCGGACGCGACGGTCATCGTCAATTCCTGGGGTGATATCGTCCGCGTCAACAAACAGGCGGAACTCCTGTTCGGTGCGAACCGCGATAAGTTGCTGGGCCAGAAGGTCGAAGTCCTGGTGCCCGAAGCTATCCAGCAACGCCATACCGGTTATCGCGGCGGGTTCGTGACTTCGTCCGCGCCCAGGTCCATGGGGGCGAACCTGAAACTCCATGCCCGCAGATTCGACGGCACGGAAATCCCGGTCGAAATCAGCCTGAGCCCGATCCAAACGGACGAGGGACCGTTGATCGCCGCATCCGTGCGCGTCGTCACCGAACGCCTCCTGCAGGAAGCCAAGCTCGCTGAGAAGGACCTGCAGCTGACGGCGGCATTGGAAAACATGTCCGGCGGCATGTTCATGGTCGACAAGAACCTGATCATCCGGGTCTTCAATCGAAAGTTCGTGGAGCTGTATCGCCTGCCAGAAGTCAAGGTCGGCACGCCGCTGCGCGATATTTTGATTATCCGCGCCGCGCGCGGCGATTACGGCGCGGGCGATCCCGAGCTTCAGGTCGAAGAACGCCTGAAAGGCTACTTCGATGGGACGATCGCCCGGGTCGAGGATGTCGTGGGCGATACCGTGATCGAAGGGTTCCGCCAGCCGACGGGCGATGGCGGGATCGTCGGTGTTTTCAACGACATCACCGAGCGAAAGCGGGCCGAAGAGGCCTTGGCCATCCAGCACGGCAAACTGGAAGACCTGTCGACCAAACTGTCGCGCTATCTGTCGCCACAGATTTATGAGGCCATTTTCTCGGGCGAGTCCGAGGCCGAGGTTCAGACCGAACGCAAGAAGCTCACGGTGTTCTTCTCAGACATCAAGGACTTCACGGCGACGACGGAAGAGATGGAACCGGAGGATATGACCTATCTCCTCAACGACTATCTCACCAAGATGACCGAGATCGCGTTGGAATTCGGTGGGACCATCGACAAATACATCGGCGATGCCGTCATGGTCTTTTTCGGCGATCCGGAAACCAAGGGCATCAAGCAGGACGCCCTGGCGGCGGTACGTATGGCCATCGCCATGCAGCGCCGCATGGTCGACCTGCGGGCTAAATGGGCGGACATGGGGTTCCGCTTCCCGTTCCATATTCGGTGCGGCATCAACACGGGCTATTGCAACGTCGGGAACTTCGGCTCGGAACAGCGGATCGACTACACCATCATCGGGGGGCAGGTTAATTTGGCCGCACGTTTGGAGGCGATTTGCGAGCCGGATGGCGTGACCATTTCACACGAAACCTATTCCCTGGTCCGCGACGAGATCGAAGCAGACCCCATGGAGCCGATCCAGGTTAAGGGAATCAAAGACCCGGTCGAGCCGTTTGCGATCAGGGATATCTTCCAGGATTGGAAGCCCGATGAACGCTATATCCGGCGCGACGATATCCTTGGTCTCAGGCTTTGGGTCGATCTCATGCGTTTGGACGAAGAACGGCGCCAAGCCTCGATCAAGGAATTGGAAGAAGCGGTCAATATTCTCAAGTCGCAGCGGATCGACGCCGCCGACGACTAGCCCGCCTTAGGATTTCTCCGTGACGGGGATAGAAAAACGAAGTTTTCTCGGGTGGGTCGCTCGGGCTAATCTTCCCGCCGCTGAAGAATAAGAAACCTGATTCCCTGAGGAGACCTCCCTTGAAGCCACTCGCCGGCATTCGCATTCTCGATCTGACCAACGTCCTTGCCGGACCTTTCTGCGGACACCAATTGGCCCATATGGGCGCCGAAGTGATCAAGGTGGAGGTTCCGGGATCCGGTGATCTGGCCCGCCAATTGGGCGCCGATCCCGAACTGAACAAGCGTTACATGGGAACGTCGTTCCTGGCCCAGAACACGGGCAAGCGGTCGATAACCATCAACATGAAGTCGGACAAGGGCAAAGAGGTCTTCCACAAGTTGGTCGCAACCTCGGATGTGCTGATCGAAAACTTCCGCCCCGGCGTCATGGACCGCCTGGGCGTCGGCTACGAAGTCCTGAAGAAAGACCATCCCAATCTGATCTATTGCGCAATCTCCGGCTTTGGTCAGGACGGCCCGCTGCGCCATGCCCCTGCCTATGATCAGATCATCCAGGGCATGTCCGGCGTGATGGCGGTGACCGGGACGCCGGAAGCCGCGCCGTTGCGGGTCGGCTATCCGATGGCGGATACGATCGGCGGGATGACGGCGGCCTTCGCCGTGGCCTCGGCCCTGGGCAACAAGGACCCGAACAACCGGGGCTGCTTCATCGATGTCGCGATGCTGGAGGCCGTCCTATCGACCATGGGTTGGGTCGTGTCCAACTATCTGCAGTTGGGCATGGAACAGCAGCCCATGGGCAACGATAACTTCACCGCCAGCCCGTCCGGGACGTTCCGCACGGGCGATGGCCTGCTGAACATCGCCGCCAATAAACAGGAACAGTTCGAAGCGGTCTGCGACGTCGTCGGTCGACCGGAGCTGAAAACCGACCCCCGTTTCTCCGAGCGGCAGGCGCGGTTGGACAACCGCCCGGCGCTGACCGCCGAGTTGGAACAGGCGATGGCGGCCAAACCGGCGAGCGAATGGCGCGAGGCCCTGAACAATGCCGGCGTTCCGGCGGGCGAGGTGATGAACGTGGCGCAAATCCTGGCCCATCCGCAGATCGCCGACCGGGGCTTGATCGCGACGTTCGAAAACGTGCCGGGCGTAGGCCGTGACGTGCGCGTCGCCCGCGCCGGCATCAAGATCAACCGAGAAGCGGTCAAGACAGATACGGCCCCGCCGTTGCTGGGCCAGGATACGGACGAGCTGTTGACCGAACTGGGTTATGGCGCCGACGAAGTCGCTGCCCTGAAAGCCGACAAGGCCGTTTGATCGCGATTAAGCGCAACCTGTTTTAAATCAATTGCTTCGGGACGTCTCCGCCATATCATTAGAAAACTAGTGTATGGGGATGACGGAGATGATCCCGAGGATATTGTTCATCGGCGGCGACATTCAGGTTCTGGGCGTATTGCGCGCCAGCCTGAAAGAGCAGGAAGCTGAGTGGGACATGGCCTTTGCCGCGGGGACGGACAAAGCCATGGCGTGGCTGCGTGACGATGAATTCGACGTGGCGGTGATTGATGTCGATGC
>DJHY01000242.1:2198-3576 GCA_002433335.1 Rhodospirillaceae bacterium UBA6608 | reverse complement strand
GGCAGGATCACTTCGACCGTGCGGGTTTCCGAGCGGCCCAGAACCTGATCGACCGCGTCCAACACGCGCGGATGGCGCAGCGACATGATCAGGTCCTGCCCGACGCGCGTGATGTCGAGCAGTTCGCGCGCGGCCCCATTGGCGAACACGACGGCGCGTCGCCGATCCAACAGGATGGTCGGGTCGGGAAAGTGATCGAGAATTCGGTCGCTCAAAGGGACCATTGCCCGGTTCCCTGCCTATTCGCACGGTTGCACGGCGGCGGCGACGCCATGGTCGGCGTCATTGCCGCAGCCTTTCGCGGGTGATGGCGGTGCAGCCGAATTTTGTCAAGCGACGGTTTGGCAACAGTCCGCCCGCGTCATGCCGTCACGGATGCGCCGATTGAGGCTCCGAAACCTTGGCCACGCCCAACTCGACGCGGTTGCGGCCGTTGTGCTTGGCTGAATAAAGAGCTTCGTCGGCCCGTTCGATCAAATGTTCCACGCTTTCGCCAGGCTGAAACTCCGCGGCGCCGACGGACACGGTAATGGTGCCCAGGCTTTTGCCCGTAGCCCGGTTGATGACTGTCTTCTTGGAAACCTGGCTACGCACGTGTTCGCCGACCTTGGCGCCGTTTTCCAGGGTCGTGCTGGGCAACAGGATAGAGAATTCTTCGCCGCCGTAACGGGCGACTAGGTCTTCGCCGCGTACGCAGCTTTTCAAAATCCGGGCGACGAAGCGCAACACCTGGTCTCCGACCTGATGGCCGTGGGTGTCGTTGAACGACTTGAAATGATCGATGTCGATCATCAGCAACGTCATGGGTTGCGACAGATCCAGCGCCTCGGCGGCGCCGATGCGGATTTCTTCGTCGAAAAGCTTGCGATTGGCGACGCCGGTCAGGGCGTCGGTCATTGCCTCGTGGCGCAGAGATTCGACGTCGTCCTTGAGGCTTTGGATTTCGCGCGCCGAATCTTTCAAGCGGTCTTCAAGCAGGCGATTGTGATCTTCCATGGTGCGGGTCGCGGCGATGACCTTTTCCAGCACCGAGCGGATGTCGATGCGGCCGTCGCCGTTGGCCAATTCGCCGGACACCACCGTCAGGGTGTCGCCATAGGCCTGGGCGTCGGTTTCGGCTTCCTCCAAATAAGACATGAGCTTCTTAAGCTCCGTCTCGACGCGCAGGGTGGCGTCATTCAGGAAGTCCTCGTCCAGAGTGACGCCCAGGAAGCGGTCATAGATCTCCGCATTGCGTTCCTCGGTGAACGGCAAGCCGGCTTCGAGGATCACATCGAGGGTGCGTGCTAATTCCGGGTATGCGCCCGAGAAATATCGATACCAAACAGCGAAGTTGTTTGGTTTGGGTGGTATTCCCTTTTTCTCCATCATCTGGAGC
>DJHY01000242.1:1256-1896 GCA_002433335.1 Rhodospirillaceae bacterium UBA6608 | reverse complement strand
CCCTTTTTCTCCATCATCTGGAGCGCCGACTTTGCGTAGGCGTTAGGGTTACTCCGAGACTCTGCTTCGTCGGACAACGGGCCGGCCTTCCAAAGGTTTATGGGACTCCGTTCTCACCTTCCATTTTTTTACGCCGATCATTTTACGCCGGCGCTCTTTGTCATTCGTTTCTAACATAACCCATATATGGGATTCATACCTTTTTCTTCATCTCGATGCGCCGCCCGGCCTGAGGCGGCAAAGGATGGATGGATTGGTCTTCTTTCATCCTCTCCAGGTGGTTGAATATCTCCGTCGGAAAGGGCGTAACACGGCGGCTGTTGAGGTCGACATGCAGGATCATCAACTCGTTGGTCGCCGCCGGCCGGCCCAGGTCTTCGCGGCCCGGCGGCCCGGCGAACATCTCGTGAAATACCTGCAGGCGCTTGCCGTCGACATCGACCACACGAGGACGGACCCATAGTTCCTCGCCCAATTTGACCTCGTCGTCATAGGTGATATGGGCCTCGACGACGAAGATCGATCCGCCGGTGGCATCGCGATAGGCCGCGTCCAGGCCGACGACATCCTGCAAGGCGTCGGTCGCGTGATCGAACACCAGAACGTAATAAGCCAGGTTCATATGGCCGTTGTAGTCGAT
>DJHY01000242.1:765-961 GCA_002433335.1 Rhodospirillaceae bacterium UBA6608 | reverse complement strand
GTTCATATGGCCGTTGTAGTCGATCCAGTCCGGCTGCACGGTCTCCCGATGAAGGATCGGTATGGCTGCGCTGTCGGCGGGGATGCTGCCGTCGGTCATGGTCGGCTCCTTGGATGATCGGTGGTGATGGGGGATGTTGGATGATTGCGCTTACCCTGTCCGGGACAGGGGGCGGAATGCAAGACATTTGACCTTT
>DJHY01000242.1:0-462 GCA_002433335.1 Rhodospirillaceae bacterium UBA6608 | reverse complement strand
CGGAATGCAAGACATTTGACCTTTGCTTGTGCGGGTGCAATAAGCGGTCGCGCGCCTGAGCGTCCGGCCATGGCTTCGGCCAGCGGGTTTGGATGACGGCAGCGGCGCGACGTTGGCAAAACGCGAAGTTTCCTCATGACCGGTCCTGTTTCAGAACTTTCCGCCCCCGCTTTGGCCGTGGTTGTGCCGGTGCACAACGAAACGGAAAACCTGGCGCCCCTGATCGACGAGATCCGGGCGGCCCTGGGTGGCGGTGCGCCCTACGAAATCATTTACGTTGATGACGGCAGTACCGACGAGACCCTGGCCAAGTTGCTGGAGATCGCGGGCAAGGTGCCGGAACTGCGTGTCTTGCGGCATATCAATTGCTGCGGCCAGTCGGCGGCGATCCATACCGGTGTGCGCGGCGCCCGCGCCCCGCTGGTGGCGACGCTCGACGGCGACGGTCAGAACGACCCGGCC
>DJHY01000020.1 GCA_002433335.1 Rhodospirillaceae bacterium UBA6608 | reverse complement strand
AGACCTCGCTGACCAAGGTTGCCGAGGCCTGCGGCTGCGACAACGTGATCGAGTGCAAGGCCGAAGACACGGCCCAGGTGATGAAGGACGCCATCGCGTCCAAGAAGCAGACGGTCATCGTCTGCAAATGTGAATCGGGCAACATCCCGGTTCCCAACATCACCATGGATCAGGTCGTCATCCGCGACCGGTTCATGCGCGCCCTGGCGGCGGCCAACGCGTAATATGCGGCGAAGCTCCCCGGCGTTATGCTGGGGAGCTTCGTTTCTTCTTATTCTCTCCCCGCATCCTGTCGGGGCGATCCAGCCGCATTCGTCGAGGTTTCATCCGCCATGCCCGATATTCTGATTACCGAATTCATGCTCGAGTCCGAGGTCGAGCGCCTGGCCCGGCAGTACGACGTCGCCTACATGCCGGACCTGGTGTCCCGGCAGGCCGACATCCCTGCCCTGATGCCGGGCGTGCGCGGCCTGATCGTGCGCAACGCGACCCAGGTGCGGGATGCCGTGTTGGACGCCGCCGACAAGCTGGAATGCGTCGGGCGGCTGGGCGTGGGCCTGGACAACATCGACATGGACGCCTGCGCCGCGCGCGGGGTGAAGGTTTTCCCCGCGGTCGGGGCCAATTCCGATTCCGTGGCCGAACTGGCCATGGGGGCGATCTACGTCATGTTCCGCCGCTCCTACCTGGCCACGCCCGACGTGGTCGCGGGCAAATGGCCGCGGCTGGAGCTGATGGGCCGCGAGGTTCAGGGAAAGACCCTGGGCATCATCGGCATGGGCTGGACCGGTCAGGCCCTGGCCTGGCGGGCGCGCGGCAACGGCATGAAGCGCATCGGTTTCGACCCCTGGGTCGCCGCCGACGATCCGCGCTGGGCCGAGTGCAAGGTCGAACGCGCCGCGACGCTGGACGAACTGCTGCCGCAATGCGACGCGATCTCGGTCCACGTGCCGTTGACCGACGACACCCGCGACCTGTTCAACGCCGAAACCATCGCCAAGATGAAGGACCGCGCGCTGTTGCTGAACCTGTCGCGCGGCGGGATCGTCAACGAACAGGCGCTGGTCGATGCCCTGAAATCCGAAAAGCTGTGGGGCGCCTTTACCGACGTGTTCGTCGAAGAGCCCTTGACCAGCCCCAATATCTTCGACGGCGTGCCCAACCTGTATTGCACGCCCCATGTCGGCCCGCGCACCGAGGAAGGGGAGGGCAAGGTGTCCTCCGTCACCGCCGACGCGGTCCTGAACTGCCTCAACGGCAACTAACACACGGGAACATCCAAAGATGGCGAAAAAGACCCTGGACGAACTGGAACAGCTGGCCCTCAAGGTCTTCATGAATTCCAAGGTGTCGGAGAACAACGCGGTCCACGTCGCCCGCGCCCTGGTTCAGGCCGAAGCCGACGGCGTGCCGTCGCACGGCCTGTCGCGCGTGCCCAGCTACGCCGAGCAGGCCAAGATCGGCATGGTCGACGGCCACGCCATCGCCCGCCTGGAACAGACGGCGAAGGCCGCTATCCGCGTCGACGCCAACGGCGGCTTCGCCTATCCGGCGATTTCCCTGGGCCTCAATCGGGCCAAGGAACTGGCCCGCGAAACCGGGATCGTCGGCCTGGCCATCGGTAATTCCCACCACGGCGGCGTTGGCGGCCACCCGGTCGAGGCCGCGGCCCGCGAAGGCCTGATCGCCATGGGCTTCCTCAACGCCCCGGCGGCGATCGCCCCCTGGAACGGCAGCCGCGCGCTTTACGGCACCAACCCCATCGCCTTCGCCTGTCCGCGCCGCACCGCCGACGGCAGCGCCTGGGGCGATCCGATCCTGGTCGACCTGGCGCTGTCCAAGGTCGCGCGCGGCAAGATCATGCTTGCCGCCAACAAGGGCGAACAAATCCCCGAGGGCTGGTGCACCGACAAACACGGCAAGCCGACGACCGACCCCAAGGTCGCGCTCGACGACGGCATGATGATCCCCATGGGCGACGCCAAGGGTGCGGCCCTGGTGCTGATGGTCGAAATCCTGGCGGCGACGCTGACCGGCTCCAACCACGGGTTCGAGGCCGCCAGCTTCTTCGCGACCGAGGGCGAGCCGCCGAAAGTCGGCCAATTCTTCATCCTGATCGATCCCTCGGCCTTCGCCCATGAGGACGAGGAAACCGCCGAAAACCGCTTTATCGAGCGGATCGGCACCCTGGTCGGCGCGATCGCCGAACAGGACGGCGCCTGGATCCCCGGCGCCGACCGCTGGGCCAACCGCGCCAAGGCCATGGCCGAGGGCGTGGACGTGCCCGACGGTCTGCTGGGCGATCTGGAGAAACGGGCGGCGGGCGCGTGAGCGCCCCCGGCTCCCTGACTTTCTTCTGCGGAAAGATGGGGGCCGGAAAGTCGACCCTGGCCGCGCGGCTGGCGGCGGAGGAGGGCGCTGTCCTCCTCTCCGAAGACGACTGGCTCGCGACCCTCTACCCCGATCAGATCAAATCATTCGATGACTACATCGCCTGCGCGCGGCGGCTACGCCCGCTGATGCGCGATCTGGTGCGCCAACTCCTCGCCGCCGGAACCGATGTGGTGATGGATTTCCCCGCCAACACGGCCCGCCAGCGCAAATGGTTCCTCGACCTCGCCAACGAGGCCGGTGCGCCGCACAAGCTGATCTACCTGGAAGCCAGCGACGCCCTCTGCCTATCCCGCATCGCCCAACGCCGCACCGCCCAACCCGCCCGCGCCGCCTTCGACACACCCGAGGTGTTTCACCACGTCACGCAATTTTTCGAGGAGCCGGGGGAGGGCGAGGGGGCAATCAAGCATGTAATTCGTAGCCACTAAATTTGTTGAGCGCAAATAATGGGATTGGCTTGCGTGAAGCTATTACTATTTCGAATGTATTTGTTGAATCGATGACTCTGCATTTGTTGGATCAAGTTTTGTATAATATAGTTGTTCGGACAAAAAATATATCGATATAAAAGAAAAAATTATAGGAATTATTATTTCCACTAAATATCTAGATATAAGTGTATTTTTTGCCGATATAAAATACCCATGAGATTCTAATTTTACTGTTTCAATTGGCTTTAGATTTATCACGGTTGATCTAAAGTTTCTGAGATTATCCTTTTCTATTTCTTTTATCTCATTCATAGCATTTGATTTTAATAGCAAAAACAATGATTTTATTTCTGAATATAAATAAATAATAAAAGTAATTAAAAGTATGAAACAATAAATATCAAAAGAGTTAAAAGGGCGCTTTGGTTTGATTTTGAAAAATCAATCCCAAATGCAGATATTTTTTCTGGAACCAATCCAATTTTCGAAATAGCCACGCCTATCAGGCTAGAAACAAGGAGATTTCTCCTTGTCTTTCTAGTCGTTTCGTTGAACGGCTCTCTTAGCCGTTCGATTATAAAATTTGGTTCCGACATTTGTTCCGCTTGCCTGCCTCGGCCTAGGTTGGGGCAGGTATATTTCTCAGTTCAAGGTGTCGGCGTGCTTAAGGCACCACCTTCCCCGGGTTCATGATCCCCTTCGGGTCCAGCGCCGCTTTGATCGAGCGCAGCATGTGTTTTTCCACATCCGATTTGTAGCGGTCCATTTCGTGGACCTTCATCAAGCCGATGCCGTGTTCGGCGGAGAATGAGCCGCCCAGGCTGTCGGCGATGTCGTGCACGCCCGGCGGCACGGTTTCGCGCAGGCGTTCGGCCTCCTCGTGCGGGGTGTCCTTGGGCATCACCAGGTTGTAGTGCAGGTTGCCGTCGCCCATGTGGCCGAAGGCCATGATGGTGCAGCCGGGGATCGCCTTTTCCACGTGCGGGTCGGCTTTTTCCAGGAATTCGGGGACCTTCGACACCGGCACGGAAATGTCGTGCTTGGCGGACGGGCCGCAGTGCTTCAGGGCTTCCGGGATGCTTTCGCGCAGGTTCCACAGCTTGGCGGCCTGATCGCCGCTTTCGGCCAGGACGGCGTCGATGATTTCGCCCGCTTCGAAGGCTTCGCCCAGGGCGGTTTCGGCCAGGTCGCGGATCACGCCCTTTTGGCCCGAGGCCATTTCGATCAGGGCGTAGTGGCTATAGACCTCTTGCATCGGGTCCTGGGTGTTCGGGATATGGGCGAACACGGCTTCCAGCGGGTTGCGCTGGATGTATTCGAAGCTGGTGACCTGATCGCCGGTCGCGGATTTGAGCCGACCCAACAGGGCCGACAACAGCGCCGGGCTTTCCGAGGCGACCAGGGCGGTGGTGGTTTCCGCCGGTTGCGGGAACAGCTTCAGCACCGCCGCGGTGATGATGCCGAGCGTGCCCTCGGCCCCGATGAAGAACTGCTTCAGGTCATAGCCGGTGTTGTTCTTGCGCAGGCCGCGCAGGCCCTTCCACACGCGCCCGTCGGCGGTCACGACTTCCAGCCCCAGGACCAGATCGCGGGTGTTGCCGTAGCGCAGCACCTGAATGCCCCCGGCGTTGGTCGAGATGTTGCCGCCGATCTCGCAGGTCCCTTCCGCCGCCAGCGACAGAGGGAACAGGAACCCGGCGTCCGCCGCCTTGTCCTGCAGTTCCTTGAGGATGCAGCCGGCTTCGACGGTCATGGTGGCGTTGATGGTGTCGATCTCGCGGACCGCGTTCATGCGGCCCAGGTTGACCAGCACGCCGCCCTGGGCGACCGCGCCGCCGCACAGGCCCGTGTTGCCGCCCTGGGGCGTGATCGGAATGCCGTGTTCGGCGCAGATGGTGACGATCTTGGAAACTTCGTCCGTGCTGGCCGGGCGCAGGACCAGGGCGCTTTCGCCGTGGTAATAGCCGCGCTCTTCAGCCAGGTAGGGGGCCATGTCGGCTTCGGTCTCGTACCAGCCTTTATCGCCGACAGCGGCCTTCAGCGCGTTGCGGGCATCTTCGGGCAGGGGCGGGGTCAGGGTACCGTCGGCCATTGGCTTGTTCCTTGATTGCGGTTTTGTTTGGGTGGTCTGTTTGGATGTTTCCGGCCATATTTGGCACGAAGGCCGACCAATCTCAAGCCGGAGACATCCTCTGTGACCGAGACAAATTCTCAAGCCCAGCCTAAAAAATCCCAAACCGTTCCGCATGGTAAGACGACCCCGGCCCAACCGGGCGAAACGTCGGTCTGCGTGATCGGTGCGGGCGTCGTCGGGGTAAACTGCGCCCTGGCGGCGATCAAGGAGGGCTTCAACGTCACCCTGATCGACCGGCTGGAGCCGGGCGAGGCCTGCTCCTTCGGCAATGCGGGCATTCTGGCCGAATGGTCGTTCGTGCCGACTTTCGGGCCGGAAGTGCTGCGTAATGTGCCGCGATATCTGCTCGACCCCAAGGGGCCGCTGACCATCCGCTGGACGCGCCTGCCGCATATCCTGCCCTGGATGATCCGCATGTTGGGTTTCGCCAGCACCGCCCATCAGCGCCGCGCCGCCGCCGCGATGCATCACCTGACCATCGGCTGTTCCGAATCCTATGCCGCCCTGGCGGCCGAGGCCGGTGCGCCAGAACTGGTCAAGCGCGAGCGGATTCTGCAGGTCTATGAAAGCGAGGCCGAGTTTCAGAAGGCCGATAAGGACCTGGCCTTTCGCGCGACCTACGGCATTCAGTTCGAGGGCCTGGACCGCGCCGCCCTGCACGATCTGGAACCGGCCCTGGGGCCCGATTTCAAATGGGGCCACGGCCTGTTGGGCGGCGGCCGGGCGACCAACCCCGGGCGTCTGACCAAGGTTCTGGCCGAGGCCTTCGTCAAGCGCGGCGGCAGCTTGCGCAAGGGCGAGGTCTGGGGCCTGCACCGCCGGGCCGACGGCGGGTTCCGCATCGACACCACCGACGGCGGGCTGGAAGTGGACCGCATTGTCCTGGCCGCCGGGGCGTTTTCGCACCAATTGGCGGGCATGCTGGGCGAGAAAATCCCGCTTGGGACCGAGCGCGGCTATCATGCCATCCTGGCCGACCCCGGGGTGACGGTGAACCATGCGGTCTGCTGGAAAGACCGCGCGTTCTATGCCTCACCCATGGAGATGGGCCTGCGTCTGGCCGGGACGGTCGAACTGGCGGGATTGGAAGCGCCGCCGGATTCGGCCCGGGTCAAGGTCATGACCGATCTGGTTCCGCGTCTGTTGCCGGGGATCAAGACCGAGGTTGCGTCGGAATGGATGGGGTTCCGCCCGACCCTGCCGGACAGCCTGCCGGTGGTCGGCCCGTCGGCGGTGGCGCCGGGGCTGCTCCATGCCTTCGGCCATCAGCACGTGGGCCTGACCTGCGGTCCGGCCACGGGGCGGATCATCGCGCGCCTGTTGAAGGGCGAGACGCCGAACGTCGATCTGGCGCCGTTCCGCCCCGATCGATTTTGAGGTCGGTTCTAGGTTTTAGAGGACGGCGCTTTCCATGTAGGGGCGGAAATGCTCGATCCCGGGCGTTTCCAGGCCCGCGATCTTGGCCCGGTCATCCCATTCGCGGACTTTCACGGCATCCTGATAATTGGGCTGGGATTCGAACGCCTGGACCTCGTCTGCGGTCATCGGCCCGCCCTGCAGTTCCAGCGACTTGACCGAGGCCGGGGACAGGGTTTCGAAATATCCGGGCCGGGCGGCGCAGAGGTAGCGTTTGGCGTCGACATGCAGGCCGATCGCCTGCGCAACGCGGGGGGAGAACACCTTGGCGGCCCAACCGCGGGCGATATCCTCGTGCTTGTCGTCGATGCCCCGGTCGGCGGCGCCCTGGCCGTGTTTCTGCATCATATGGCCGATATCGTGCAGGAAGGCCGCGGCGATCAGGTCGCCGTCGCCCGATTCCTGCTCCGCCAGCCAAGCGCATTGCAGCGCGTGTTCAAGCTGCGAGACGACCTCGGTATAGGGCTTGGTGCCTTGTTCGAGATAGATGTCGAGGGCCTGCGAAAGCGGATTATTCGTCACGGCTGCGATCCCGTTCATTTGATGGTATGACTCAATTAAATGTGCCCGGAGCAATGGCGGACCGGCATTCCATCAATCATATCAAATTGGTTGGATGACAGGGATGTGAACTTTCCCTGACACAGGGGGTACTTGAACTAACCGTACGGGGCGGTGTATGCAACCCGGCTAAAGGAGACGTTCCGCATGCTGAACAGGCGTCAATTCGTATTCGCATTCTTGGTCGCTGCCATGGCGATTTTTTCCGCGCCCACCGCGCGCGCCGAAGTGACCACGGACGAGGTCAAGGCCTTCGTCAATTCGATGGCGTCCTCGGCCATCAGTTCCCTGACCGCGCAGGACCTGGACCGTGCGGTGCGCAAGGAACGCTTCCGCACCATGATCCACGAGTTCTTCGCCATCAAATCCATCGGCAAATGGGTGCTTGGCCGCCATTGGCGCCGCGCCACGCCGGAGCAGCGCGATGAATACCTGTCGCTGTTCGAAAACATGCTGCTGGAACGCTATGTCGACGGGTTCAAGGAATATGCCGGGGAAACCCTGGAAATCAGCCGGGCCGAAAAGCGCCAGGAAAACGATTTCATCGTTCATACCCTGTTGAAGCGCCCGAGCGGCGAAGCCGTGGAAGTGGGTTGGCGCGTCGGCGTCGGTGAACACGACGGCCAGAAGGTGTTCAAGATCGTGGACATCATCGTCAATGGTTTGTCCATGGCGCTGACCCAGCAGAAAGAGTTCAACGCTCTGATCAAGAACAACGACAATTCCATCGACAGCCTGCTCGAAAAGATGCGGGAAATGGCCAAGGCCGCGGGTTGATCCCGCCGCTCCGGATCAATCCGCTCGATACCTGAGGGGAGCGGCCACGCCATGGCGCAGCCCGCCGATTCGCAGGAAACGGTTTCACACAGCCCCAACGCCGCCGCGTCGTCGGCGGTCGAAACGCCGTCCGGCAAGGACGAAGCCTACGAGAACTTTCCCGTCGGCTCGTTTCTCCTGCCGGCGCGTCTGCGCCCGCATATCGCGCGGTTCTATCGCTTCGCCCGGGCGATCGACGACATCGCCGACAACTGCGAGCTCAGCCCCGAAACCAAGGTTCAACGCCTGTCCGGGTTCGAAGCGGCCTTGCTCGGCCAGATGACCGGCAACGCCGATTACGCCACCGCCCACCGCATGCGGGAAAGCCTGGAACAGACGGATATCACCGCGCGCCACTGCCAGGATCTGATCGACGCCTTCAAGCAGGATTCGGTCAAGAACCGTACGGCCGATTGGGACGACCTGATGCACTACTGCATCCGTTCGGCCGCCCCGGTGGGGCGCTATCTGATCGACCTGCACGGCGGCTCGGCCCATGGCTACGGCCCGTCGGACGCGCTGTGCAACGCGTTGCAGGTTATCAACCACCTTCAGGATTGCCAGGACGATTACCGCACCCTGGACAGGGTCTACCTGCCCGCCGACTGGCTGGCGGCGGAAGGCGCGACGGTCGAAGACCTGGACCGCGACGCCTGCACCCCGGCGCTGCGGCGGGTGATCGACCGCTGCCTGGATGCGACCGAGGTCCTGTTGGCCGAGGCCCGACCCATCGCGGGCGGGATGCACAGCCGTCGCCTGGGCATGGAAGCCGCCGCGATCTGGGAGATCGCCGTGCGCCTGACGGATCAGTTGCGTCATAAGGACCCGCTCGCCGGTCGGGTCGCCCTGAGCAAAGGCGGCTACCTCTGGTGCTGCACCAAGGGTGCGCTGGGCGCTCTGTTCGGCGTCTACGGGCGATGATCGCCGCGGCATTGGTTTCGTTGGCGATCTGGCTGGTGCTGTTGTTCTGGCGCGGCCGGTTCTGGTTCGCCGATCAAAAGCTCAGTCCCGCCGCCAAGGCAGCACCCAAGGGCGGATGGCCCGCGATCTGCGCGGTCATCCCGGCCCGTGACGAGGCTGACAGCATCGCCCGCACCGTGGCCTCGCTGATGGCGCAGGACTATCCGGGACGATTGGACGTGGTGGTGGTCGACGACAATTCCACGGACGGCACGGGTGACCTCGCCCAAGGCGCGGCGGACGCCGCCGGGGCGGGGGATCGTTTCCACCTGATCACCGGCAAGCCCCTGGCCGAAGGCTGGTCAGGCAAGCTTTGGGCCGTCAATCAGGGGCTGGAGGCCGCTGCCCAGGCCGCGCCCGATGCGCGCTATGTCCTGCTGACCGACGCCGATATCGCCCACGACCCGACGAACCTGCGCCGCCTGGCGCAGAAGGCCGAGATGGAAAACCGCGATCTGGTGTCGCTGATGGTGCTGCTCAACTGCGAGACGCCGTGGGAGCGGCTGTTGGTGCCGGCTTTCGTGTTTTTCTTTCAAAAGCTGTTTCCCTTTCCCTGGGTCAACGATCCCCGTCGGCGCACGGCGGCGGCGGCGGGCGGCTGCATGCTGGTGCGCCGGGCGGCCCTGGACGCCGCCGGTGGGATTGCCGCGATCCGCGATCGTCTTATCGACGATTGCTCGCTAGCGGCGCTGTTGAAGGCTCATGGTTCGATCTGGCTGGGCCTGACCGGCGAGACGGTCAGCCTCCGCCGTTACGACAGCCTGGGCGAGATCTGGCGCATGGTCGCGCGCACGGCCTATGAACAATTGCATCATTCACTGTTGATGCTGCTTGGCACGGTATTGGGAATGGTGCTGCTCTATTTGGTGCCGCCGGTCGCGACCGTGTGGGGAATCGCCGTTGGTAATATGGAACTGGCGCTGGCCGGTGGGGCGGCATGGCTGGCCATGGCCGTGGCTTTTTTCCCGACGCTGCGGCTGTATGGTCGGGCTCCGTGGACAGGTTTGATCCTGCCCGTCGCTGGGCTGCTTTATACCCTGATGACGGTGGATTCCGCCCGTCGGCACCTTCTGGGCCGGGGTGGCGGGTGGAAGGGCCGGACCTATTCCGGCAACGCGCACCCATAGGGCGTTATGGGGCGCGTTACAGGGTGCTGGCCTTGGCCGGGCGGCCCGTGTATCCATAGCGCCCATGGACAGTTTGGTGACCCTTTCCGAAGTCGAAGTCGGCCGCGCGCAGGCGCGGGTCGAGGAGATCGTGCGCGCCTCGGGCACCACGTTCTTCTGGGCCATGCGCTTCATGTCGGCGGAAAAGCGACGCGCCATGTTCGCGGTCTATGCCTTTTGCCGGATCGTCGACGACATCGCCGACGATCCGAACCCTCTGGACGTCAAGAAACGGGAGCTGGCCCGCTGGCGGGACGAGATCGCCAAGCTGTATGCCGGCCGACCCGAAGACCCGGTCGCCGTGGCCCTGGCCGAGCCGGTTGCGCGCTTCGGTCTGGTCGAGGCTGATTTCCTGGCCGTGATCGACGGTATGGAAACGGATGCGGCGGAAACCCTGCGCCTGCAGACTCGCGATGACCTGTTGCTGTACTGCGACCGCGTGGCCTGCGCCGTCGGGCGGTTGAGTTGCCGCATCTTCGGCCTGGAAGCCGGGATCGCCGACCGTCTGGCCGCCGCACAGGGGTTGGCCCTGCAGCTAACCAATATCCTGCGCGACCTGGCCGAGGACGCGACCCGCGACCGCTTGTACGTGCCGGAAGAGATGCTGGCCGCGCACGGCATCGCGGCGCGCGAACCGCAGGCCGTCCTGGCCGATCCGAACCTGCCCAAGGTCGCAGCCGAGATCGGCGGCATCGCGGCCGCAAAGTTTACCGAGGCGCGGGACCTGCTGCGCCAATGCGACGCCGACCGGGTTAAGCCCGCGGCGATGATGATCGAAGCATACGAACGCATTTTCCGCCGCATGGAGCGCCGGGGCTGGGCGCGGGTGTTGGAGCCCGCGGGCCTGAACAAGGCGGAAAAACTCTGGGTCGCGTTCCGCTACGGCGTGTTGTAAGGCCCCATGCAGACGTCACGCATTCATATCGTCGGCGCAGGGCTGGCGGGATTGGCGGCGGCGCTGCGGTTGGCCGGGGCCGGATATCCGGTCGTCCTGCATGACAGCGCCGGGCACGCCGGGGGGCGCTGCCGGTCGTTCTTCGACAATCAATTGGACCGCCGGATCGACAACGGCAATCACCTGATGCTGTCGGGCAATTGGGCGATCCGCGAATATCTGGAAATGGTCGGCGCTTCAGACAGCCTGATCGGCCCGGAAGACGCGTCTTTTCCCTTCCGCGATCTGACGAGCGGCGAAAGCTGGACCGTGCAGCCGGACGAGGGGCGTATTCCCTGGTCGATCCTGTTCGGGAAAGGGCGCATTCCGGGCACCGGGCTGTGGGAATACCTGCGGGGCTTCCGTCTGGCCCGCGCCGGGGACAACGCCACTATCGCCCAATGCCTGGGCGGGCGTGGCAAGTTGTTCGAACGGTTTTGGGAGCCGCTGGCCGTCGGTGTGTTGAACACGCCGGTCGAAAACGCCTCGGCGGCGCTGCTCTGGCCGGTGATCGAGGAAACGTTTGGCCAAGGGCGGGCGGCCTGCCGCCCCCTGATGGCGCGGGAAGGGCTCAGCGAGAGCTTCGTCGACCCGGCCCTGGACTGGTTGGCCGGGAAGGGGACCAAGGTGCGCCTCAACAACCGCCTGCGGTCGCTGGAATTCGACGGAGACCGTGTCACGGCGCTGGAGTTCAGCAGCGGGCGGGTCGACCTGGAAGAAGACGAAGCGGTCGTCCTGGCGGTGCCCGCCTGGATCGCCAACGACCTGATCCCGGACCTGAACGGCCCGCAAGGGGCGCACGCCATCGTCAACGCCCATTTCTGCCTGAACCGTCCGCCGCCGGCCGGTGCGCCGATGTTGGTCGGGCTGGTCGGCGGGGTGTCGCATTGGGTGTTCCTGCGCGGCGACGTCGCCTCGGTGACGGTCAGCGCCGCCGACGATCTGGCGGCGGAAAGCAACGAAGCCATTGCCGAGCGTCTATGGCCCGAGGTTCAGGCCGCGCTGAGTCTTCCCGAGGGGCCGATGCCGTCCTGGCGGATCGTCAAGGAGAAGCGGGCGACCATCTCGCAAACGCCGGAAGAGAATCGCCGTCGCCCCGATGCCGAGACGAAGTGGCGCAACCTTGTCCTTGCCGGGGATTGGACGGCGACGGGCCTGCCCGCGACCATCGAAGGCACCATTCGGTCCGGATTCCGGGCGGCAGAGCTGCTTTCAGACAGTCAGCCCGCGGCTTGATTTACTGAAACCGTTCTGTAACAAGAGAATCGGTCGCACCGGCGATTGAATTTTGCGCCTGCGAAGAGTAAATCTGGGCGATTGAATTCCTTACAAAAAATTGAACTGCGGTGAAGTAATGGACATGCCTGTGCAGCAAGGTGACGAAACCCCCAAATCCGCTTTCGGCGGAAATGACGGCGGTCGTCCCGAATTGGATGCTGTCATCGACGAGGCCCGCTCCTGGCTGTCCGACAAGCAGGCTCAGGACGGCAGCTGGGCGTTCGAGCTTGAGGCCGACGCCACGATTCCCGCCGAGTACATCATGCTGAACCATTACCTGGGGGAGCCCAACGACGCCATCGAGGCGAAGATGGGCAACTACCTACGGCGGATTCAGGGGGAGCACGGCGGCTGGCCGCTGTTCCATGACGGTGATTTCAACATGAGCGCCACGGTCAAGGCCTACTATGCCTTGAAGCTGATCGGCGACGACCCCGAAGCTCCGCATATGGGCAAGGCCCGGGCGGCGGTGCTGGCCCGGGGTGGTGCGGCGCAAGCCAACGTGTTCACGCGGATCGCCCTTGCGCTGTTCGAACAGGTGCCTTGGCGGGCGGCCCCCGTGATCCGGCCGGAAGCGATCTTCCTGCCGACCTGGGCACCGTTCCATATCGATAAGGTCGCTTATTGGTCGCGGACCGTGATGATCCCCTTGTTCGTCCTGGCGGCGCTGAAGCCCAAGGCCAAGAACCCGCGCGGCATCGGCATCCGCGAATTGTTCGCGGGCGATCCGTTCCTGCAGACCGAATTCACCGAGAACCCGACCGGGCATATCCTGGGCAATGTGTTCCTGGCCTTGGACAAGGCGGCTCGTCTGGTTCAGCCGATGATCCCGAAATGGTTGGAAAAGAAGGCCATCGACAAGTGCATGGCCTTCGTCAAGGAACGCCTGAACGGTGAAGACGGCCTGGGCGGTATTTTCCCCGCCATGGCCAATACGGTCATGGCCTACGACGTTCTGGGCTATCCGCGCGACCATCCGGATTATGTGATCGCGCGCAAGTCGATCGAAAAGCTGGTGATCGAGCGCGAGGACGAAGCCTATTGCCAACCCTGCCTGTCGCCGGTCTGGGATACGGGGCTTGCCCTGCATGCCATGCAGGAAAGCGGCATGACGGCAGGGGATCCCGTACTCGACAATGCCGCCGACTGGCTGGTCGGGCGCCAAATCACCGATGTGAAGGGCGATTGGGCGGTGCGCCGCCCGGACCTGCGTCCCGGCGGTTGGGCCTTCCAGTACTGGAACGATTATTATCCCGACGTCGACGATACGGCCGTGGTCGTGATGGCGCTGCACCGGGCCGACCCGGTCCGCTACAAGGACGCCATCGACCGCGGTGTCGAATGGGTCATCGGCATGCAGAGCGAAAGCGGCGGCTGGGGTGCGTTCGACGCCGAGAACGAGGCCCATCACCTGAACCATATCCCGTTCGCCGACCACGGCGCCTTGCTGGACCCGCCGACCTCTGACGTCAGTGCGCGGTGCTTGGGCATGTTGTGCCAGTTGGGCTATGGGCCCGAGGACGAAGTCGTCGCCCGCGCCGTCAAGTTCCTGAAGGACGAGCAGGAAGAGGACGGATCCTGGTTCGGTCGCTGGGGCACCAACTACGTTTACGGCACCTGGTCGGTGCTGACCGCTCTGAACGCCGTCGGCGAAGATATGTCGCAGCCCTATATCCGCCGCGCCGTCGATTGGCTGAAAGCCCGTCAGATGGAAGACGGTGGCTGGGGCGAAGACTGCGCGTCCTATTGGGAAGAGACCAGGGACGTCGCCAAGGAGAGCACCCCGTCGCAGACCGCCTGGGCCCTGATGGGGTTGATGGCGGCGGGCGAGTTGGAAGCCTCTGAAGTCGAAAAGGGGGTTGATTACCTGCTGAACCATCCGCGCGAGGGTGGCAAGTGGCAGGAAACGATGTTCAATGCCGTCGGCTTCCCCAAGGTCTTCTATCTGACCTATCACGGCTATAGCGCCTATTTCCCGCTGTGGACGCTGTCCCGCTACCGTAATCTGAAGCGCAGCAATACCAAACGCCCCGCCTTCGGCATGTGACCGGGCGGATCGGATGGCCCGCATCGGCATCATTACCGGGGTTTTGCGCGAGGCTGCCTGCTTGTCCGCCTTGGCCGACGATCATCAATTGATGGTCAGGGTTGCCGGGGCCGACCCGCGCAGGGCCACGGAACTGGCGGCGGAACTGGTGACTGCCGGGGTCGATGGGCTGATGAGCTTCGGTCTGTGCGGCGGGCTCGACCCGAACCTGGAAGCAGGCGATATCATCCTGCCTTCCAAGATCATTGCCGCCGAGGGGCGGAGCATATCCTGCGATGCCGACTGGACAGGCCACCTGCAAAGCGGGCTGGGGCCGCTTGTCGTCAACGCAGAGGGGATTATCGCCCATTCGGCGGTGATCGTCGCCGGCCCCCGCCGCAAGGCTGTTCTGCGCGCCACCACGGGCGCGGATGCGGTCGATATGGAAAGCTATGCCGTGGCGCGCGAAGCCAAGCGCGCGGGCGTTCCGTTCGCTGCGATCCGCGCCGTGTCCGATACGGCGGAGACGCGCCTGCCGGAGTGGACGGACGAAATCGTCTCGACCGCCGGAGGCACCGACGGCGTGCGCCTGTTGAAAAATCTGGCAAGGCATCCGGGCGATATCGGCAAACTGCTGACGTTGGGGCGCGGCAGTACGCGCGCCTTGAAGATGCTGCGCAAGGCCGGGCAGATGCTGGGCCGGGAAATGGCGTTCGAATAGTGTCCGGCTGGCTGATGCCGCTGCGAAGCCGCTAAAGAAAAGGCCGCGTCAGGCGGCCTTCTCCTTTTTCTGGGCTTTCTCGGCGGCGGCCTTTTCTTCCATCTTCTGGGACAGAGTCTTGACCAGGCCTTCGAACACGAATTCGGCCGGGCGCTGGTTGTCCAGATTGATTTCCGGGGCCATCTCGCCGTCGGTATTGATGCCCTTCATAAAGACCTTCAGGGCTTTCAGCGGATGGGACACCGTGTCGGTCACCGCCGTCGGTTCGTAGCCGCAATGGACCATGCAGTCGGCGCACTTTTCATAGTTGCCGGTGCCGTATTTGTCCCATTCAACGTCGTCCATCAACTCCTGGAAGGTTTCGGCATAGCCTTCGGACAACAGATAGCAGGGCTTCTGCCAGCCGAAGATGTTACGCGTCGGGTTGCCCCAGGGCGTGCACTTGTAGGTCTGGTTGCCGGCCAGAAAGTCCAGGAACAGGGTCGATTGGCTGAACTGCCACTTTTTCGATTCCGGCTTCTTGAAGATGTCGCGGAACAACTGCTTGGTTTTCTTGCGGCTCAGGAAGTGTTCCTGGTCCGGGGCGCGTTCATAGGCATAGCCCGGCGAGACGGTAATGCCGTCAACGCCCAGATCGTCGGTGCAGAAGTTGAAGAATTCCGCCGCTTCGTCCGCCGTCATCTGGTTGAACAGGGTGCAGTTGACGTTGACGCGGAAGCCCATCGACTTCGCCTTGCGGATCGCCGAGACGGCGCGCTTGAACGTGCCCGGCTGATTGACCGCTTTGTCGTGGTGATCTTCCAGGCCGTCCAGATGGACGGAGAAGGTCAGATAGGGCGTCGGCGTGAACTTGCTCAGGTTCTTTTCCAGCAACAAGGCGTTGGTGCACAGGTACACGAACTTCTTGCGGGAAATGATGCCGTCGACGATTTCCTTGATCTCTTTGTGGATCAGGGGCTCGCCGCCGGGGATCGAGACCATCGGCGCGCCGCACTCGTCGACCGCCTGCAGGCATTCCGCGACAGACAGGCGCTTGTTGAGGATGTCGTCCTCGTAATCGATCTTGCCGCAGCCCGGGCAGGCCAAGTTGCAGCGGAACAGCGGTTCCAGCATCAGGACCAGCGGATAGCGCTCTTCGCCGCGCAGCTTCTTGCCCATGATGTAGGCGCCGACGCGGACTTGCTGAATTAGAGGAACACCCATGTTACGCGTCTGCTCCCGCGGCAAGGCCGCCTGGTTTCAGTTCTTTGGGAAGCTTGAAGACGATGTTTTCTTCGACCCCGGTCAGGGATTCGACCCGAGTATCGCCAAAGTCGCCCAAGCGACGAATCAATTCCTGCACCAGTTCTTCCGGTGCTGAGGCCCCGGCGGTGATGCCCACCGTCCCGACCCCGTCCAACCAGGACGGCTCCAGCATGCTGGCGTCGTCGATCAGGTAGCTCGGCACGCCGATCTCGGCGCCGATTTCGCGTAGCCGGTTCGAGTTGGAGGAATTCTTCGCGCCCACGACCAGCAACAGGTCGATCCGGTTGCACATGTCGCGCACGGCCTGCTGGCGGTTCTGCGTGGCGTAGCAGATATCCTTCACGTCGGGGCCCACGATCGCCGGGAAGCGCTGCTTCAGGGCGTTGATGGTGTCGCGCGTTTCGTCGACGCTGAGGGTCGTCTGCGTGACATAGGACACGGCGTTCGGGTCCTTGACCTCCAGCTTGGCGACGTCTTCCGGGGTCTGAACCAACAGGACGCCGCCGGGAATGCGGCCCTGCGTGCCTTCGACCTCGGGATGGCCGGCATGGCCGATCAGGATCACTTCGCGGCCACGACCGGCATGGTTCTGGCCCTCTTTGTGGACCTTGGAAACCAGCGGGCAGGTCGCGTCGATCACCGGCAGGCCACGCTTGTTGGCCTCGATCTCGACCTTCTCGGCGACGCCGTGGGCGGAAAAGATGGTGACGGCGCCGTCCGGCACGTCGTCCACTTCCTCGACGAAAACGGCGCCCTTGGCGCGCAGGGATTCGACGACGTGCTTGTTGTGCACGATCTCGTGGCGGACGTAGACGGGCGGCCCGTGAATTTCCAGGGCACGCTCGACGATTTCAATGGCGCGTTCGACGCCGGCGCAAAAGCCGCGCGGGCTGGCGAGAAGAATTTTCAATGTATTGGTCATCGCGATCACTTTATCCGTAAGCGCCCACTTGTAAACCCAAGGATATTGCAGTGCAAACGGGCAATTCAGCCAAGATGGTGTCAGTCGTCGGCCATGTGAAGGGCCAATCCCGAATTGGCGGCCATTTAACCCTGGAAATTATGGCCCCGATAGGGCCTAAATCGCCGCCATGACGACTGGTTCTCCCAACTTGGTCACGGGTGCCTCGGGTTTCGTTGGCGCCGCCGTGGTTCGAAAGCTGCTCGATGCGGGCGAGGCCGTGCGGGTGCTGATGCGCCCCGGCAGCGACCGCCGTAACATCGAAGGTTTGGACGTCGAGGTGGTCGAAGGCGACCTGTTGTCGCCGGAAACGTTGGGCCCGGCGGCCAAGGGCTGTCGCGCGCTGTACCACGTTGCCGCCGACTATCGCATCTGGACGCGCGATCCGGCGGCGATGTTCCGCGCCAACGTCGACGGCTCGGCGGCGATCGTTCGCGCCGCCGCTGAAGCAGGGGCCGAGCGCATCGTTTATACATCGTCGGTGGCCGTTCTGGGCAATCCGGGCGACGGCACGCCGGGCAACGAAGACACGCCCGTGTCCTATGCCGATATGATCGGCCCTTACAAGCAATCCAAATACATGGCCGAGGAACGGATTCGCGAACTGAGCGCGAAAGAAGGCTGGCCGGTGGTGATCGTCAATCCATCCACGCCGATCGGCCCGCGCGATGTCAAACCG
>DJHY01000244.1:10001-10481 GCA_002433335.1 Rhodospirillaceae bacterium UBA6608 | reverse complement strand
GCCGCGCCCGCCAAGGGTAAACCCCCGGCGGGGGCGACGGCCGCCGCGAGACCCGCGGCCGGCGATGCGGCGGGCGACCTGCTGCGCGATGCGGCCTCGGCCCTGGTCAACTTGGGCTATTCACCGTCGGAGGCCTTGAGCGCCGTCAGTCGCGCCGCCCAGGGGGAAGAAGGGTTGACCCTGGAAGCCCTGATTCGCGCCGGACTGGCCGAACTGGCCCCCAATGATCAACGGCGGGGAGCCTAACGCGTGGCCGACGAACGCATGATCCAGCCGGAAATCGTGGAAGACGACCTTGCCGCCGATCCCAGCCTGCGCCCGCAGGTTCTGGACGATTTCGTCGGCCAGGCCCAAGCCCGCGAAAACCTGAAGGTCTTCATCGAGGCCGCCCGGGCCCGGTCCGAAGCCATGGACCACGTGTTGTTCTATGGTCCGCCGGGGCTTGGGAAAACGACCCTGGCGCAGATCGTGGCGCGCGAA
>DJHY01000244.1:9442-9697 GCA_002433335.1 Rhodospirillaceae bacterium UBA6608 | reverse complement strand
CTGGCGCAGATCGTGGCGCGCGAATTGGGCGTCGGCTTCCGCGCAACCTCCGGTCCCGTGGTGGCTAAGGCGGGAGATCTGGCCGCGATCCTGACGAATCTTCAGCCGCACGACGTTCTGTTCATCGACGAAATTCATCGTCTTAATCCGGTGGTCGAGGAAATCCTCTATCCCGCGATGGAAGACTTCCAGCTGGATTTGATCATCGGCGAAGGCCCGGCGGCGCGCTCGGTCCGGATCGACCTGCCGCCGTTC
>DJHY01000244.1:0-9148 GCA_002433335.1 Rhodospirillaceae bacterium UBA6608 | reverse complement strand
CCGGATCGACCTGCCGCCGTTCACCCTGGTCGGGGCGACGACCCGGTCGGGCCTGATCACCACGCCGCTGCGCGACCGGTTCGGAATTCCGGTGCGCTTGAATTTCTATTCGCCTGAGGAACTGGAAGGCATCGTTCGCCGGGGCGCGCGCCTGTTGGGCCTGGACCTGACGCCGGATGGCGCCTTGGAAATCGCCCGCCGGTCGCGGGGCACGCCGCGTGTCGCCGGGCGGTTGTTGCGCCGGGTGCGTGATTTCGCCGTTGTCGGCGGGGCGGATGCGGTTGATGCGCCGGTCGCCGATGCGGCCCTGACGCGGCTTGAGGTCGATAAGATGGGCCTGGACGCCATGGACCGCCGGTACCTGACCTGTATCTGCACGACCTACGGCGGCGGGCCGGTGGGGGTCGATACCCTGGCTGCCGCATTGTCGGAACAGCGCGACACCATCGAGGAAGTGATCGAGCCTTATTTGATCCAACAAGGCTTGTTGATGCGCACGCCGCGCGGCCGCGCCGTGACGCCAGAAACCTTCCGCCATTTGGGGCTGAACCTGCCCAAGAATGCGCCGCAGATGGATCTTTTGGCCGGGATGCAGCAGGCGGAGGACGAGGCTTGAGCGGCGCTTCCGAAACCTGGCATCAAACGCCGATCCGAATCTATTACGAAGACACCGACACCGGCGGCATCGTCTATTACGCCAACTATCTCAAATTCGCGGAGCGGGCGCGGAGCGAGCTGCTGCGCGACCTGGGGTTTGATAATTCCTCGATTTTGGCGCAGAAGGGCGTTGCGATCGCGGTGCGCCGGGTCAATGCGGAATACCTGAAACCATCGCGTTTGGATGATCTGTTGACGGTTCACACCTGCGTGCGGGCTGTGCACGGGGCAACGGTGGAGATGGAACAGATCGTGCGGCGCGACGCGGACGACTTGGTGCGGATGAACGTGACGCTGGCCTGTATCAATACAGTCGGGCGTCCGGTACGACTTCCGACTGAAGTTCGCGAAGTTTTGACACAATTCACCGGCAACGTCGCCGGCACGGAAACGGAAGGCTGACCCCCCGCAGCGATGCGGAGACGCCAAGCCGACAACGAACAACGACGGGAACGAAGACGACGTAAAATGGAAAACCAAGCCGTGGAAGCAATGGCCCTGGCGGGCTCGACCAACCTGGATTTCTCGGTCGTGGCGCTGTTCATGAAGGCCGATCTGGTGGTCAAATCCGTAATCGTGATGTTGGTCGCGGCCTCGATCTGGTGCTGGGCGATCATCATCGAAAAGTCCATTTCCGTGCGGCGGTTGAACAAACGGTCGGACAAGTTCGAAGATCGCTTCTGGTCGGGCGACTCGCTGGACAATCTGTATGACAAGATCGGGACCCGCCCGGGTGACCCGATGTCGGCGGTGTTTGCCGCCGCCATGCGCGAATGGCGCCGGGCCACGCCGAACGGGGGCGGGACCTCGGCCTCGTTGGCGCAACGCATCGACCGGGTGATGCAGATTACCGCCGACCGTGAAATGGATCGCGCCGAACGCTACCTGACGTTCCTGGCGACGACCGGCGGTACGGCCCCCTTCGTCGGGCTATTCGGCACCGTCTGGGGGATCATGAATTCGTTCCAGTCGATCGCGATTTCCAAGAACACCTCGCTGGCGGTGGTCGCGCCCGGCATTGCCGAGGCCTTGTTCGCCACGGCGCTGGGCCTGCTGGCCGCCATCCCGGCGGTCATCGCCTACAACAAGTTTTCGCGGGACCTGGACCGGTTCGCCGGGCGGTTGGAAAACTTCTCGGGCGAGTTCTCGGCGATTCTATCGCGCGAGCTGGATTCCTAAGGCCGGGGAGGGCGCTACCGTGGCCGTAACCATACAGCGGACAGCGCGCCGTCGGCGTGGCGGACGCTCCCATTTGATGAGCGAGATAAACGTCACGCCGTTCGTCGACGTGATGCTGGTTCTGCTGATCATATTCATGGTCACTGCACCCTTGCTGACGGTCGGTGTGCAAGTTGACCTGCCGGAAACCAAGGCCGGCGCCGTATCGGGTCAGGACGAGCCGCTTGCGGTCAGCGTCGATGCGGGCGGACAGATTTATCTGCAGGACACGGCGGTCGACTTGGACACATTGGTGCCAAGATTGAACGCTATCACCGGCACCAATCCGGATGTCCGGATTTTCGTCAGAGGGGATAAGGCCATCAACTACGGTCGTGTCATGGCTGTGATGGGGCAGATCAACGCGGCGGGTTACCGGCGTGTCGCCCTGATCGCACAGGAACCGGGCAAAGCGTCGAAGCGCGCGCCCGCCAAGAAGTAGCGGGAGCCCTTGCGCAGCCCGCTGATCATATCCGTTTGTCTGCACGTCGGCCTTGTCCTGGCGGCGTGGCTGGGCTTGCCGTTCCATGCGGTCGAACCGCTGTTGGAAGAACAGCCGGTATTCGTCGAAATCGTCGACGTCGACGAGATGCGCAACGCGCCGCCGATTCCGGTTCAGGAAACGCCGAAGAAGAACGAGCCCAAGCCCGAAGCACCCAAGGAAAAGCCGAAGGTCGAACAGGCTAAGCCGCCGGCCCCGCCGAAACCCAAACCGGCCCCGCCGGCGCCGGCCAAGCAGCCCGAGGTCGCGGCCCTGCCGCCGAAGCCCGAGCCGGAACCCGAGCCCGCCCCCAAGCTGGAGCCGGAACCCAAGCCCGAGCCGAAGAAAGAGGCCGAGCCGAAACCGGAAGCCAAGCCCGAGCCGCCGAAGCCGCAATTGGCCGAAGTGGCGGTGCCGAAAAAGCCGAAGAAACCGAAACAACCGGCGTTCGATACGGCCTCGGTCCTGAAGACCCTGGAAAAGATCAAACAGCAACCGCCCGCCGAGACCGAGGACAAGGCCAAGAAGAAGCAGCCCGAAAAGCCCGCCGACGACACCATGGCGCGTATTCGCGCGGCGCTTCAGAACAACGCCAATTCGATCAAGTACGATCCGACGAAGAAGGTGTCGCAGCTTGAGATCGACCAATGGCGGACGATGATCCGCAATCAGGTGTCTAAATGCTGGTCGCCGCCCTATGGCGCGCCGGGGGCGGAAAAGCTCAAGCCTGAATTAAGCCTGACCCTCAACCCCGACGGTTCGGTCCAGTCGGTCGAGGTTTCGGATACGGGGCGCATGTTCACAGACCGGTACTTCCAGGTCGCGGTCGAGGCCGCGCGCCGCGCCGTGCTTGACCCTCGTTGCAATAAATTCAACCTGCCGCCGGACAAGTATCAGGTCTGGCGTGATTTGAAGTTCGTATTTGACCCGAGCGGAATGCTGTGATGACGATTAAAGCCATGAATATGCCCGAAAAAATCTTTGTCCGGACCTTCGCCCCGTTGTTCGCGCTGTTGGCCTTCGCCGCGGTGTTGGGCGAAGCGCGCATGGCCAAGGCCGAAATCACCATCGACATCACGCGCGGCAATGTGGAACCGCTGCCCATCGCCGTGACGGACTTCGTCGGTAAATCCAGCACCGCCGCCCGGGCCGGGCGCGAGATCGCGGGCGTGATCGCCGCGAACCTGGAACGCTCGGGCCTGTTCAAGCCGATTGACCCCAAGGCCTTTATTCAATCTTCGGGCTCGCTCAATGCGTTGCCGCGTTTCGGCGATTGGCGCGTGATCAACGCCCAGGCCCTGGTGCAGGGGCGGACCGAGGTCGTGGCCGACGGACGGCTGCGGGTCGAATTCCGGCTGTGGGATGTGTTCTCGGAACAGCAGATGATCGGCCTGGCCTATTTCACCGTGCCCGACAACTGGCGGCGCGTGGCTCACATCATTTCCGATTCAATCTACAAGCGGATCACCGGCGAAGACGGCTATTTCGACACCCGGATCGTCTATGTCGCCGAGCAGCCCAAGGACGCCAAGGGCGTGGGGCGCAACCGCCTCAACCCGTTCGGCAAGCGGCTGGCGATCATGGATCAGGATGGGGAGAACCACCGTTTCCTGACTGACGGAACGACGCTGGTGCTGACGCCCCGGTTCTCGCCGACGTTGCAGGAAATCACCTACATGTCCTATTTCCGCAACAACCCGCGCGTTTACATCTTCAACATCGACACCGGCCGCCAGGAAGTCTTGGGCGACTTCCCGGGCATGACCTTTGCGCCCCGGTTCTCGCCGGAAGGCAAGCGCATCATCATGTCGATGGCGAAGGACGGGAACTCGGAAATCTATGTGATGGACCTGCGCACCCGCGTGGTGCGTCAATTGACCTTCCACTCCGCGATCGATACCTCGCCCAGCTTCGCCCCCGACGGCTCGCAGATCGTTTTCAACTCGGACCGGGGCGGATCCCAGCAGCTCTATGTCATGGACAGCCTGGGCAAGAACGTGCGGCGCATCAGCTTCGGAAACGGGCGTTACGCCACGCCGGTCTGGTCGCCGCGTGGTGATCTGATCGCCTTCACCAAAATGGCCGGCGGTCGGTTCTTCATCGGCGTGATGAAGCCCGACGGATCGGGTGAGCGCCTGTTGGCCGAAGACTACAAGATCGAAGGCCCGACTTGGGCGCCGAACGGTCGTGTGCTGATCTTCTACCGCAAAGGGAAGAGCGCCAAGGACGGTACCGGCGGGTCATCGAAATTGTGGTCTATCGATCTGACCGGACACAACGAACGGGAAATTCCGACGCCCATGGACGCATCGGAT
This sequence comes from Rhodospirillaceae bacterium UBA6608, assembly GCA_002433335.1. Next base: position 4,477 of record DJHY01000244.1, on the reverse strand, counting down.
CCGGCATGGTCGCCGCTGATACCCTGACAGTTTGCTGAACAAAGGGCGGTTCGCCTGAGCGAATGACATTTTCGCATTTCGCGTATGCGAAAATGAGGGCTATCCGTCTATTCGAAAAAGCAAAAAGTACTTGGAATCAGAACGTTTAACCGCTAATACATCAAACATTAGGCCTTAATTTTCGGCCAAAAGGTTTCTGCCGTCGGCGGCTCCGGCGGCTTTGCAATGCACTAAACCCGATAAATGGGGGATTACATGCGCTTTAAAGTTCTCGGAATGGTCGCCGCCCTCGCTTTGGTCGTCTCGGCCTGTGAATCTACGTCCGGTTCGGGCGCCGGCGCTTCCGGCACCGGTGGCAACGTCACGCCGCTTCCCGCCGCGCAAGAGTTGTCGCTGAAGGACCAGTTCGTGGTCGACGTTGGCGATCGCGTGTTCTTCGCGTTCGACCGCTTCGATGTCGAGCCCGACCAGAAAAAGACCCTGGATCGCCAGGCTGCTTGGTTGAAGAAATTCAGCTCCGTCACCGTGACCATCGAAGGCCATGCCGACGAACGCGGTACGCGTGAATACAACCTTGCCCTGGGCGAGCGCCGCGCCAATGCGGTCAAAGAATACCTGATCTATCTCGGCATCGACGCCAAGCGGATCAAAACCGTTTCCTACGGTGAAGAGCGCCCGGTTGCGCTCGGTTCCGACGAAGCAGCCTGGGCGCAGAACCGCCGTGGCGTGACCGTCGTGACGGGCCCCGGCTCCTGATCCTGGGTTAACCGTTAAGCGTTTCTAGGGCGCTTGTCCGACCGCAATGCGGGATGGGCAAGCGCCTTAGTTTTGCCTAAAATTCCTGTGATTTCCTATGGTCGAGAGAAACCGTAGGAGAAGCGGATTGACCCGCGACTTGCCGATTTCCCGCCAGATGAATGGCGATCAGAAAATGTCCAGAGCGCCCATGCGACTGATTGTTTCGAATTCCCTGTTCCGCTTCCGGTTTGCCGCCGCCTTAGCCGTGGCCGTTGTTTGCGCCGCCCCGGTCCAGGCGCAGGATGCCCAGGCGCTGTCCCAGCGGTTGGAGCGGCTGGAGCGGGATATTCAGACCCTGTCGAAGATGGTCGTGCGCGGTCCCGGCTCCGTCCCGGCGGCCGAGGTGCCGGGGGCGGCAGCGTCCGAACCGGCCCTGCCGCAGACAGCGGTGGCGCGGATCGGCGTGCGGCTCGACACCATGGAAAACGAATTGCGCGACGTGACCGGGCGGATCGAAGAACTGACCTACAAGATGGAGCAGTTGAACGCGCGGGTTGACCGTCTGGTCGCCGATGTGGATTTCCGCCTGTCCGGCCTGGAAGGCAAGCCGGTCGGCCAAGCTCCGGCGGCTGCCTCCGGCATGCAAGCGTCTCCGACCAATGCACCGACAACCGAAGGCCGCATGATCGGCCGCCCGGCGGGCTCCCTCGGCAAGATCGAGGCCGATTTAGTCGAACCCGCCAAGGCTCAACCGCAACCGGGTCCGGGCGGAACCGTCGCCGTTCAGTCGGCGCCGGTGCAAGGTGCGCCGGTTCAGGCCCCCGCGGCCCAGGCCGCGCCGTCTCCGGCGACCGTATCGCGGGCGCAGGCCCCGGCCCAAATCGCATCGACGCCGCAACCGACCGGCCCGTTGCTGCCCGAAGGAACGGCGGAAGATCAATATCAGTTCGCCTTCAGCCTGTTGCGGAAGCATCAGTACGATCAGGCGGAAGTGGCGTTCAAGGAATTCCTGGCCAAGCATGACGGCGGCACCTTGTCCGGCAATGCCCGCTATTGGCTGGGCGAAACGCACTATGCCCGCGCCGAATACGTCAAGGCGGCGGAAGTGTTTCTGCAGGGTTTCGAAAAGGACTCTAAGGGCAGCAAGGCCCCGGACAGCCTATTGAAGCTGGCCATGTCCCTGGGACAGTTGGGCCAGACCAAAGAGGCCTGTGCGGCGATCGATAAATTGTTCGCCGATTTCCCCAATGCCAACAGTTCCCTGAAGCGCACGGCGACCCGCCAACAGCGGCAGATGAACTGCAAGCAGTAAAGGCGCGCAGCCACAGGAAGAGAGACAATGACGGCATTCGCCCAGCCTCTTCCCCATCCTGACCTATCCAATCTCGACCGGCGTTTCGCCGCAGCTATGGCGCGTCTGGGCCCGTTTGAAACGTCGCCTCATTTGGCCATCGGTGTTTCCGGCGGGGCCGACAGCACGGCGCTCTGTCTGCTGGCCGACCGATGGGCGCGGGCGCGGGGCGGTCGGGTCTCGGCGTTGATCGTCGATCATGCTCTGCGGGCCGAAGCGGCGGACGAAGCCCAAACCACGGCGGTGCGGCTGCGGGCCTTCGGGATCGAGGCGACCATCCTGACCTGGCGTGGGGGCAAACCCTCGGCTGGTATCCAGCATGCGGCGCGGGTGGCGCGCTACGGCCTGCTACGTGATTGGTGTCGTGGGGCGGGGGTGTTGCATCTGTTGTGCGCCCATCACGCCGGGGACCAGATGGAAACCTATTTGATGCGCCAAATGCGCGGCGGTGCCTTGGGTGCTGCCGGGATGAGCGCCGTGATCGAATTCCCCGAGGTCCGTCTGCTGCGCCCATTGTTGTCGGTTGAACGGGCGGACCTGATCCATTTTCTGAAAAGTAAGGGCGCATCCTGGGTCGAGGATCCGTCGAACGCGAACGAGGCGTTCGAGCGGGTGCGCATGCGGCAACGCCTGGCGGCGGATGAAGGCCTTGTCGAGATGGCGCGGGCCGGACTGGCCCAGGCCGGAGCAGGTCGGATCGATCTGGAACGTCGGGTCGCCGAGGCCTTGGCGGAACGCGTTTCGATCCATCCCCTCGGCTTCGCCCAATTGGATCGGGGTTCTTTCCGGGGGCTTTCCGACCAAGCCGCAGTCGGCATGCTGGGGCGATTGGTGCAGTCATTAGGCGGCGCTGAATATGCCCCGCAAACCGCGCGAACACGCGCTCTGGTGAATCGTCTGCGTTCGGACGAAGGCTTTCGGGGCGCCAGCCTTGGGCGCTGTCGTTTGCTGGCTGACGTCGGCGGGCAGGTAATCCTGTGTCGCGACCGCCGGGGGCTACCGGGCGCGCGGGCTGCGGCTGACCTGTTCCACATCGATGGTTGGGATGGGCGCTTCACGATCGACCTGCCGCGAAGCCTGGGTTTCGAAGCGGTTGTGGCGCCCTTGGGGCCGGACGGCTGGCGGCAGGTGCCGCGCGATTTGCGCCGGGAATGCACCGTGCCCCAAGCGGCGGCGATGACCCTTCCAGCGCTGTTTCGGGGCGGGGAATTGGTCGCTCATGGCCTGGAAAACGGCGGCGGGGGGCTGAAAATGCGCTTTCGGCCAAAAAATTCCGCAGCTTTCATCGGGTTTTGTATTGCTTAGCCGTTTCGGAGTACTATCTCTGACAAAGGACTAGGTGGGTGCCCCATACGGCTTCGGGTTTGCCCTCCCTGGGTCCTTGTCCAACACCCTTTAAAGGACTTAAGCGTTGAATTTCAGCCGGAATTTCGCCCTCTGGGTTATTATCGCCCTGCTTGTGTTCGCCCTGTTCAATCTGTTCCAGGGCACCCCGCAGCGTTCCATGCAGAACGAATTGGCCTTTACCGACTTCCTCAACAGCGTCGAAAGCGGCGAGGTGAAGGATGTTTTGATCCAGGGGCAGCAGATTTCCGGCAACATGCGCGACGGTCGCCATTTCTCGACCTATGCGCCGGACGACCCAGGTTTGGTCAACCGTCTGCGCGAACAAGGGGTCGGTATCCGGGCGAAGCCGTCGGACGAAAACTCGCCGACCCTGTGGGGTATCCTGATTTCCTGGTTCCCGATGCTGTTGTTGATCGGGGTGTGGATTTTCTTCATGCGCCAGATGCAGTCGGGCGGCGGCAAGGCCATGGGCTTCGGCAAGTCGAAGGCCAAGTTGCTGACGGAAAAGACCGGCCGCGTGACCTTCGAGGACGTGGCGGGCATCGACGAAGCCAAGCAGGAGCTTGAGGAAATCGTCGAATTCCTGAAGGACCCGCAGAAGTTCCAACGCCTGGGCGGCAAAATCCCCAAAGGCTGCTTGCTGGTGGGCCCTCCGGGGACCGGTAAGACGCTGCTGGCGCGCGCCATCGCCGGCGAAGCCAATGTGCCGTTCTTCACCATCTCCGGTTCGGACTTCGTCGAAATGTTCGTCGGCGTCGGTGCGTCGCGTGTCCGCGACATGTTCGAACAGGGCAAGAAGAACGCCCCCTGCATCATCTTCATCGACGAAATCGACGCCGTTGGCCGCCATCGTGGCGCCGGCCTGGGCGGCGGTAACGACGAACGCGAACAGACCCTCAACCAGTTGCTGGTCGAAATGGACGGCTTCGAAGCCAACGACGGCGTGATCCTGATCGCCGCCACGAACCGTCCCGACGTGCTGGACCCGGCGCTGCTGCGCCCCGGCCGTTTCGACCGTCAGGTCGTGGTGCCGAACCCGGA
>DJHY01000309.1 GCA_002433335.1 Rhodospirillaceae bacterium UBA6608 | reverse complement strand
CTGTTCGAAGAAGTTGGCGTGCTCGACCCCGTTGAGGATTTCCACCAACCAGGGCAGGGGATGGGGGCGTAGCTGGCGATAGCTGTTGCCTTCCTCGGGTTCGAAATACCCGAACCGGGTCGGCAGGCGAAGCTGCGTCAGCCGCCAGTCGGCGATGTAGCGGACATAGGCCTTGATGTCGTCCGCGGTCATGCCCTCGATCCCGCCCAGTTCGAACGCCAGGTCGATGAAGCGGTCTTCGAGCCCGACCATGGTCCCGGCCACATCCAGGATGTCGTCGCGCACCGCCGGGGTGACGGCGCCGGTTTCCCGATGCCATTCGTGGTACAGCTTGACGATGCCCTCGCAATGCAGGCTTTCGTCGCGCACGGACCAACTGACGATCTGGCCCATGCCGTTCATCTTGTTGTGGCGGGGGAAGTTCAACAGCATGGCGAAGCTTGCGAACAGAGCCATTCCCTCGGTGAAGGCCCCGAACATGGCTAGCGTCCGGGCCACGTCGCCGACCGTCTCGGTGCCGAAGGTATGCATGTAATCGGCCTTTGAGCGCATGGCGTCATATTCGAAGAAGGCCTGGAATTCCGATTTCGGCATGCCCAGGGTTTTCAGCAACAGGGCATAGGCGTCGATATGCACCGTCTCCATGTTGGAGAAGGCGGCCATCATCATCTGAATTTCCAGCGGTTGGAACAGGGGGATATAGCGCTTCAGATAGTTGTCCCCGACCTCGACGTCCGATTGGGTGAAGAACCGGAAAATCTGGGTCAGCAGGTTGCGTTCGGCATCGCTGACCCGGTGCGAGGTCCAATCCTTGATGTCGCCGCCAAGGGGCACTTCCTCACCCATCCAATGGGTCTGCTGCTGACGTTTCCAGAAATCATAAGCCCAGGCGTAGCGTTCCACGTCGTAACTGCCGGTCGCGGTCAGCAGGCCGACCTCGCCGGTGCCAATCAGGCCGCGCGGGTCGAGCGCCGACAGGTTTAGGCCCGACAGGTCTAGGTTGCGTTGGCTCATTGGCATGCCAGGCACTCCTCGTAATCGGTCGGTTGGCTGACCTGCAGGTCGCTGTCCTTGGCCTTGGTCCCCCCGGCGAAGCCGGCGCGGCTGATCGATTTGGAGCGGCAGTAGTAAAGGCTCTTGATGCCCCGTTCCCAGGCGGTCCAATGCAGCATGTGCAAGTCCCATTTGGCGATGTCGGCGGGCAGGTAGAGGTTCAGCGATTGGCTTTGGCAGATGAAGGGCGTGCGGTCGGCGGCAAGATCGATGATCCAGCGCTGGTCGATCTCGAACGCCGTGCGGAACACCGATTTTTCGTCGTCGCTGAGGACGTCCAGATGCTGCACCGATCCTTCGTGCTCCAGGATCGATTGCCAGACCTCGGGCGTATCCGCGCCCTTGTCGGCCAGCAGGGCGGCGAGGTGCTTGTTGCGCACGGTGAAGGCCCCGGACAGGGTCTTGTGGGTATAGATGTTGGCGGGGATCGGCTCGATGCAGGCGCTGGTCCCGCCGCAGATGATGCTGATCGAGGCCGTCGGCGCGATCGCCAGCTTGTGGCTGAACCGGGCCGTCATGCCGCGCTCCAGCGCATCGGGGCAGGGGCCCCGTTCCTCGGCCAATGCGACCGAGGCCGCGTCGGCGTCGCGCCGCACCTTGGAAAAGATCTTCTTGTTCCAGGCCTTGGCCAAGGCGCTTTCGAACGGGATGTTACGGGCCTGCAGAAAGGTGTGAAAACCCATCACGCCCAGGCCGACCGAGCGTTCGTGCAGGGCCGAATATTTGGCGCGGTCCATGCTGTCGGGCGCGTTGTCGATGAAGTCGGTCAAGACGTTGTCGAGGAACCGCAGGATGTCTTCGACGAAGCCGGGGGCGTCGTGCCATTCGTCCCAGGTTTCGATGTTCAGGGACGACAGGCAGCAGACGGCGGTGCGGTCGCGGTCGCGGTGGTCGCGCCCGGTCGGCAGGACGATCTCGCTGCACAGGTTGGAGCTGGAAACCTTCAACCCCAGTTCCCGCTGATGCTTGGGCAGGGCGTTGTTCACCGTGTCGATGAACAACAGATACGGCTCGCCCGTTTGCAGGCGGGTTTCCAGGATGCGTTGCCACAGGCGGCGGGCGTCGATCTCGCGCAGGACCGATCCGTCACGGGGGCTGAGCAGCTGGTGCGGCTTACCGTCGCGGACGGCTTGCATGAAGGCGTCGGTCACGTTGATGCCGTGATGCAGGTTCAGGCCCTTGCGGTTGAAATCGCCGCTGGCCTTGCGGATTTCCAGGAACTCCTCGATCTCCGGGTGATGGATGTCCAAATAGACCGCCGCCGAGCCGCGTCGCAGCGAACCCTGGCTGATCGCCAGGGTCAGGCCGTCCATGACGTGGATGAAGGGAATGATGCCGGAGGTTTCGCCGCATCCCTTGACCTGTTCGCCGATCGACCGGACCTGCCCCCAATAGGTGCCGATGCCGCCGCCGTTCGACGCCAGCCAGACGTTTTCGTTCCAGGTCTCGACGATGCCGTCCAATGAATCCGGCACGGCATTGAGGAAGCAGGAAATCGGCAGGCCGCGTTTGGTCCCGCCATTGGACAGGACCGGGGTGGCGGGCATGAACCAGAGTTTCGAGACGGCGTCGTAGATGCGCTGCGCATGATCGACATCGTCGGCATAGGCGCAGGCGACGCGGGCGAACATGTCTTGAAAGCTTTCGCCGGGCATCAGGTAGCGGTCGCGCATGGTGGCTTTGCCGAATTCGGTCAGCAGGGCGTCGCGCGAGCGGTCGAGCGTCAGGTCCTCCGGGCGCGGCGGCTGGGCCAGGGGGGCGGGCACCGGCGCGCGATGCGGTTTCGGCGCGGCGGTGGAGACGCCGTCAGGGCGCAAGTCGCGCGCCGGTTTCTTGGTGGGTGTTGGGACCAAATGGCCATTGAGGTCGAAATCGAAGGCAAGAGCTGTCATGCGCGGTTCCCCGTTCGCTGTGTCGGACGGGAGGGGGAGACATGGCCCTGAACAACGGGCGGCACGCGCCGCCGAAAGGCATGCATCCCTCGGACACCCCCGTCCAAGGACGATCCAAATGCTTGCGGCAGGTCTCCTGGCTTGCGGGTCGCGGCGGGCCGCCGGCCTTCCCAACGCTGCGATGGCGTCAGTGGCGTTGTGGCAGTCGCTCTCCGCTTACAGTTGCGGGGGCAGCCCCGGATTTGCCTGGGACGAAGATTCGTCCATCGGCGCACCGGGTTCCCTCTTAGCCCCGAAATATTGAATTCCGGGGAACCGAAAGCGCTATATCTTGTGTCGTTGCGGGTGGGCATGTCAAGTCCGGCTCAATGGGCGTCGTCCGATTGCGGGGGCTCGTCGGCGCTGGGTTCGAACGCTTCGCGCCAGATATCCAGGGTTTGGCTGTCTCCGTCCGTGCATCGCAATTGCCGAAGACAGGCGCGGACCAGGGCGCGGTGTTCACGGTCCAGGCCGGGCATCATCGGGGCGACTCCTTGCCGCACGGCGTCGGCGACCCTGCGTTTCAGGCGGCGGTGATTGGCTGGGCCGAAGCGTTGGACGATAGCCTGAAACTCGTCGTGGGCGGCGGCGTCGAAGGGCCGGTCTTGGCCCATGCCGTCGCACAGCGGGTTCGCCGGATAGACCGACAGGCAGGGCAGCCAGGCGTCCGGCAGGTGCACGTTGGCCGCATGGGTGCGTCCATGGGCGGCCAGCTTTGGCAGCAGGTGGGTATGCGGCCCCTGCGGCGTCGGCAGGCCGTTGGCGGCGGAGGGAATGTATTGATAGACCTCGACCCGGCCCAGGCGCGACAGGAATACCCGATGCGGGCTGGCCGCGATCACCGCCGCCATGGCCGGGCCATCGAAGTCCAGCATGTCCGCCCCGGGGTGGGCGCGCAGTGTTTCGATCAGGGCCGGGTCCGCCGTGCGGACACAGGCATCGACATGGGGCAGAGCCAACCCCAGGTCGAACAGAATGGCATTGCGGTCCAGTTCCCGGACGGCCCCAACGTCGGGTCCGACTTCGGTCAGGCCCGTCCGCGCTGCCATGCGACCCGCCGGACCGTTTGGCAGGCAGATGTTAACGCCCTGGTTCCAACGCGCCCGGTTGCGCGACGGCGTTTCATAAGGCAACACCCTGACGCCGTCCGTCAGATCGACTTGCACGGCCCCCTTGTCGGTGATGGCGATCCCGCCGCCAGGGGTAGGGGTGAAGTCGACGGTATCGTCGGCGTCGCGGTGGAATTCGGCGATTACGCCGAACGAGCCGACGCTCCACCCCGTGGTCGCGGTTTGCAGGTGGCGTTGCGTCATGCGGACGGCGTCGCGGTGGTCGTCGGTGTCACTCATGGGTGGGGGCTCCTTGGCGGGGTGGTGACGATGATGGGGCGGCCGCCGACGTCATGCAGGCGGCCTTCGATGCGATAAACCTCGGCCAGATTGTCCGGCGTCAGGACTTGGGCGGGCGGACCGTCGGCGACGATCCGTCCGGCGTTCATCAGGATCAGGCGGTCGCAGTATTGGGCGGCCAGGGTCAGGTCGTGCAGGACCGCGACCGTCCCGGCCTGATCCGTCACCCGGCCCCGTAGAATCTCCATCACGTCGATCTGATGCCGAGGGTCCAGGCCGGTGATGGGTTCGTCCGCCAGCAGCAAGGGCGCCCCTCCGGCCAGGCAGCGTGCGACCATCACCAGGGTTCGCTCGCCCCCGGAAAGCGAGGTCACGTTCCGGTCCTTGAGGTGGCTCGTCCCGGTCGCGGCCAGGGCATCGGCGACAGCTTGGGCGGTCGAACCGGAACCGTCGGCACCCACATTCGCCAACAGCCCCAGTTCGACCACCCGCGCCACGGTCATCGGCCAATGGCAGGGAGCCCCCTGCGCCAGATAGCCGATCCGCCGCGCCACGGCGGACCGCCCCAGATCGGCGTGGGACGCGCCGTCCAGGGCGACCGCGCCGCCGTCTAATGCCGTTAGGCCCAACAGGGCCTTCAGGAACGTCGTCTTGCCCGCGCCGTTGNNAGATTGTCGATCAGCCGCGCCATGCACGGATCGTAGCGGTCGGCCTCGCGCGCCTGCAGTGCCAGGCATTCCGCCAGCGACCGCGCGCCCACGCCGGTGGGATCGAGCGACTGGACGGTGGCCAGCGCCCGCTCGGCCTCTGCCAGCGGGATGCCCAGTTCATCGGCCACCTGCCGCAGATCGGTCAGCAGATAGCCGGCCTCGTCGAGTTCGCCGATAATCCGCAGGGCGATGAGCGCCTCGCGTTCGTCATGGGCGACGAGGCCGATCTGGCTGGCAAGGTGATCCGACAGGGTCGGGCTGCCGGAAGACCGGTTCTCCAGTTCCGGCAGTTCGGCACCGCTGGCGATGTCCCCGCGGCTCCAGTCGCCGCCTTCGCCGTGAATGAAATCGCCCGGTGCAGCTTCCGGATCGAGCGCATGGTCGGCGACATCGAGCGCGCCTTCGCCGCCGAAATCGGGAGCGCTGTCATGCTCCGACGGTTCGGCTGGCGTATCCTCGCCCGCTTCGCGCCGGACTTCCCCCATTTCGAGGAGCGGGTTCGATTCGAGCGCTTCGGCAACGAAGGTTTCGATTTCGAGATTGGACAGCGCCAGCAGCTTGATCGCCTGCTGGAGCTGGGGCGTCATCACCAGCGACTGGGTTTGCCGGATATCGAGGCGCGGCCCCAGCGCCATGAGCTAGATCCTCGCGATAGCGGGCATCACAGGGTGAAGCTCTCGCCCAGATAGAGGCGGCGGACGTTTTCATCCGCCACCAAGGCTTCCGGCGTGCCGGCAAAGAGTACCTGACCGCCATAGATGATGCAGGCGCGATCGACGATTTCCAGCGTTTCGCGCACATTATGGTCGGTGATGAGAACGCCGATGCCCCGATTCTTGAGGTCCTTCACCAGATCGCGAATGTCGGCTATCGACAGGGGGTCGATGCCGGCAAAGGGTTCATCGAGCAGCACGATCGAGGGGTTGGCCGCCAGGGCACGGGCGATTTCACAGCGGCGACGCTCGCCGCCCGACAGCGCCATGGCCGATGAATCGCGCAGCCGGGTAAGGCCAAATTCGTCGAGCAGCTGTTCAAGCCGCGCCGCGCGGGCCGCCTTGTCCGGTTCGGCCAGTTCCAGCACCGCGCTGATATTCTGCGCCACGCTCAGCCCCCGAAAAATCGAGGTTTCCTGTGGCAGATAACCCAGGCCCAGGATCGCGCGGCGATACATGGGCAGGCCGGTGATGTCCTGCCCGTCCAGCACGATCCGGCCGCGATCGGGGCGGACCAGTCCCATGACCGAATAGAAGCAGGTCGTCTTGCCCGCGCCGTTGGGGCCGATCAGCCCGGTCAGGCTGCCGGGGCCGAAGGTCGCCGACACGCCGTCGAGCAGCCGCCGGTCCTTGCGCGTGACGATCAGATTTTGCGCGGACAGCCGGGTCATTGACCGTCCCTCCGCGTTTTCAGCACCAGGGCCAAAAAGAACGGCGCACCAATGATTGCCGTCAGCACGCCCAATTGCAGCTCCGGCCCCTCGGTCACGAAGCGCACGGCGATATCGGCGGCCAGGGTCAGCGCCGCGCCGCCCAGCGCCGCGACGGGCAGCAGGCGGCTTGGCCGATGGCCCACGGCGGGCCGCAACAGGTGAGGGACGACCAAGCCGACGAACCCGATCACACCCGACACGGCGACCGCCGCTCCGACCGCCAGGGCCGTGCCGACGATCACCCGCGCCTGCAATCCGGCCAGACCGAAACCCAGGCTGCGGGCGACGTCCTCGCCCAGGGTCAGGGCGTCCAATCCGCGTCCCGTCGTCGCCAGCAAGGCAAGGCCCAGGGCGATGAAGGGCAGGGCCAGGACGACATGCTCCATGCTGCGATCGGTCAGCGCGCCGAGTAGCCAGAAGAAAACCTCGAATGCGGCATAGGGATTGGGCGACAGGTTGAGGGCCAGGGTCGTCAGCGCGCCGGACATGGCGTTGATCGCGACCCCGGCCAGGATCAGGGTCAGGATCGGCGCATCGCGTCCGGCCAACAGGTACAACAGCGCCACCGCCAGCCCCGCGCCGATCATCCCGCCCAGCGGCAGGGCCAGGGGATAGGCCGCCGACAGGCCGGTGTAAAAGGCGACGACCGCGCCCAGCGCCGCCGTGCCCGAAACGCCGACGATTCCCGGTTCGGCCAGGGGATTGCGCAACAGGCCCTGCAGCGCCGCCCCCGACATGCCCAGGGCCGCGCCGATGGCCAGGGCCAGGATCGCGCGCGGCAGGCGCAGGTCGCGCAGGATCACCGCCTGCGGGGTGTCCGGGATGGCGGCGAACAGGCCCGCGTCGGGCAGCAACAGGCCCGCCCGCCCCAACAGGATCGAGGCCGCGAACAACAGCGCGACCAAAAGGCCAAGCCCCGCGACCAGCGGGACGAAGGGAAGTTCGTTTCGAAACAGGCGAGAGGGTGAAGGGGTCAAGGTTTTAATCCCGTGTCGGTGGCCCGCCGCCAGTCATGGGCGGCGCGGGCCAGGATTTCGACGGCGTCGGCGGCTTGCGGCCCGCCGCAGGTCCACAGGCCGGCAGGCAATTCGATCCGCTGGGCCCGGTTGACGGCGGCATAGGCCGGATGGCGCAGCGCCTGATGCGCCAGCGAAGGGCGTCCCTCGGGGCGGGCGGCCACGACCAACAGGTCGGGCTCGGCCTGGATGATCCGCTCCAGCGGCAGAAAGCCCATCCCGGTCACGCCCAGGTCGGCGGACAAGTTGAGCAGCCCGGCGGCGCGCAGGATGCCGTCGGCCAGCGATCCCGGCCCGGTCGTCATCCCCCGGGGTTGCAGGACGATGGCGCGCGGCGTCGTTGCGTCGCGGTCTGGGGCGACGGCGGACAGGCGGCGGTCGAATGCGGCGATGATGCGCTCCGCCTTGGCCGTCTCTCCCAGGGCCCGGGCGACGGTCCGGATATTCTTGCGGATGGCGTCGAACCCGTCCGCCGGTTCGAGCCTCAGCACCCGGTGGCCGAAACGGCGCAGCACGGCGACGGTGGCGCGGGTCGTATAAGTTCCGGCCAGGATCAGGTCGGGGCCAAGGGGTAGGATTTCCTCGGCCAATCCATGGTTAGCGTAAAGTCCATGATTGGCTTGAAGTTCTTGGGCGGTATTGGCGAAATAGGAAACTTCGGGGTCGAAGGCGAGATAGGAAACGGAAGCGATGCGCCCCCGCGCGGCCAGCAACAGGACAAGCTGGTCCGTGCACAGGTTCATGGACACAACCCGCTGCGGGCGGGCCCCGGCCGCAGCGGCGGTTGAGGCTACCAAGGCGAGGATCGCCGCCATGGTCAGGGCCCGGACCGTGCGAGGGCGCATGCTTCCGCCCCTTCCTACAGACCGAACCGGCTGCGGATGCCGACGTAGGCGGCGATCCCCGGTTGGTCGTAGAACAGGACGTCTTGGTAACTTTGATCGAGCAGGTTTTCGACCCGCCCGAACACCTCTATCCCATCCATGAATTCGTACGACCCGGCGACATTGACGAGGTAGTACGCATCCAAGGGAACGGTCCGGCTGGTGCCGTAGCTGTTGGAATATTCGGTGTCTTTCTGGGTGCCGTTGAAGTCGACGCCCAAATCGATCTTGGCCTTATCCTCCAAGAACGAGTAGGACAGGTTGACGCTGGCGATGTGCTTGGCGCGCCGGACTAGTTCCTTGCCGTCGGCGTCCTGGCCGTCGGTATAGGTGTATTGTCCCTTGAGGCTCAGGCCATAGCCGATGTCCGCCGCGACGGACAATTCGACGCCCTGAATCTTGCTGACCCCGCTCAGGTTCTTCGACGTGTTTCCGCTGCCGGTAATCAGATCGGTGATCCGGTTGTTGAAATAGGTCACGTCGGCGACGACCCGGTCTTCCAGGAAGCCTTGCTCGATCCCGAGGTCCCAACCCCGGCTGGTCTCCGGCGTCAGGTTCGGGTTGCCGGTATAGGTCGGCGTTGAGCCGTACAGTTCCGTCAGTGTCGGGTTCTTCGATCCCGTGCCGTAACTGCCGTGCAGGCGCGTGCCCGTCGGCTGATGCACATAGGCCGCGGTGGCGCGATAGGTGCGCTTGTCCTTAAAGATGTCGTTGTCGTCATAGCGGAACCCGCCCGTCAGGTGCAGGCTTTCCCATAGGGTGACGCGGTATTCGCCGACATAGCCGTAGTTCGTCAGGTCGCGGTCCGAGGTGCTGTAGTTGCTTTTGGTGAACTGGGTTTCGTCTTCACGCTCGGCCAGAAAGGTCAGCCCGTGTTGTGCCCCGGCGACCGACGGGGTGTCGAATCTCAGATCGCTTTGATAGTGGAAGCGCCATTTGTCGCCGTCGGCGTGATAGGTCTCGACCCGGTTGGTTCGGGTCTCGGCGCGGTCCGTATGAATGGCGCCACCCAGGGTCTGGACCCAGGCGCCGTCGAACATGCTGTACTTGGCGCGCAGGCCGCCGGACCGCTGGATGGTGTCGGTGATCCCGTCGGAATCCACCGTCTTGATGATCCCGGCAACCGAGGGTTGGTTGTCGGTCTCTACCGAGTCCTTCACGTAGCGTCCGAACAGGTCGATGGACAGGTTGTCCAACGGCGTGAAGCCCAGCTTCATGTTCAGGGTCGCGTTTTCGTTGCCGTCCAGTTCCGTATTGCCGTCGTCTTCCGGGGCGATGGAAATCCCGGCGGTGCGGTAGCCCGAGGCGCCCAGGGAATAGTTGTACAGGTCGGTTCCGCCGCGCAGGCCAATCGAAGCATTGCCGGTGGCGAAAGAGCCGCCTTCGCCGCTGAGTTCGACCGTCGGTCGTCCCTTGCCCTTTTTGGTGACGATGTTGATCACGCCGCCGATGGCGTCACTGCCGTAAAGCGCCGATTGCGGGCCGCGCAGGATTTCGATGCGCTCGATATCCCCCGCGCGCAGTTGGCCGAAATCGAATTCCGATCCGCCGGCGGGGTCGTTGACCTCGATCCCGTCGATGATCACCAGGGTATGATTGCCTTCGGCCCCGCGAATACGGACCTGGGTCAGGGTGCCGACGGTGCCGGAGCGGTTGACCGCCACGCCCGGAACCTCGCGCAGCACGTCGGACAGGACGCGCACCTGTTTGCGTTCGATTTCGTCGGCGGTGATCACCGTAACGGCGCTGCCGACGGCATCGGACGATGTCGGCACCATCGAGGCCGAGACCACGACCTCGGGCAGGATGCGGGCCGTTTCCAGCGCGCGGGTGTCGTCGGCGGCCATCACGGCGACCGACGGGGTGGATAGGATTGTGGCGATTAGGATTGCGCCCGCCGCGCCACGCGCGGGGAGCAGGGACTTCACATAACGAACAAGCATTCGAACCTCCTCCGGTTGTTCGTTCGAACAACCGGACGGGCCGCAGCACGCGCGCTCGATGCCTATATGGACCCCTGAATGAACGCGCCGATCCCCGGCGTCGAACCACAAAGGTTCCAGACACCTCGTTCGCGCGTTCAGGGACCGCCCGGCACACCAAGTGCACGGAACGGATTGCCGCTATCGTTGGGGACGAAGAAGGTTCCCGGATTTCGGGATCCAGCCAGACACCCCGTGGCGATAATCGGCAATCTGCCGCACCAACAAGGCGTCACCACAAACGGTCTGTACCGCGCCTCCGGCAATTCCCGACCGACGGCTGGGCGACGCGTTCCTTGGCAGGTCTCCTGGCTCGCGGGTCAGTGACGTTGGCCTGCCTTCCCCGGACGAATCCGAGTGGCGTTATTCAGCCGCCGTCTCTCCGCTCACAGTTGCGGGTACAGCCGCAGATCGGCGCCCCCTAATGGGTAAGCACCTACTGCGTTCCCTTTTGATCCCCCGGAACTTGTCCGTTGTCGGGGAACCAAGGACGCCATGGTGTTACGGCATGGAACGGCCCTTTGGCAAGAGCGCTCTTCCCACCATGGCCGGATGATGTGTAATATCATTTTTAATAAATATGTCCCTGCGCCATGCGAACGGGTTGGGAGGCCCAATTGCCAGCCAGTCGATCAGCCGGTCCGCGAATGCGGTCGGCGCCGCCCACCGCCCGTCCGACTTTCCCTCAAAATGCCTAGGCCCGACCTTAGCAACCGCGATCTGTTATGGGCGGTCGGCATCGCCGTCGCGGCCATCGCAGCCTATGCGGCGGTGCGTCCGTTCCTGCCGACGGAATGGCGGGTGCCGGGCAGCATGCAGCTTTACCTGACCGGCGTTGTCGGTGCGGCCATGTTGCTAGGGGCGGCGGGGTTTCTGGTGGTCAAGCGCGGCGGGATGGCGGCTTCTCCGCCCCGGTGGTTTTCAGCCCATGTCATGCTGGCCTGCATCGGGACGGTTCTGATCGTCGTCCATTCGGGCGGCTACATGCGCCGTCCTCCGGCGCTGCTTCTCCTGGCCTTGGCCGGGCTGGCGGCGCTGGGGATTTGGGCGCGGCTGCGTGGGGCGAAGCGCATGGCGGCGACCATGGGCACCAAGCGCCAGGTCTTCGCGGCACCCGATCCGGCCTTGCGGAAAAGACTGGCGGCGGTGATCGCCGAGAAGCAGGCGCTTCTGGCGCGCCTCGACCCGGCGGCGTCCGAGGCGCTGTTTTCGCCGCATCTGGGTCATTGGTTGCGCCGCCCGTTCAAGACCTTGGCCTATCGCCGTTTGGTGTTGCGCGAAGAAGCGTTGATCGGGGCGCGGCAGAGCGTGGGCGCGGCCCAGGCGTGGTGGCGGCCCCTACATATGATCCTGGCCGGACTGTTCGTTCTGGGCATTGTGGTTCATGTCGTCACGGTGACCTTCTTCGCGGGTTACGTCGCAGATGGCGGGCCGATTACCTGGTGGCACTTGGCCGCCTTGGGAGGATGAAAAAGCCATGAGCCGCCTGTCCTTGATGATCGATCTGGAACGCTGCATCGGCTGCAAAAGCTGCGAGGTGGCGTGCAAGCAGGAACACGGCCTGGGCCCGGGCGAATACCGAAATCGCGTGGTCTGGCTCGGCGATCCGGACAGCCCGGCGCTGGATTTCCTGACCGTGTCCTGCCAGCACTGCGAGCGGCCTGCCTGCCTGCGGGCCTGCCCGGTCAATCCCAAGGCGATCCTCAAGGACCCGGAAACGGGGATCGTCACGGTCAACGAAGACCGATGCACGGGCTGCGGCGAATGCGTCGTCGCCTGTCCCTACGGGGCCATGGGCTACGACCCGCGCGGTCATCACGCGGTCAAATGCGATTTATGTACCGACCGCCGGGCCGAAGGCATGTCGACCACGGCCTGCGCCAGCGTTTGTCCCGGCCACGCCATCAGCTTCGGCGAGCGGGACGATCATCTGGCGCGCGCGGCGGACGAGGGGCGAACGGTCCGCGATCATGATTCTTTCCTACTTGGTCCGGCGACGGTCTATCTCGACCGCCTGCCGCGGGCCGAGGTGTCGAAGCCCTTGGCCGAGCGGCGGCAGCCGGCGGTGGTCGACCCACCGGCGGCGCAGTCGGCGTTCGAGGGCGAGGCCGGGGCGGCGTTCCCCTATGGCCTGCCGCGCGCCGAGCGGAAATCAGACCATGCCAAGCCAGGCAGCTGTTCGCTGTGCTTCAACACGTGCAGCGTGAAATTCCATTTCGCCGGGGACGAGGTCGTCCGCATCACCGGCAACGAGGACGACCCGGTGTTGAAGGGCAAGGTCTGCCCGAAATCGCAGCTGACCCTGCAGATGTATCACGGCAAGCAGCGCTTGGAGCATCCGCTGAAGCGCGTTGGCGCGCGGGGCGAGGGCAAGTTCGAGCGGATTACTTGGGATCAGGCTTTGGACGAGATCGCGGACAAGCTGCGTCCCCTGCGCGAGGTTGGAACACCCGAAGCCCTGGGTATCTTCTGTGGCACGCGCACGGGGTTGGTGACGACGCGGGGATATATCCGCCTGTTCGAGCAGATGTGGGGCACACCCAACGTCGAGACGACCGATCCGTTCTGCGCGGCGGGCAAGGTGCTGGCCTATTCCATGACCATGGGCGGCAGCGGCTGCGGCAACAGCTATGTCGAGGACGATATCGGCAGCGCCGCCATGTACCTGTATATCGGCGATAACCAGGGCGAAACCCGGCCTGTCTATTTCGGCATGGTCAACGACTGGCGGGTCCGCAACGGGGCCAAAATGGTGGTGGTCGATCCGCGCCAGACGGTCACCGCGACCAAGGCCGATCGCTGGCTGCCGATCCGCCCGGGCACAGATATGGCCCTGGGGCTGGCGATGTCGCAGCACATTCTGGCCGCCGGGTTGCAGGATCAGAAGTTCTGCGACGAATGGGTCGACGGTTGGGAGGTATGGCGCGACTACCTCAATGCCCAGGGCTACACCCCCGAATGGGCCGCGCCGATCACCGACATTCCCGCCGATGAAATCCGCCGCCTGGCCGAGGACGTCGCGGCGGCGGACGGCTGCATGATCTTCTGCAGCCGGGGCATCAACCAGCATACCAATTCGGTTCAGACCAACCGCGTGTTCATGTATCTGGCGGCGATCACCGGCAACTGGGGTCGCCGGGGCGGGGGCTACATGAACATGTCGGCGGCGCCGCCGCTCTGGGCCGACGCGCCCGAGGAACGACGTACCCCGATCACCAAACCGAAGATCCGCAAAAGCCCCGCCGGTTGGACCGAGGCGATCCTGCAGGGCCGTCCATATCCGTTGAAGGCATTGATCGCCTGCAACAACCCGATGGCTCATTGGCCGGGGCAGGACCATACGCGGGAGGCGTTCAAGGCCCTGGACCTGCTGGTCCATATCGAATTGTTCGAGAATGAAACCTCGGCCTTTGCCGACTATGTCCTGCCCGCGGCTGGCGGAGTCGAGAAGGGCGGGATCGGCCGCGCCAACGACGACCGCCGCGTGCCCTGGAACGACAAGATGATCGATCCGCCCGGCGAGGCCCAGCCGGACGGCTGGATCTGGACCGAGTTGGGCCGCCGCCTGGGCTTCGGCGACGTGATGAAGGAAGAGTACAAGGACATCGCGCATTTTTGGGATGCGGAGATGATCAATCATCCGCAACTGCGCGGCCTAACGCAAAAGCGCCTGCATGCCCAGCCGCATCGCTGGGTGCGCTTTCCGGTGGCCAGCGAGGACGCGCCGGAGCAGGACACCCTGTACCTTGAAGGAACAACGGCGTTCGGCGCGCCGGAGGGCCATCGCTTTCCAACCCATAACGGAAAGCTGCAATTTTGGTCCCAGGGGATGGAAGACAAGTTCCAAGCCTTGGGCCTGTCGGCCTTGCCGCAGTTTTATAGCGAGCGCGAACAATTGGTCGATCTGCCCTTCGTCGAGCTGTTGGACGACGATGCGGGCGACGGCGTTTGTTCGCCGTTCTACCCCAACACCCTGGCCGTGCCGGGGCGGATCGTCACCCCGAACGAAGAGACACCGGGCGCGCGGCTGCGGAACCAGGGCTTTGATATGGAGCTGGTCACCGGGCGTCCGCCGGCCCCGCATTTCCATAGTTGGACCCATTATTTCTGGCAGTCGCAGGAAATGTGGCCGGACCTCTATGCACAGCTTCACCCCGAACGGGCGAAAGCGCTGGGCATCGCCGATGGCGACCGGGTCAAGGTCGAGACCAATCATGGATCGGTGGAGGCCCGGGCCTGGGTTACGCCGGGCATTCGCCGCTCCGCCGTGTTCATCCCCATCGGATGGGGGGAGAGGCAGCCGTATCATCCGTGGAACCCGGTCAACTTCCTGACCGATAAGACTCAGCGCGACCCGATTTCCGATCAGACGAACCTGAAGAGCCTTTTGTGTCGGGTATCCAAGGCCGTTTGACCTGCATCATTGTCGGGTGCTGCGGGAAGGATTACCGTCCTCTACAAAACCGAGAGAGGACATCATGAACCATCATCACCGTAAGATTCTGCATTCCCTTTTCGCCCATCCCATCGCCGGAAACGTCGCGATCAAGGATGTCGAAAGCGTCTTTCAGGAAATGGGCGGCGAAGTCAGCGAAACCCAGTCCGGCAAGGTCCATGTGGTGCTGAACGGCCATAGCGTGAATTTCGCGCATCCGCAGCGGACGTTAAACAAGGATGGCGTGATGCAGGTGCGCAAGTTCATCGAGTCCTGCGGCATTGATCCGGAACGGGATTATCCTCTGTAATCCACGCTGAGTTCGACGAACAGGAGCCCCGCCAAACGGTGGGGCTTTTCTTTTGTTTGGCCCGCAACGTGTGCGCATAAAATATGCAAAATCATGATTTTGCAGGAATTTTATGCAGAAAAGTTGGTGTGAAAATAAAACTGAGTTCCATTCGGTGTGAGACCTAATGGACTGATCAAACTTGTATTTTTCTTGTATTGGATGTTTGGCACAGGATTTGCGCAAGTGATGCCGAGGGCAGCAGCATCAAAACCTCTTTCTGCATAACGAGGTGAGCTGCTCGCATCTACGGTGAAACTCCCCGATGTTTTGACCGGGGGCAGATTAAGACTAAAGAACAACGTGCGCATCTACCACGACCAGACCATCGCACTTTCACTTCCGACCATACGCAGCGTGGCCGTGCCGGGCATTCATACCGGCTGCGGAAACGGGCATGTCTGCGCCGGTTCGGACGATCGAAAAGGTCAGGAGGTGTCACGTTAAGGAAACATCCGATCAATAAGAAAATCCGGATGGAGGAGAGGTCGGTTTTTGACCGTACTTGGGGCAACAAAAAGCGGAGAAAATAAATGAACTACATCGGATCGGGTAAACTGGGCACTGAATCGAGCAATTCGGGAAGTTCGAACGGTTCGTCCAACGACATCAGAAAAACAGCGGAAAATGCGTCGCCGCGCGTTATCCGTAAAATGACCGAAGACCTGAATGCTCAGGTTTCGCATTTTTCCAAGATCAATCAGGAAATCGCCGCGCAGACGAAGTTGCTGGCATTGAACGCGACCATCGAGGCCGCACGAGCAGGCGAGGCCGGGCGAGGGTTCGCCATCGTCGCGACCGAGGTCAAGAACCTGGCGGAACAGGCGGACAAGAACTCCAAGGATTTCCAGTCCGTCGTGATGGGGCAGTTGGACGATCTTCGCTACCTGACGAATGATCTGGCCGGTCGCATGGAAAGCCAGCGCCTAACCGAAATGTCGCAGACGCTGGTTCAGTTGATCGTCCGCAACTTGTTCGAGCGGACTGCCGACGTGCGGTGGTGGGCGACGGACAGCGCGTTCTGGCAGGCACTTCAGAACCCGACCGCCGACACGGCCAAGCATGCCGGGGAGCGCCTCGCCGTCATCAACTTGTATTACACGGTTTATATGAACCTGGTTCTCGCCGATAAGGACGGGAACGTCATTGCAATCTCGAACCCCAGCGAATTTCCGGGGCAGATCGGCAAAAGCGTGGCCGGGGAAAAATGGTTTCGCGATGCCATGCGGACCCAGTCGGGCGACGAATACGTGGTCGACGATATCCGGCCCGACGCGCTGCATGGGCAGCGCCCGGCGGCGATTTATTCCGCCGCGGTGCGCGAAGGCGGCGAGCGTTTCGCCGATACCATCGGCGTCTTGGGTATCTTCTTCGACTGGCAGGAACAGGGGCGGTCGATCGTTTGCGACGAGCCGTCGTTCAGCGCCAGTGAATGGCAGCGCACCCGTGTGATGCTGTTGGATCGCGATCACCGCGTGATTTCCAGCTCCGACAATAACGGTCTGTATCAGCGCTTCCCGTTGGATACGTCGCACGGCCGCAAGGGGGCCTATATGAACGACGCCGGAGACGTCGTCGCCTATGCCCAGACCATCGGCTACGAGGATTACGACGGCCTTGGCTGGTATGGCGTGATCCTGCAGCGCCACGAAGATTAGTCGTCTCGTTACATTAGTCGACCGGCAGCGCCGACCTTCGGGTCGGCGTTGTTGTTCGGCGCTCTATTGACAAAACCCCTGGTTCCGGGGCTTTTGGTTGAGAGCATAAAAAAACTCTCCGAAAAGGAATCCATCCATGAAGTTGATGATGTTTGAAACCGGCGGCGATGCACGCCTGGGCGTGGTTGAGGGCGACCGGGTTGTCGACGTCGCGGCCTGCGGCAGCGGCCTTCCGAAGACGATTTTGGACCTGATCAATGGCGGGGGCGAAGCCCTGGCCAAAGTCGTGGGCGCGGTCGCCGCAGCCCCGGACAAGGCCCGTCTGGCATTGAACGACGTGCGCCCGGCACTGCCGATCGAGCGCCCCGGCAAGTTCATTTGCGTCGGCCTGAACTATGCCGCCCATGCCCGCGAAGGCGGGCACGACATTCCCGAGTATCCGTCGCTATTCGTGCGTTGGGCGACCTCGCTGGTTCCCGCCGAGGCGCCGGTGATCTTGCCCAAGGTCAGCGATACCTTTGACTACGAAGCCGAATTGACCTTTATCGTCGGCCAGGGCGGCCGGGCGATCCCCGAGGATCAAGGCCTGAAGCATGTGTTCGGCTACACGATGTTCAACGACGTGTCCGTGCGCGCCTATCAGCGCAAGACCCCGCAGTGGACCCAGGGTAAGAACTTCGACGGCACCGGCCCGCTCGGCCCCGTCGTGGTCACCCCGGAAGACCTGCCGCCGGGTGCTTCGGGCCTGCGCATTACCTCGCGGGTCAATGGCGAGACGCGCCAGGATTCCAACACCGGTGACATGATCTTTGGCGTCGCCAAGCTGGTGTCCATCCTGTCTGAATTCATGACCCTGGAGCCGGGTGACGTGATCGCAACTGGCACACCGTCGGGCGTGGCCCATGCCATGAAGCCTCCGGGCTGGATGAAGGCGGGCGACCGGGTCGAGGTCGAAATCGAAGGCATCGGCGTTCTGGGCAACCCGGTGGTTGCCGAAGCCTGATCCGATTGCATCGAATTGCACATGCGAAGGGGCGGCCACGGGCCGCCCCTTTGTTCGTTTCGGCTCAGCCGTAGGGGGTCACGCGCCGAGCATAACATCCGACGCCTTGACGATGACGGTTACTTCCTTGCCGACGGCGATGCCCAGGTTCTTGACCGAGTCCAGGGTGATCGAAGAGACGATGGTGTTGCCGCCGCCGATATCGACGGTCACCTGCGCCGTGACGACGCCGTCCTTAACCTCGCTAACGGTTCCCTTGATCTGATTCCGGGCGCTGATTTGCATGGTGCGGGCTCCTACATTGGATGGTTGTTTTTCAGACCGAACCTACGACGTTCAGTCTTTCGGGGCCAAGGGCGTTCTCATAGACTGCTACAACCATGAGCACTTCTATACGCCCGCCCCATTCCCGCCGTCCGCCCGCCGTTTGGGGGGCAGGGAGCCTGCGCATGCCGTTGTCCGGCGGCGGCGGAGTGTTTACAGATTGGCCGCGCAATCCGGCATTCCATTTTGGCGCCTCGGGTACGCTGGCGGCGGCAATTCTGAAGGGGGCAAACTGCGATCTGTTCTGTTCCGCCAACATGGCCCATCCGCAGCGTCTGCATGCCGAGGGATGGGGCAGTGCGCCTCAGGCATTCGCGACCAATCGCCTGGCGGCGCTGTTTCTGAAGGAACGGGGCTTTAGGGACGATACGGTGGTCGAGGCAATGCTCGACCCTGCTACCCGTATTGGCATGTCCACCCCAGGGGCGGACCCCTCCGGCGATTATGCGGTGATGCTGTTGGATCGCTTGGCGCCGCTTGCCGCCGATGCGACAACGGCCCCGGCGGCGCGGGCGCGCATTCTGTCGGGCGGCGGCGAAGATATCCGGGTCGTCTCGCCCCTGGGCCGCTATGGCGGGATAGTCGTGCAGGGCCACGCGGATATCATGCTGGCGTATGAGACCATGTGTCGCGAAGCCTGCGCGCGCAGCAAGCGCCTAGCTTATGCCCGCTTTCCGCCCGCGTTCGAGGTCCAGGCCGTCTATGGCGCCACGGCGGGGCGGGATAGTGACGAAACCGCCAGGGACTTGATGGAGTTCCTGCTATCATCCGAAGGGCAGGCGCGGCTGACCCGGTTCGGCTTCGGGCCGCCGCCCAAGGCGGACAAGGATATATAGATCGGCAAAGCGCGATCAGCCGGCGTTGACCGGGCGGAGTTAGGGTAAATCGGGAAAGAGTTGGACCGTTACGTCAGGCTGTTCGGGTCGCAGGGATTAGCAAGGTGCAGGGGGGGCGTGCCGCCAGCAGCCTTGTCTTGAGGCGTCTTGGGCGGAGCAATCACTGGCGCAACGCGGCGGTGCAACGCCGATAGGGCGGAAAGAACGGCAAACGGCTTCAGTGATCGCCAGAGAAACATCTTATCCCGCCATGACCAGGGCCGGGGTGCCAAACACCGGCTCGGCGGTAGGCTCGCCTTCGCAACGGGCCTTGCAGATCGCATCGGAAATTTCGCATTCGCATTTGCCGCAGCACGGCGCGCAATCGAAATAGGTATG
The DNA here is from genome assembly GCA_002433335.1 of Rhodospirillaceae bacterium UBA6608. The sequence continues at coordinate 2,821 of DJHY01000309.1, read as the reverse complement.
GACGTCGTCCCATTTCTCGGCGCCGTTCCGCACCGCTTCCTTAACTTCGGAGTCCGTGATGCCGTTGCAGTTACAGACGTACATGGATGAGCGTCCCAAGTTCCGATTTGTTGTTGATAATGATTATCATTCGATCTGCGAATGATTGTCAATAACGGAAATGTGGTCGCGTCGTTGGCGGTCGTCAAGGGCCGCGCAGACAAAAAAAGGCCCCGGAAACCGGGGCCTTTTCGAGGACTGTTGTTTGATCAGGCGGAGCGGGCCGGGGGCACCGCCGTCAGATGGTTGTCCCAGGGGGCGTTGCCCGTGTGACCGGGGTCCTTGGGTTTGTTTCCGACCGGGTCGTCGATCATGAACGCGCCGGAGCCGCTGGTCAGAACGAATGTCCCGGCCTTGGGCCCTGGGGCCAGGCCGCAGCCGTCGGTCAGCGGCAGGGTCGAGGTCAGCTTGCGGCTTTCCGTGTCCCAGAACAGCACGCGGTTGCCGCGCGGGGCGCTGACGGCGGCCAGGGTTCCCGCCGGATCGACGGCGACCGATCCGCAATAGCCGACCAAGCTCATCGTCGTCGCCTCGGGGGCTTCCAAGTCTTCGATCTTGCCCGATCCCGGACGGTGCAAGCCGACCAGCGTCAGGCCATCGGTGGTCTGCCCCTGGTCCTGACAGGCGAAAACGACGCGACCGTCGTTGAATGCGGCCAGGTGGCGAATGCTGAGTTTGCGCAGGCGTCCTTCCGGATAGGAGACGCTGTCTTCCAGACGACCGCTGGCCATGTCGACGTAGGCCAGATTGGGGGCCATGGTGTCGAGGTTCAATTTGGCCCGGCCCATATCGGGATGCGTCAGGATGCCGCCGTTGGCGATGGCGAAGGTCTTACCACCGGGCATCAAGATTAACTCATGCGCGCCGATGCCGTGGCTCGGCAATTCGCCGACGCGCTTGTAGCCGTCGGCGCGGTCATAAACGCCGATGCAGCCCCGTTCGTTGTCGTAATCGTTTTCCGTGGCGAACAGATATCGGCCCGCCGGGTCGAATACGGCGTGGCCCTGAAAATGGCGTCCCTCGGGCGCGTGAAACGTCAGCCCCGGTGCGTCGCCGTCCAGGTCGAAGGCCGTGGCGAACGTGCCCGGGCGCCGCGCCAGGGCGACCGCATGGGTATGGTCGGGATGCAGGGCGAAGCCGTGGCCCCGGCCCGGCAGGGCGACGTCGCGGGTCACCCGTCCGTTGCGGTCGGCGACGCAGGCGGCGAAGCGATAGGGCTCGGCGCGGCCATCGCCCAGGCGGCGAACGCCCAGGTATCGGGGCCCGGCATCGGCGGTATCGCGGGCGGCGGCCCAAAGCGGTGTGGCCGACAGGAAGACGAAGCCTCCCACGCCCAGGTTCAAAAGGGTTCGACGGTTCATATCCATGGTTCAGTCTCCGTCCAAAGAGTTGAAGCCGAGGACGAGGCCCATGGCTTCGGTCAGGTTGACGATCACCAGCTCGCGCAGGTCCAGGATGTCGCTTTTCAAAACCTTCAGGCGCAGCGGGCCTTTCTCGGTCTTCAACACGGCGACGATCGACGGGCCAAGTTCGCGTGCGTTCTTGATGATCTGTTTGAATTGTCCGCGGATCAGTTCGTCCTCGGGTGTGTCGGTCATGCCTGCGGCGGGATCGCTGGCCAATCCGTCGTACAGGTCTTCCAGTGCCATCAGGTTGTGGGTCACGTTGCGCAGGCCCCGGCCGCTCATCCAGTTTTCGACCCGGTGGGGGCGGAGCTTGTCGTTCGTGCCGCGAAAGGCGACCAGTTTCAATTCGGCCAATGCGCCCAGGCCCGTCGCCAGGTCGTTGAACAGGTCGGTGGTCACCCGCTTGGCTGGGCGGCCGACGGCGGGGTCTTTCGTCCACCGGCCCTCAAGGTCGGATGCGATGGCGTGCAGGTTGACGGCAATGGCCTGAACCACGGCGCAAGGTTTGACCGGGCCGTCACCGCCCTTGAGGCCGGTCGCGGCATCCTCGGCGAAGATCAGGCGCTCCATGGCGGGAAAGCCCTGCACGGCGATCGAGGTATGGGCAAACGGCTCGGGCGTCAGGATGTTCGCATCCTTGCCCGCCATCAGGCGCGCCAGATGCTTGTCGACCAGGTTCTTGCGATCCGGCCAGAACTTGATGCGGATGTGCGGCTCGCCGGTCGCGGGCGGTCCCTGGCGAAGGTGTTCGACTTCTTCCCAAGCATCCATGGCGTCGTGAAACGCGGTGCGCACGGCTTTCAGGTTGTCGGGCGAAACTTGCGGGCAGAGCGCCGTCGTGGCTTTTTCAAGCACGCCGGTGCTTTCCGTGAAGATGTGATAGCGGGGCAGAAGATGGTCTTTGACGATGGCCGCATTGATCTTGGCGAAATCGATGTCTTTCGCCGCTGCCCAGGCGGGGCCCTGGGCGACGGTCAATAGAACCGCCGTTACGGCGAGGCCGATGAGGCGGCCGACCGAAAATGACTTGTGGGGGGAATAGATCATAACGAATTGAGGAAGGCGAGTAGGGCCTCCCGCTCCTTTGTAGACATGGTTCGAACTTTTTCCCGCGCGGCATGGGCTTCGCCCCCATGCCATAGGATCGCCTCTACCAGATTGCGGGCGCGGCCATCGTGCAGGAAGAACGTATGGCCGTTGACGATCTTGGTCAAACCGATGCCCCACAGCGGTTGCGTGCGCCATTCGCGGCCATCGGCGCGGCCTTCGGGCCGGTTATCGGCCAGGCCTTCGCCCATGTCGTGCAGCAGCATGTCCGTATAGGGCCAGATCAACTGTCGGGATTGTTCGGGATGGGCGGCATCGGTACGGGTCAG
>DJHY01000003.1:10262-10480 GCA_002433335.1 Rhodospirillaceae bacterium UBA6608 | reverse complement strand
TCGTCGCACCAATGGCCGGCCTACCCGGGCACCGGGGCGGCGCACGACACGGGCGTCGCGGACAATATCTGCAATTTGCCGCTGGGGCCGGGCGAGGGAACGGATGCGTTCCGCAAGGGATATCGCGACCGGATTTTGCCGGCCCTGCGCCGGTTCAACCCCGATTTGCTGATCATTTCGGCCGGATTCGACGCCCATGCCCGCGATCCGCTGGCATC
>DJHY01000003.1:9104-9958 GCA_002433335.1 Rhodospirillaceae bacterium UBA6608 | reverse complement strand
CCATGCCCGCGATCCGCTGGCATCCTTGATGCTGACGACCGAGGATTTCGTATGGGTGACGGTCGAGTTGTTGCGGGTGGCGCGGGATTGTTGCGAAAACCGCGTCGTTTCATGCCTTGAAGGGGGGTATGATCTGAACGCCTTGGCGGAAAGTAGCGCCGGGCATGTCCGAGCATTGATGACGCAGTAACGAAAGGGCAGGTTTCCGCCATCTTTCCCCGCCTTCGCGCTTGCGGGACGGCGGCGGTGGCCCTACACTCCCGCGCCTTGTCGAAAAGGTATTTCATGGCCAAGCAGAACACTACAGGATCGGACGCCGAAACCGACATCCCCGAAGATATCCGAGCACTCAGTTTCGAGGATGCCATGTCCGAACTTGAGGATATCGTGCGCGGGTTGGAACAAGGGGCCGGGTCGCTGGATCAGGCGATCGACGCTTATTCCCGCGGGGTGGCGCTCAAGACCCACTGCGAAGCCAAGCTGAAGGAAGCGCAATTGCGCGTCGATAAGATTGTCGTCGGTTCCGGCGGCGCCTTGTCTAGTGAACCCGCCGATCAAGAATAGTCTGGAATTTCAATAAGATGACCATTTCCGAGAAGGAATTTAAGGCCGCTTTGGCGGAAAACGCCAAGCAGGTGTCCGATGTTTTGGACGAGCTTCTTCCCCTGACCGATACGCCGGAATCGCGTGTGGTCGAGGCCATGCGCTATGCCTCTCTCGAAGGTGGGAAGCGGGTGCGACCGTTCCTGGTGACGCAAAGCGCTTCCTTGTTCGAAGTCGATCCCCGATCGGCCTTGCGCGCGGCGGCGGCGGTCGAAATGGTCCATTGTTATTCCCTGGTCCACGATGACCTG
>DJHY01000003.1:7336-8803 GCA_002433335.1 Rhodospirillaceae bacterium UBA6608 | reverse complement strand
TATTCCCTGGTCCACGATGACCTGCCCGCGATGGACGACGATAGTCTGCGTCGTGGTCAGCCGACCTGCCATATCAAGTTCGATGAAGCGACTGCGATTCTTGCCGGCGACGCCTTGTTGACCATGGCGTTTGAGGTCCTGGCCGATCCGGCGACCCATGCCGATCCTCATGTTCGGGCCGATCTGGTCCTGGCGCTTTCGAAGGCTTCCGGCGCACATGGTATGGTCGGCGGCCAAATGATGGACCTGTGGGCCGAGCAGAACGAATTGGACGTCGCCCAGATCACGCGGCTGCAGCGTATGAAGACGGGTGAGTTGATTGCGGTGTCGACCACCGCCGGTGCCATCCTCGGTAAGGCGTCGGAAGATGCCCGCACGGCCCTGCATGCCTACGCCCATGATATCGGCTTGGCATTCCAGATTGCGGACGACTTGCTGGACGTCGAAGGTGACGCCGAAACGGTCGGCAAGGCGACCGGCAAGGACGCCGACGCCAACAAGGCGACCTTTGTTTCCCTTCTGGGTGTCGACAAAGCCCGCCAGCAGGCTCAACTGCTGAGCGAGCAAGCCGCTGGACATCTTGAAATATTTGGGGAAAAAGGCGATCTTCTCAAACAAATGGCGCGTTTTATCGTAGAACGGCGCACCTAAAATCGAACACCTGTCGCGCTCGAACGCGCATTGTATTTTCATCACCGGGCAATGAACCGGGTGACAGACAAGGGCCTGTATTTTGGAACAAGAAAGCCTCACGCCACTGCTGGATCAAGTGAACGATCCCAAGGACATCCGGAACCTTACCGTCGATGAGCTGAAGCAGCTTGCGCGTGAATTACGTGACGATACGGTCCGGACTGTTTCGATCACCGGCGGGCATCTGGGCGCCAGCCTGGGTGTGGTCGAATTGACGGTGGCGATCCATCACGTGTTCGATACGCCCAACGATCGCCTGATCTGGGATGTCGGCCATCAGTGTTATCCGCACAAGATTCTGACCGGTCGTCGTGACCGTATGCATACCCTGCGTCAGGGCGGGGGGCTGTCTGGCTTCACCAAGCGCTCCGAGAGCGAATACGACCCGTTTGGTGCGGCTCATAGTTCGACCTCGATCTCGGCCGGTCTGGGTATGGCCGTGGCCGGTGATCTGGCCGGCGCGCCCAAGAACGTAATCGCCGTGATCGGCGACGGCGCGATGACGGCGGGCATGGCTTATGAAGCCATGAACAATGCCGGTTCCATGGATTCCAAGCTGATCGTGGTGTTGAACGACAATGACATGTCGATCGCGCCGCCGGTCGGCGCGTTGTCGGCTTATCTGTCGCAGCTGATTTCTTCGAAGCCGTTCCGCTCCGCCCGGCATTTCGCCAAGGACCTGTCCAAGAAGTTCCCTCGGTCGCTGGAACAGGCGGCGGCCAAGGTCGATGAGTACGCCCGTGGCATGGTCACCGGCGGCACGCTGTTCGAGGA
>DJHY01000003.1:0-7039 GCA_002433335.1 Rhodospirillaceae bacterium UBA6608 | reverse complement strand
GGCGGCACGCTGTTCGAGGAACTGGGCTTCTATTACGTCGGCCCCGTCGACGGCCACAACATGGACCATCTGTTGCCGGTTCTGAAGAACCTGCGCGACGACAAGGAAGCGGGCCCGATCCTGCTGCACATCGTCACGGAAAAGGGCCATGGCTATAAGCCGGCGGAGGAATCCGCCGACAAGTACCATGGCGTGTCCAAGTTCGACGTCGTCACCGGCAAGCAGCACAAGGCCATCGCCAATGCGCCGAGCTATACCTCGGTCTTCGCCAAGGCGCTGATCGCGGAAGCCAAGGAAGACGACAAGGTTGTTGCCATCACCGCCGCCATGCCGGGCGGGACCGGGATCGACAAGTTCGGTGAAATGTTCCCCGAGCGGGCATTCGACGTTGGCATCGCGGAACAGCATGGCGTGACCTTCGCCGCCGGTATGGCGACCGAGGGCTATAAGCCGTTCTGCGCAATTTATTCGACCTTCCTGCAACGCGCCTACGACCAGGTCGTCCATGACGTGGCGATCCAGTCGCTGCCCGTTCGCTTCGCCATCGACCGTGCCGGTTACGTCGGCGCTGACGGCTCGACCCATTGCGGCGCGTTCGATCTGCCTTACCTGTGCACCTTGCCGGGGATCGTGGTCATGGCCCCGTCGGACGAGGCTGAGTTGATGCATATGACGGCCACGGCCTGCGCCATCGACGACCGCCCATCGGCGATCCGTTATCCGCGCGGCGAGGGCGTCGGGGTGGAACTTCCGGCCCGTGGGTCCGTGCTGGAAATCGGCAAGGGCCGGATTGTCCGCGAAGGTTCGACCATTGCCATCCTGTCTCTCGGCTCGCGTCTTCAGGAATCGATCAAGGCAGCGGAAGACCTGGCCGCTCGCGGCCTTTCGACGACGGTGGCCGACGCCCGCTTCGCCAAGCCGATCGATGAAGACCTGATCCGCAAACTGGCGTCCGAGCATGAGTTGCTGGTCACGGTCGAAGAGGGGGCTATCGGCGGTTTCTCGGCTCAGGTGCTGCAGTTCATGGCCAATGACGGCCTGTTGGAAAACGGCCTCAAGGTGCGCTCGATCACCATGCCCGACGAATTCGTGGAACAGGACAAGCCCGAGGTGCAATGCGCCCAGGCGGGCCTGGATGCCGCCGGTATCGTCGCCACGGTTCTGGCGGCTTTGGGCCGGGCCGATGAAGTGACGGAACCCGCCCGCGCCTGACCGGTCGGGCGCCCGGGGGCGCCATGGCGAAACAACCGAAAATCCGGCTCGACCAGCTCTTGGTCGAACGTGGCTTGGCCGACAGCCGCGCCAAGGCGCAGGCTCTGATCATGGCTGGGCTGGTTCATGGCGCGGACCGCCGTTTCGATAAGCCGGGCCAGCAACTTGCCGCGGACACGGAGGTTTCCGTCAAAGGCCGCGAGCATCCTTGGGTGTCGCGCGGCGGGATGAAACTAGCCAAGGGGCTAGACCATTTCGCGGTCGACCCGACGGGCTTTACCTGTCTCGACCTGGGGGCCTCCACCGGCGGCTTCACCGATGTCTTGCTGACCAACGGCGCCGCCAAGGTCTTTGCCGTCGATGTCGGCCATGGGCAGTTGGATTGGAAGTTGCGGACCGATGAGCGGGTCGTCGTGCTGGAAAAAACCAACGCCCGTCACCTGACGGCAGAACAGGTGCCGGACGCCATCGACCTGATCGTCAGCGATGTCAGCTTTATCGGCTTGGAAAAGGTTCTGCCGCCCGCCATGGCCCTGGCCAAGCCGGGGGCGAAACTGATCGCGCTGATCAAGCCGCAGTTCCAGGCCGGGCCGGAACATGTGGGCAAGGGCGGCGTGGTCCGCGACCCGGCGGTCCATCAAGCGGTTTGCGAGGAAATGCGCGACTTCATCGCCAACGACTGCGGCTGGCGCGTGCTCGGCCTCACCGAAAGCCCGATCAAGGGCCCGGAAGGCAACATCGAATTCCTGATCGGGGCGGAACGCCCGGAAGCGTAATCGGAAAGAGCGAGGATTATTGGATTATTGAACAGAGAAGGTTCCTGTGACCGCCACGCGACCGGATGGGGAATCTGTTGAAACTTTGATGGCCGATGCTTCAATAACCACACAACTGCCGTATAAGGCTGTGGTTTGGGTGGAAGGGCCCTTGTCGCCACCCTCCCGACTGTACTGAATTTGTAAATTGGGTGACCCGTCAATCGTCGGGGCATTCGATCCAATCGCACAAACACTATACTTACAGGCAGATGTCGTATTTACGATTTCAGCAGGGTTACCTACAGTCCCGGAAACAAACGGAGTAGGGGCCGAGGCTCTACATTGCGTTCGTAGATTTTCGATCCATACGCCACCGATCACGCCAATCACTGCGACGGTAGCGGCTATAAGAAATTTCCATATCATCGCATTGGCCTCTATTTTAATGTCAGTTTTCACTCCTCATATTAGTATAAAATAATATAAAATGCAGATAAAAAGGGCAAATTTTCGCGTCAGATGCCGTCTAATTTGAGGGTTAGGTATACAAAGACGCTAATGTATGTGAACAAAGAATAGGGTTATCCCTGTTCAACCGGATATCCCGACATCATCCAGCCCTGAATGCCGCCGGCTAGGTTATAGGCCTCGTCGATCATGTCGTTTTGCAGCAGGTAGGTGCCGACCTGCATGGAGCGCATGCCCATGGCGCACATGAAGACCAGTTTCTTGCCTTCCAGCCCCGCCACCATGTCAGGGTCGAACGCGGACATGGGGTTGTGCAGCGCGCCCGGCACGCGGGCCTGGCGCAGTTCCTCGGCTTCGCGCACGTCGATGATCACGGCGTCCCCTGCATCCATCCATTGCTTCACTTCGCGGGCGTCGGTCTCGATCATCTGTTTCATGGCTGGAAGGCTCCGGTAAGGATGAGGGCAGGAGGGCGTAGACAGGAAGTCGCACCTGTAACACGGATAGTGTAGCCTGATCGCATAAACGACGATACGAACCAACCGAAGAAACATCCACGGACATCCCCCCATGCCGATTTTCAAAGACAAACGCGACCTGGACCTGACGGCGGCAAGCGCCGAAGCCGCCACCGCTTTCGATCATGTGATCGATGGCTATCTTTCGATGGCGCCGGATACGGGCGAGCGGCTCAAGGCGACCTTCGCCGCCGACCCCGACATGGCGATGGCGCATTGTCTGAAAGCCTATTTCATGATGCTGATGGCCATGGGCGGACTGATGCCGAAGGCGCAGCAGGCGGCGGCGAAGGCCGGTGAACTGGCCGCCAACACCACGCCGCGCGAACAGGCTCATGCCCGCGCGGCCGGCTTATGGACGGCGCGCAACATGGAAGGGGCGGCCATGATCTGGGAGGAAATCCTGCTCGATCATCCGCATGACATCCTGGCGGCGCGGCTGGCCCATTTCGCGCATTTCTATGCGGGTGACGGGCGGCATCTGCGGGATTCCGTGAACCGGATCATGCCCGCCTGGAACAAGAGTGTGCCGGGGTTTTCCTATCTGAAGGGGATGCAGGCATTCGGTTTCGAGGAAGCGGGGAATTTCGGCCCGGCTCAGGCGGCGGCGGAAATGGCCATCGAACTGGAGCCCAACGACCCCTGGGCGACCCATGCCTACGCCCACGTCATGGAAATGCAGGACCGGCAGGAAGAAGGGCTGGCCTGGATCGAGCGCCTGCGCCCCCATTGGACCCAGGCCAACAACTTCCAAAATCATATCTGGTGGCACGAAGCCCTGATGATGCTGGATCAGGGGCGGATGGACGACGCCCTGGCGCAATACGACGCCCGGGTCGCGGCCTCGGACAGCGATGAATACCTCGATATCTGCAACGCGGCCTCGCTGTTGCAGCGTCTTGAAATTCTGGGCGTCGACGCGGGCGACCGCTGGGCCCCCATCGCGGCCAAGGTGCGCGAGCGGACCGAGGAACACTTGTTGACCTTCGTCGATCTGCACTTCGCCTTGGCGCTGGCCGCTGCCGGCGATGCGAAGGTCGAGGAGATGCGGGAGTTCGCCGCGGCCTACGAAGGGCCGGAAGACGAAAGCAACCTGCCGATCATGAAGGCCCTTGGCGTGCCGTTGATGGATGCCCTGATCGCCTATCGACAGGGCCGCTACGATGTGACGACCGAAACGATGATCCCGATCCGCTACGAGATGTGGCAGATGGGCGGCAGCAATGCGCAGCGGGATTTGTTCGATCTCGTGTTGATCGACGCTGCCAAGAAGTCCGGCAATCGGACCTTGACCCGTGCTTTGTTGGCCGAGCGCCAGGCCGCCATGCCGGGCGATCACTGGACCGAAAAGACCTTGGCCGAAGTGGCCTGAGCAAATCTGAAGGGGTGACGCCGTGACGATGTTGATTTCCGGCCTCCTGCTGTGGAGCGCCGCCCATCTGTTCAAACGGATCCTGCCGCGCCAACGCGAAGCGCTGGGCAAGGCGGGGCGGGCTTTGGTCGCCCTGGCGATCCTAGGCAGTTTGATGCTGATGATCTTCGGCTACCAAGCGGCGGAAACGGAATACCTTTATGCCTTACCGGGTTGGGCGTGGCACGCCAACAACACGCTGATGCTGATCGCCCTGTTCCTGATGGATATCGGGCGGGTGCGGGGCGTGGTGCGGACCAAAATCCGCCATCCCATGCTGACCGGCGTGTTGCTCTGGACCATCGCCCACTTGTTGGTCAACGGCGACACGGCGGCGGTCGTGCTGTTCGGTGGCATCGGCCTGTGGGCGTTGGTCGAGATGGTCGTAATAAGCCGAGCTGAAGGCCCCTGGGCCCGGCCTGAGCGGGGAACTTACGCCAAGGACGCCATGATGGCGGGGATCGCCCTGGTGCTTTATGCGATCATCGCGGGCATCCACTATTGGCTGGGATTCCCGGTGTTCGTCGCACCGCACTGATTGGCGATTTCATTCAGCCCGTTTCCATGGGCAGGGCCGGGTCGGCGACCCATTCGCTCATGGAATTGTCGTAGACCGCGATGTCTTCGTACCCCAATTGGTACAGGATGAAGGCATCCAGGGTCGCGGCGATGCCGCCGCCGCAATAGGTGATGACCTTTTGGTTCGGCGTTGCGCCAATTCCTTCGAACATCTGCGCTGCGGTTTCGGCGGGCAGAAAGGTCAAATCCGAATTCAGCAGTGATGCCGCCGGAATGTTGGTGCTGCCGGGGATGCGTCCCGCGCGGCCATAGCTGGCATCTTCGCCGCTATGCAGTTTCGGGCCCAGGGCATTGATGGTGCAGGTCCCGGGGTCGCCGATCGCGACCAGAACGCCGTCCTTGCCGACGAACAATTCCGGTCGGGGTCGGACCGTCAGGCTACCTGGAGCATAGTCGCAAGGGGCGGTCGTGGTGGCGCGGCCTTCGGCCTCCCACTTATCGATGCCGCCGTTCAGCACGGCCGCATTGTCGAAACCCAGCCAGCGCAGCATCCACCAGAACCGTGTCGCCCGCTGCATGTTCGCCCGGCTATAGAGGATCACCCGGCTGTCGTCGCCGATGCCGTGGCGGGCGAAGGCCTGGCCCGTGGTTTCGGGGCTGGGCAGGGTGAAGCGGTAGGGCGCCGTCGGGTCCGAAAAATCGGCCTGTAGGTCCAGGAAGCCCGCGCCGGGAATATGCGCGGCGTCATAGTCGGCCCGTCCGCTCTCGACGCGGAACGGCTCGCCGCCCCCCGTTTGATGATGCAGGTAGAACGAGCAATCGAAAACCCGAAGGTTTGGGTTGCTCAGGTTGGCTTCCAACCAGTCGGTGGAGACCAGGGCTTCTGGGTGCTGATAGGCGGCGGTCATGGCCTTAGTCTGCCAGGGCCTGCATTTCCGCGTAAAGATCCGATTTCCCTTCGAAGCCGATACCCGGCAGGTCCGGCATGGTGAGGTAGCCGTCCGCAACCTTTACCGTGTCGGGGAACCCGCCATAAGGCTGGAACACGTCCGGGTAGCTCTCGTTGCCGCCCAGGCCCAGGCCCGCCGCGATGTTCAGCGACATCTGGTGCCCGCCATGAGGGATACAGCGCGACGGCGACCAGCCGGCCTGTTCCACGACTTCGAGCGTGCGCATGTATTCGACCAGCCCATAGGATAGGGCGCAATCGAACTGCAGCCAGTCGCGGTCGGGTCGCATGCCGCCATAGCGCAGCAGATTGCGGGCGTCTTGGTGCGAGAATAGGTTTTCGCCCGTGGCCATCGGGCCGGGATAGAACTCGGCCAGGGCCGCCTGCAGATGGTAGTCCAGCGGGTCGCCCGCTTCCTCGTACCAGAACAGGGGGTAGTCGCGCAGCATCTTGGCGTAGCCGATGGCGGTTTCCAGGTCGAACCGACCGTTGGCATCGACCGCCAGCTGCGCCTCGCCGTCGATTTCCTTCAGCACGGCCTCGATACGTTTCCGGTCGTCGGCGATGCTCTCGCCGCCGATCTTCATTTTGACGACGTTGTAGCCACGATCCAGATAGGTCCGCATTTCGGCGCAAAGAGCGGAATTGTCCTTGCCGGGGTAGTAGTAGCCACCCGCCGCATAGACGAAGACCTTGGGGTTGGCTTCGATACCCTTTTGCTCGGCCAACAGGCGGAACAGGGGTTTCTCGGCGATCTTGGCAACCGCGTCCCAGACCGCCATGTCGATGGTGCCGACGGCGACCGACCGGTCGCCGTGCCCGCCCGGCTTTTCGTTGGTCATCATCGCGGCCCAGATCTTGTGCGGGTCCAGGTTGTCGCCGACATCGTTGAGCAAGCTGTCGGCATCGGCTTCGAGGATGCGATCCTTGAACCGCTCGCGGATCAGGCCGCCCTGGCCGTAGCGGCCATTGGAATTGAAGCCATAGCCGATGACGGGTTTTCCGTCTCGCACCTGGTCTGTGACGACGGCGACCAGACTGGACGTCATTTTGGAGAAATCGATATAGGCGTTCCGGATCGGCGACGAGATCGGCTTAGTGACTTCGCGGATGTCGATGATGCGCATTGGGGAAATCTCTTCGGCTAAAGCTGTTCGGGGAATATTGCTAAGAGTGATACATAAGGCCCCGGCCCGAAGGCCAA
>DJHY01000135.1 GCA_002433335.1 Rhodospirillaceae bacterium UBA6608 | reverse complement strand
CATAGCCCCGGCGGTTCAGGAACAACAGCGCCTGTTCGCCCCGCTCCAGGGTTTCTGTAATCGCCTGTCGCAGCGGCGGCGACAGCCATTGTCCCCGCTGCGGCGGGGCCTTGGTCATGTCGACCAGATCGACGTCGGGCAGTTCCGCCCCGCCGTGCCGCCCCGGCAGGTGCAGATGGGCGTAACGCCCCCGGTCGACGTTGGCCTGGGTTTCCAGGGACGGCGTCGCCGAGACCAGAACGATCGGGAACGCGCCCAGGTGGGCCCGAACGACGGCCATGTCGCGGGCGTTGTAGACCACGCCCTCTTCCTGTTTGAACGAGCTGTCGTGTTCTTCATCGACGATGATCAGGCCCAGGTCGGGAAAGGGCAGGAACAGGGCCGAACGGGCCCCGACCACCACGTCCACCCGGCCCTCGGCCATGTGGCGCCAGGTCTCGCGCCGCTGGGCCTGGGTCACCTCCGAATGCCAGAGCGCCGGTTCGGTGCCGAATCGGGCGCGGAACCGTTCCAGCCACTGCGCCGACAGGGCGATTTCCGGCAGCAGGACCAAAACCTGCCGCCCCTGGCGGATGGTATCGGCCACGGCCTGAAGATAAACCTCGGTCTTGCCCGATCCGGGCACGCCTTCCAGAACCTGCACCGAAAAACCGTCGGACACGGCGGCGGACAGGGCATCGGCGGCGGCGGCTTGGTCGCCCGACAGAACCGGGCCGGGGCGCGACAGGTCCGGCGTTTCGGGCGGGGCGAAGACCGGCAGGTCGCAAGCTGTCAAAGCACCCAGCTTGGCCAGGCCGTTGATCACCCCGGGTGTGACGCCGGCGGCGCGGGCCAGGTCCGCGGCTTGCCGGGGCGGGCCCTCGCCAGCGGCGGCCAAAACCCGTTCGCGGGCGGTGGTCATCTTGATGTCGGGCAGGGGATCGGCGGCACGATATGCGGTCAGCGCCTTGGCCGGTTCCAGCGCCTCGGGCACGCTCAGCGCCATGCGCAAGACCGCGCCCGGCGGGTTCAGGGTGTAGTCGGCGACCCAATCGACGAAGGCCATGGCCTCGGGTGTCATCGGCGGCACGTCGAGGCGCGCCGTGACTTCCTTCATCCGGTTTTCGGGCACATCCCCGGCCCCCTTTCCCCAGACCACGCCGGTCATCTTGCGGGGGCCCAGCGGTACGCGCACGAAATCGCCCGCCGCCAGGGTCAGGCCCGCCGGGACCCGATAGTCGTAGGCATCGGTCAGCGGCAGCGGCAGGCGAACGGCAACGTGGGCCCCGGCACCGAAAGTCGGGGGCGGTCCGTCATCGGAAGGCGATCCGTTCGGGCGGGCGGGCGTGGTCATCGGTGGGTGCGGTTCCTGTGGCCCTTCGGTCGGGGCGTCCTATGGGGCGAGCGTGCTTGGGACTATAATAGGCGACAAGGGGCCGCGATTTCATCGCGCGTATGGACGAAAGGAGGGGACGGATGTCCCAGGGGAACGACGAGGCTATGTCGGATAACATGGAAACGGCGGATTTCCGCGTTTCGGAAGACGATGTGGCTGAATTTCTGGTGGCCAATCCCGATTTCTTCCGGGAGCACCTTGAGGTGCTGTCCTTCATGAACATGCCCGGTCGATTCGCGCAAGAACCGGTGCGCGACGGCGCCCAGGTGGTGGATTTCCAACAGGCCCTGTTGAATCAGCAGAAGGAAGCGGTCGAGGAACTGCGCGAATGCGTTCGCGACGTGATCGAAACCAGCCGTTCCAACATGTCGGTCCAGCAGCGCACCCATGCGGCGGTGTTGGCCCTGTTGTCAGCGCGGGATTTCGATTCGCTGATCGAGGTCATCGCCGACGACCTGCCCCGCCTGCTGGACGTCGACGTGGTTTGCGTCGGTTTCGAGCCCTCGGGCAATCCCCTGTCCTGGCTGGTTTCGCCGGAAATCGGTGAATTGAAGCCGGGTTTGGTCGATGCCCTGTTGGGGGCGGGCGGCTCGGCCAAGCTGTATCGGGATATCGCCGACGACGGCAGCGTGTTCGGCGCCGCCGCCGGGCTGGTCCAATCGGCCGCCGTGGCGCGCCTCCGGCCCAGCCGGTCGACCCCGGTCGGCCTGATGGCCCTGGGATCGCGCAGCGATTCGTTCTTTCAGCCGGGCCAGGGCACGGAACTGGTCGTGTTCATCGCCCGCGTGCTGGAAAACTGCATCGACCGCATGCAGGAGCCGCCGGTGTGAGCTTCGCCCTCGAGCTGACCGGCGATCCACGATTGAACGCCGCCGTGGGGCGGTGGATGGACTGGTTGGCTCACGAGCGGCGATTTTCCGACCATACCCTGGCGGGCTATCGGCACGACCTGTCGGCCTTCCTGAATTTCCTGGCAGGCCATCTGGGCGGACCGCCCGGGCTGGCCGATATCGAAAACCTGAAACCGTTGGATTTTCGTGCCTGGTTGGCGGACCTGGACCGTCGGGGGCTGTCGCGGACATCGATCGCCCGCGCTTTATCCTGTCTGCGCGGGTTTTTCCGGTTTCTGGAAAAGCAGGGAATCGCCCGAAATTCGGCGATCGGGGCGCTGCGCACGCCGCGCGTGCCGAAATCGGTGCCCAAGGCTCTGTCGGTCGAGGACGCCTTCGACTTGATCCTGGCCGCCGAGGATATGGCCGACGATCGCTGGATCGGCCTGCGGGACAAGGCGCTGTTGATGCTGCTGTACGGCTGCGGCCTGCGTATTGGTGAGGCCCTGGGCATCAACCGCGACCGCGCGCCGGGACAGTTCGGTAACCGCGCCGATGCCATGATCGTGCGCGGCAAGGGAAATAAGGACCGGTTGGTTCCGATCCTGCCCCAGGTCGAAAAAGCCGTCGCGGCTTACCTCGCCGCCTGTCCCTTTGCGGGCGACGGCGAGACGCCGTTGTTCCTGGGGGCGCGGGGTGGGCGGCTGTCCGCCGGGGTGGCGCAGGCGCGGGTTCGCGATCTGCGCAAGCTTTTGGGCCTGCCCGATACGGCGACGCCCCATGCGCTGCGCCATTCCTACGCCACGCATTTGCTGGCAGGGGGCGGGGACCTGCGGACCATTCAGGAATTATTGGGCCATGCCTCGCTGTCGACCACGCAGCGATATACGGATGTCGACCTGGGGCGGTTGGCCGCCGTTTATGAAAACGCCCATCCCCGGGCGCGCGGCAAGGGGTAGGAAAGCAGCCTAGAACTGCAGGCTGACGACCCCGCCCGCGATGACGATTGCCGCCAACAAGCGCAAGGCAATGCGGCCTTCCTTCAGCACGAAGCCCGCCAGCAGCGCGCCGAACAGCACGCTGGTTTCACGCACCGCCGAGACCGGGGCCATGGGCGTGATGCTCATCGCCCAGATCACGATCCAATAGGCCCCCATGGACATGGCGGCACCCGACATGCCCGGCCGCCAGTATTCCAGGGCCGTGGTCAGGAACAGCCGCTTGCCGCGCCGGGCCAGCACGACCAGGGTGAACACGACCGCGTCGCAGACGAACATCCACAGAGCGTAGGCGTGGGCGCTGCCGGCCTGCCGTGCGCCCATGCCGTCGACCACGGTGTAGGACGCGATGAAGATCGCTGTGCCGACGGCGCAGGACAGCCCGATCAGGGGAATGTTGCGCCAGCCGTTGGCGAAGGTCAGGCCTGAAATGGCGACGGCAATGGCGATGATCGCCGCCAATTGGGCGGAGCTGAGATTCTCCCCGGCGAATACGAAGGCCCCGAGCGCGACCAGGGCCGGGGCCATGCCGCGGGCGATGGGGTATACCACCCCCATGTCGGCATGGTGATAGGCGCGGACCAGAAACAGCTTGTAGCCGACATGCAACAGTGCCGAAGCGAAGATGAACGGCCAAGCCGCCGCATGGGGAAACGGAAAGAACAGGAGCAGCGGCAGGGACAACAGGCCATGACCGGCGTCGATCACGCCCATCATTACCAGTTTGTCGCCGCGCATCTTAACCAGCAGGTTCCAGCCGGCGTGCAGCACGGCGGCCAAAAGAACGGGGGCCAGAACCCAGGTTTCCATATTTCACTCGCTCCGCAAGCGCGCTTGGCGCATAAAAATCATGTTTGCGTGACCGTGTGAAACTAACTTATTGTTTTAAAATGATTTAATGATAAGAATTCGATTAATTCGTGAGAAAAAGTAACGAATTATGAAAAACCTGCCACCTCTCAATGCCTTGCGGGTGTTCGAAGCCGTGGTCCGGACCGGCGGATTGACCGCTGCTGCCGAGGAATTGTCGGTGACCCATAGCGCCGTCAGCCACCAGATCCGGCGGTTGGAGGATGACTTGGGCATCGCCCTTTTGGCCCGCCGGGGGCGCGGCGTCGCACCGACCGCGGCCGGGGAGCGGTTGGCCAAGGGGCTGGGCGAGGGCCTGCGCGAGATTGCCCGAGCCGTCGAATCCGTCCGACCGGGCGGCGATGGGCGGGAAATCACCGTGTCCTGCCTGGGCACCTTTTTGCTGCAATGGCTGATCCCCCGGATTTACCTGTTCAAGGCCGCCTGGCCGGGCGTGCAGTTGAAGTTGGTCGAGGAAGTAGGCCCGCTCGATGCCCCGGCGGTGCCCTATGACGTGGCCATCCGTGTCGGCCGCCCGCCTTGGCCCAAGGGGGTCGAGGTCACCTTGCTGGAGGCGGAAACCATGGGGCCGGTGCTGTCCCGCGACCTGGCGGCGAGCCTGTCGATCCGATCCATTGCCGATTTGGAAAACGCGCCCTTGGTCCATACCCGGACCCGGTCCAGCGCCTGGAAGGACTGGGCGGCGGATGCCGGTGCGGACCTGCCGCAGGGCGGCTCGGTCACATGGTTCGACCACTATTATTTTCTGCTGGAAGGGGTGCGCGGCGGCCTGGGCGTCGGCGTGGTGCCGGAGCAATTGATCCGGGGCGAACTGGCGCGCGGCAACATCGTCGCCCCGTTCGGCTTCGTCCCCTCGGGCAACGAATACGTCATGGCCACGGCGGAAGGCACCGCCGACCCCGCCGTGCTGGCGTTCAAATCCTGGATGTTGGGAGAATTCCGCACCGCCGGGGGATGACGGACGCGCAAGCGCGCGTGGTCAGCCCCCCGGGGGCGAGAAACGGAATGCTTAGATGTGGATCGCCCGGCCGTGGACGCCCAGAGCGGCTTCCTTGACTGCTTCCGGTAGGCCCGGATGGCCGTGACAGATGCGGGCGATGTCTTCGGACGAGCCGCCGAATTCCATCACGTTGACGACTTCCTGGATCAGGTCGCCGGCCTGCGGGCCGACGATGTGACAGCCCAGGACCTTGTCGGTCGCGGCGTCGGCCAGGATTTTCACGAAGCCGTCCGCATCCGCGTTGCAGCGGGCGCGCGAGTTGGCCGTGAACGGGAACTTGCCCGACTTGTAGGCCACGCCGTCGGCTTTCAACTGCTCCTCGGTCTTGCCGACGGAGGCGATTTCGGGATGGGTATAGACGATGCCCGGAATGGCGCCGTAATCGATATGCCCGGTTTGGCCGGCCATGATCTCGGCGCAGACCACGCCTTCGTCCTCGGCCTTGTGGGCCAGCATC
>DJHY01000275.1 GCA_002433335.1 Rhodospirillaceae bacterium UBA6608 | reverse complement strand
CGTCGTCTCGACGATCCTCGTCGCCGCGCCGGTCCTTGCCCGAACGGCGCTCGTCACCCTTGGGCCCATCGGTTCGGCGACGGCGATCCCCTTTGCGCCGCTCCTTTCGCCGCCGGTCGCCTTTGCGGCGGCGGTCGCCCGTGACGACAACGTGCATGACGATCAGCACGGCCAAGGCCAGAACCATTCCGACCACGGCGACGACAATCGTCATCCAACGCCAAAAATGTGACCCGTCGTCGGCGGCAGACGGCGGCGTATCGGGCACGGCCCTGATCCGGGCGGCAACCTCCGCCGCCAGGTTCGGGCGTTGCAGGGGCGATGCCTGGGGCACGTATGGCCCCGGATCGGGGAAGGTATAGCTACCGGAGCACAACCTTTTGAGAGATGCCGGGTCAGGTAGTGTCAGGCCTACAATCGGCGCCCCACCTGCCCCGCGATGGAGGGCGTCATAGGACATGCCCAGTTTCGAGCCGTCCTGGCGGATCATTTCGAACGACACGTCGTCGACGGTGCCGTTGTTATCCGTATCCAAGGTATAGGCGCGGCCGAGCCGAAAGGGCACCTCATCAATTAAAACCCAACCCGGGCTCCACAGATCGGCGATTTTCGGGGAACAGGTCGGCGCGGGCCCTTGGGCGAATGCCGGCAGAACTGGCCCTAGGGACAGGCAAAACAGCACCCCGACCGCGATGGCCAGGCCCGCGGCCCTGAGAACGAACGACGAAACGGTGCGCGTCATCACGGTCGACGCCATGGCAGCCCTCCCGGTTCTACTGCCTCAAGAACGCCGCGCGGCCCCGGCCCGGTGTTTCCCCGGCATTAGACGGACCATTCAACCGAAAGAGGAATCGGCGGCGCGAACAAAAGCATAATGCACCCGCCGACTTCGCCAAAAGGAAATCAGATCAAGGGGTTCCGCCCAGACAATCGGCCAGGGAGGTCAGATTGGCCGTCATCATCTGCCGATAAAGGTTCGGCCCCGGCGCCAACTGGTTGCCCAAGGGGTCCAGCACGCCGACCCGGGCCTGCGTTCCTTCGATCAAGGTATCGGTCAGGCGCGACGAAAACTGCGGCTCAGTAAACAGGCAGGCGACGTTCATGTGGCGGATGCGATCCCGCAGTTCAGCGATATGCCGGGCACCGGACGGCCGGTCCGGGTCAATCGCCAATACACCGGCTGTATGCAAGCCGAACCGCTTTTCCAGATACTGGTAGGCATCATGAAAGACGACGAAGGGCCGGTCCTTGACCCGAGCGAGGCGCGCCTGAAATTCCTTCGTCATCGCGGCCAGACCGGCGGTCGCGGCTTCGGCATTCGCCTTAAACCGGTCGGCATTCGCCGGATCGGCCTGCGCCAGGGTCTTGGCGATAGCAGCGACCATCGCCTGGGCATTGACGGGGTCCAGCCAGTAATGAGGGTCTTCACCGGCTAATCCATGGTCATGGCCATGGTCGTGCCCATGATCATGGCCTTCGCCCAACCGACGCGCCGGATAACGCACCAAGGCCTGCTCGGCTGCCAGGGTCACCACCCGCGCTTTTTGCGCCAGGGTTGCGACCGGCTTTGCCAGGGCCGTTTCGAGGGCAGGACCGACCCAGATGACGACCTCGGCATCGGCCAGCATCCGCGCCTGCGAGGGGGTCAGGGAAAACCCATGGGGCGACGTTCCAGCGGGAACCAGCAAACGTGGCGAACCGACACTTGCCATGACCTGCGCCACCAAGGAATGGATCGGCGGGATCGAGGCCGTTACCCGCACCTCGGCCACTGCCGCCTGGGCCGAAAGCAGAACGACCGTCAACGCCAAGGCCAACGCAGCGATTAGAATACGCGCCCGCGCGGCGGCATGATTGACAACTGCGCCCATTCGGCTACCTTCCCCGATCCATATCTAAATGTTATATTGTAACGCTTACGAGGGCCGGAGACTTACACGATCCGGACCCGGCACGCAAACCCAAGATCGAAACAAGATCGGACCGACCGGCTATCCCATGGATGCACCCGCCGCCAATATCGCAGCGCACCAGCCCGCGCAGTCTGCCGAGACCGGCGCCGTTCTGGTCCGGGCCGAAGGCATCGGCATTCGGCGCAGCCGCCGTTGGCTGATCCGAGGGGTCGATCTGACCCTGCATCGCGGCGAGATCGTGACCCTGATCGGCCCCAACGGCAGCGGCAAATCGACCACGGCCAAGGCCGTGTTGGGCCTGATCGATCCGGACCAGGGCAGGATCGAGCGCGCCCCGAACCTGCGCGTCGGCTATGTGCCGCAACGCCTGATGATCGATGACACCCTGCCCTTTACCGTGCGCCGTCTGATGACCATGACCGGCCCGGCGGGCGACGACGCCATCGCCCTGGCGCTGGATCGCGCCGGGATCGGACATTTGGCCGATGCGGCGGTGCAGCGCCTGTCCGGCGGGGAGTTCCAGCGCGCCTTGATGGCGCGGGCAATCCTGCGCCGCCCCGACCTATTGGTCCTGGACGAACCGGTCCAGGGCGTCGACTTCGCGGGCGAGGTCGCGTTGTACGAACTGATCCAATCGATCCGCGACGAATTGGGCTGCGCGATCCTGCTGGTTTCTCACGACCTGCACTTCGTCATGGCCCAGACCGACCGGGTGCTTTGCCTGAACCAACATGTGTGCTGCGCCGGAACGCCGCAGTCGGTCGCCGCCGACCCGGAGTACCGCCGCCTGTTCGGTCCCCGCGCGGTCGAGGCCCTGGCCGTCTACGAACACCATCACGATCACGCCCATGGCCTGCATGGCGAAGTCATTCCCCTGGACAAACACGGCGACCCGCACGCCCATAGCCATGGCGACGGCGCGGTCTGTCATCAGCACCACCATTCACATACCCCCACACCCGAAGACAGCGATCTGCCGCGTGACCCCGGTCATCCGGCCAACCCGGCGGCGGCAACCGATGGTCAGTGATTTCATCCTGCGCGCGGCTTTGGCCGGGATCGGCGTCGCCCTGGTCGCGGCCCCCTTGGGCTGTTTCGTGGTGTGGCGGCGGATGGCCTATTTCGGCGACACCATGGCCCATTCGGCCCTGTTGGGCGCGGCGGCGGCGATCGCCTTCGACATCGACGCGACCCTGGGCGTGTTCACGGTCGCGGTCCTGGTCGCCCTGGCCTTGTTGGCGTTGGAACGGCGCGGCGGGCTTGCGACCGATACGCTGTTGGGGTTGCTGTCCCATTCGGCCCTGGCCATCGGCTTGGTCGTCATGGGCTTCATGACCGGCTTGCGCCTGGACCTGTTCGGCTATCTGTTCGGCGACATTCTGGCCGTCGGCACGGAAGACCTGATCCTAATCTGGGGCGGCGGATTGGTGATCGTCGCGATCCTGATCAAGATTTGGCGCCCCCTGTTGGCCGCGACCGTAGCCCCGGACGTGGCCGCCGCCGAAGGCATGAAGCCCGCGCGCCAACGCCTGATCTTCATGCTGCTGTTGGCCGGGGTGATCGCCATCGCCATGAAGATCGTCGGGATCCTGCTGATCACCGCCCTGCTGATCATTCCCGCCGCCGCTGCGCGACGCATTGCCAACACGCCGGAAACCATGGCCATGACCGCCGCCGGGATCGGCGCGCTGGCCGTTGCCCTGGGCCTAGGGGCCGCGGTTTCCGCCGACACCCCCGCCGGCCCGACCATCGTGGTCGCGGCGCTGGTGCTGTTCCTGGCCGGTCTGCTACCTTGGAAAGGCTTAACGGCAGGCGGAGAAACGAACAATGGCTAAGGCTGCGGCGGAAAGCCCATCCCTGACCCGGAACCAGGACACGGTTCTGTCCGCCTTGCAAGGCACGGACAAACCGCTGACGGCCTACGAAATTCTCAACCTGCCGAACATCCGCAAGGCCGGGATGAAGGCCCCCCTGACCATCTACCGCGCCTTGGACAAGCTGATCTCTTTGGGTCTGGCCCACCGGATCGAAAGCCTGAACGCCTTCGTTCATTGCGATCACGGGCCCCATGACCATGCCACCGGATTTCTGATCTGCACCGATTGCGGCCGCACGATGGAGGTTCACCTGGATGCCTGCGAAAAGCATCTGGCCGGACGGGCCCGCGAGCAGGGCTTTACCGTCGACGACGTCAAAGTGGAAATGAAGGGCCGTTGCCCCGATTGCGCCCGCCGGGCCGCCGCGTCCTAATCCGCCGCCAATTTGGATAAATCATCCACGACCCTGGCCGTCACACCGGCCCAATCGCCGCGCCGTTCCTGACGATACAGGCGCAGGCTGTCGTTCCAGGCCGTCCGATCCCCATCCGGGCCCCAACGCCAGTCCGGTACTTTCGGCAACAAGCCCCAGGCCGGGCACCCCATGGCCCCGGCCAGATGCAGGACCGAGGTATCGGCGCTGATCACAAGGTCCAGCCCCGCGACCACCGCCGCCGTGTCGGCATAGGAAGCCAAGCTCGGGCTTTCGGCGAAGACCTGCGGGCGTTCGGCCAGCATCGCCGCATCGTCGGGACGCAAGCCGACCTGTAGATTGACGAAGCGCACCCCCGAGACCGCCAGCACCGGCGCAAGGTCGGCGAGGCGAAGGCTTCGTTCTCGATCACGGCGGTGGGTTGGATTCCCGGCCCAAGCCAAGCCAACCCGGAACCCATCGCCTGCCGCAACGGTCGGCGCCTTCAAATAGGCTGCGCCGGTCAGATCGTCGGGGCCGATGCTCAACGCGGCCCCCAAGCTCATCATCGGGCACCACAGCGGCGCGGACGCATCGCCATCCGCGATCTCGGCGTCCCAACCCTGGGCCGCGAACAAATCCCGCAGCGGGGCGGGTGTGGCCAGGACCGGGCGTCCACCCCGCGCAATGACCAGCGGAATGAACCGGGCGAACTGAATGAAATCGCCGAAGCCTTGTTCCGGCACCAGCAACACCCGCTCGCCCGATAGCGGCTCACCCGCCCAAAGGCGCGCGCCCGGAGGCGGCTGGATGGATTGGAAAGCAAGGCGCGCTTCGTACATCGGCCACCCGGCGGCGTAGTCACCGTCCAGCAGGTACAGGATCGAGCGGTTGAAACGGGTTCGAGGATCCTGCGGGTCCAGGGACAAGGCTTTATCCAACGCGGCCGCGCCGGCTGCATACAGGCCCAGGTCCGTGCAGGCGATACCCAGGTTGCACCAGGCGGCGGCGAAGCCAGGGTCCGATGCCGTCGCCCGTCGATGCAGATCGGCGGCCCCTTCGTAATCGCCCAGGCGATGCCGCGCGATGCCCAGACCGTCCAGGGCACGCGCGTTCTGCGGGTCACGTGCCAGGACCGCCTGAAACTCCTGCGCCGCCTGGTCCGGCGCTTCGTCGGCCAGCATCGACCGGCCCAGGTTGTTTCGGACCATGACCTCGTCCGGCATCAGATCGGCCAGCGTTTGCAGATAAGGCCGCGCCCCGGCGATGTCATTCACCGCGAAACGCAGGTTGGTCAGGATCATCAAAGCCCCGACGTGGCCCGGGTCGGCAGCCAATACCTGTTCGCTCAGAGCCTGCGCCGCTGCGCCATCGCCGCCGCGCCATGCGGCCTCGGCCTGGGCGAAAAGTTGCTCCGTATCCGCCACCTAGAAGGCTTCCACCCAGGGGCGCAATTCGACCTCCCAGGTCCAGGCCGAGCGCGGCTGGTTCAAGATCGCCATATAGGTTTCGGCGATGGCGTCGGGCTCCAGCCATTTGTCCAGTGTTTCCGGCGAATTCTGTCGGCCTTCGCGATGCTCCGCGGCGATACCGCCGTCGATCACGAAATGAGCGACATGGATACCCTGCGGATGCAGTTCGCGGGCGAGGCTCTGCGCTAGGCCACGCAAAGCGAACTTGCCCATGGCGAAGCTGGATGAACGGGGATAGCCCTTCACGCTGGCCGAAGCGCCGGTAAAGAAGATCGCCCCCGAACCTTTAGGCAGCATGCATTTGGCCGCCTGCTGGGCGACCAGAAATCCGCCGAAGGCCAAGACCTGGATGGCCTGACGGACCGCTTCCGGGTCCAACTCGGTCACCGGGCCAGGCACTCGGTAGGATGCATTGTAAAGGACGAAGGTCGGCGCCCCGCCATCCCGTTCCAGTTCCGCGAACAGACCCGCGACCTGATCCGGGTCGCTCGCATCGCAGGCGTGGGCCCGCGCGCCGATATCGTCGCACAGACCCCGTAGCTTGCCCGCATCGCGCGCCGCCAGGTCGACCGCCCAACCAGCTGCCGTCAGGCGTCGCGCCACGGCGGCGCTCAGCCCCGGGCCGGCACCCACGATCAAGGCGCGGCCCGGCGTCACGAGGTGCCTCCAGTAAGGCAATCAGCAAGGCAATCAGCGTGAAAATTCAACATGTCGGTTTCGTCCTCCCACGGGCGGCATGTCCCCCTACCTTATGCCGTCGCAGGTTGGGATCGCAATTTTTCCATGGCGGAGCATGCCGCCTCGGCGGTTGTACCGGCCCCTGGCCTGACATAGAAAGAAGGCCAAGGAGAACAAGCATGTCCCAAGGTTTGAAAACCGTCGTTGTGATTCCCGCCCGTTGGGGGTCGACCCGTTTCCCCGGAAAGCCGCTGGCCCCCGTCGCCGGCGTTCCCATGGTGCAGCGCGTCTGGGC
Source organism: Rhodospirillaceae bacterium UBA6608 (assembly GCA_002433335.1). Next base: position 1,779 of record DJHY01000275.1, on the reverse strand, counting down.
CCTGGCGCTGGCCGCCGAGGGCGTCGACAGCGTGTGCATCGCGACCGACGACGACCGCATCGCCGAAGCCGCCGAAGCCTTCGGCGCGGAAGCGGTCATGACCCCGGCGGAATGCCGCAACGGGACCGAGCGCGCCCATGCCGCCGCCGCCGCCATGGCGACCCCGCCGGACGTGATCATCAACCTGCAGGGCGACGCCGTTCTGACCCCGCCTTGGGTCGTCGGCGCGGTGGCCCAGGCCTTCGCCGACCCGGACGTCAAAATCGCCACCCCGGCGGTCGCCCTGGATGACGGGCAATTAGCGGCCCTGGAGGAACACAAGAAGACCAGCCCCGCCAGCGGCACGACGGTGGTGCTCGATACCAAGTTCAACGCCCTTTATTTCTCGAAAGCCGTGATCCCGTTCCGTCGCCGCGCCGAAGCCCCCGTCTATCGCCACATCGGCATTTACGGTTATCGCCGCGACACCCTGGCCGACTTAGTCGCCCTGCCCGAAGGGGTGCTTGAGCGGACCGAGGGATTGGAGCAGCTGCGCGCCCTGGAAAACGGCATTCCCATCCGCGTCGTACCGGTCGACTATCGGGGGCGGACGCATTGGTCCGTCGATAGCCCCGCCGACCAAGCCGCCGCCGAGAAGCTGATCCTCAGCGAAGGCGAGCTGCTGACCGCCTACGACGGCACGGGATCCGCGCGCTGATGAAGCTGCTGCTTGTCCGTCACGGCAATACCTTCACCAGCGATCAAACGCCGGTGCGCGTCGGCGCCAACGAAGATTTGTCCCTGACCGACGAAGGCGAGAACCAGGCCCGCACGATGGCCACAGCCCTGAAGACTGCGGGGATCAAACCGGACCTATTCATCGCCGGACCGTTGCAGCGAACGCGCCGCCACGCGACCCTGATCCGCGAAGGATTGGAGTTGCCGAACGCCGCCGAGATCGAGATCGACCGCAGGTTAACGGAAATCGATTATGGCTCCTGGGGCGGTTTGAGCGACGCCGAAATCGTCGCCCGTTTCGGCCCCGAGGCCGAACGTGAGCTTCAAGCCTGGGAAAAGGAAAGCCGATGGCCAACGGCGACGGCGACTTGGTCGCCCGGCGGCAAGGCCGTCACGGCGAACGTGGCCGACCTGACCGCCGAACTTGCGGATCGGCTTCCGCCGGATGGCATCGCGATGGTTTGTTCGTCGAACGGAATTCTGCGCTACTTCCTGGAGATGACGGCAGAGGGGCTGGCCGCGCATCAGGCTGCAGGGCGCGCCAAGATGTCGACCGGCGCGGCGTCGCTATTGCGGATCGATCAGGGCCGAGCCGATGTTTTATTCTGGAACCTCAAAGCAGGACAGCCGGTCCCGACGGCAGGTGATTGAACACCCACCGCCGGGCCGGGAAATCCGGTCACCCTGAAATCGTTATTTCTTGGATTTTTTGGCGGCAGCCTTTTTCGGCTTGGCCGCGGCCTTTTTCGGTGCAGGCTTGGCAGCGGCTTTCTTGGCCGCGGGCTTTTTGGCTGCGGGCTTTGCCGCTGCTTTCTTGGCAGCAGGCTTCTTAGCCGCAGGCTTGGCAGCCGCCTTCTTTGCAGCAGGCTTCTTGGCCGCGGGTTTCTTCGCGGCCGGTTTCGCCGCGACCTTCTTCGCCGCGGGCTTGGCCGCTGCTTTCTTGGCCGCTGCTTTCTTGGCCGCAGGCTTCTTAGCCGCGGGCTTCTTAGCGACCGGCTTCTTCACCGCCGCTTTTTTCGCGGCAGGCTTTGCCCCCGTTTTTGGCGCCCGTTTAGCTGCTAC
>DJHY01000103.1 GCA_002433335.1 Rhodospirillaceae bacterium UBA6608 | reverse complement strand
CGGTTGCGCGATAGCGGGGTCGTATTTCAGCTCGACCCGTCCGGCGGCGTTGGTTTTCAGGCTATGGCGGGCCAAATGCCCCCATTGTTCGTCGGTCAAGGGGCCGAACGGCGCATGGACGCGGCGCAGATAGGCCTCGCCCTCGGCCATATCAGCGAAATCGGGCGTGCTCCCGACATAGGCGGCAATCCGTTGCAGGGATTCCTTGGTCAGGACAGGCCCGGCGTCGTTCATCAACAAGCGTTCGACCGGTGTATTGGCCGTGGCGGCGGCGAACATGCCCAACAGCGCGCCCATCGACGTCCCCAGCCAAGCGACCTTGTCGACGTTCAGGCGTGCGATCAGGGCCGTCAAATCGGCCAAATACTGAGGTGTCGCGTAGAGCGCCGGATTGAGCAGGCGGTCGCTTTCGCCCCGTCCGACGATATCCGGGCAAACGACCCGCCAGCGGTCTGAGAAACGTTCGGCAACGGCATCGAAATCGCGCCCGTTGCGCGTCAATCCATGCACGCAAAGAAGGACCGGCGCGTCGGCCGGCCCCCACTCCCAATAGACAACTTTGTGGAACGCACCGGCGGCGGAGAGCCCCAGGAAGGATTTTCGTTCCATGGGTACCCTCCCCGCCTTCGATGCGTTAGATCACGCCGCGTTCGCGCAGACCGGCGATATCGTCCTCGGACATGTCCAGAAGCTCGTTGAGAACTTCGTCGACATGCTGGCCCAGGACCGGCGGCGCATAGCGGTAATCGACCTTGGATTCCGAGAACTTCAGCGGGCTGGCCACCATCTTGACCGGCGCGGTGCCGGTTTTCGGATGGGGCATGTCCAACTGCATGCCGCGGGCGATGAACTGCGGATCGGAGAACACCTGATCCAGGCGGTTGATCGGGCCGCAGCTGACGTTGTTCTTTTCCAACTCGGTCAGCCAGAATTCCGACGGCTTGGCGGCGATGATCGGCTTCAACAGGCCGACGATCTCTTCGCGGTTGCTGACGCGCTTGTCGTTGGTGGCGTAACGCGGGTCTTCGGCCAGATGCTCGCAGCCGGCAACTTTGCAGAACCGCTGGAACTGCCCGTCGTTGCCAACGGCCAGGATGATGTCGCCATCGGCGGTCGCGAAGGCCTGGTACGGCACGATGTTCGGATGAGCGTTGCCCAGGCGCGGCGGGTTCTGGCCGGTCGCCAGGAAGTTGGCGCCCTGGATCGACAGGATGGCCGCCGTGGTGTCGAGCATACCGATGTCGATGTGCTGGCCTTTGCCGGTGACTTCACGATGACGCAGCGCGGCGTTGATGCCGACGGCGGCGTACATGCCCGCGATCAGGTCGGAGATCGGAATACCGGCCTTCTGCGGGCCCTCGTCCGGCTCGCCGGTGACGCTCATGAAGCCGCCCATGCCCTGGATCAGCACGTCATAGCCCGGACGGTTGGCATACGGGCCGGTGTGGCCGAAGCCGGTGACCGAGCAATAAACCAGGCCCGGGTTGTCGTCTTTCAGCTGATCATAGCCCAGGCCGTATTTGGCCAGACCGCCGGTCTTGAAGTTTTCGACCAGCACGTCGGACTTGGCGATCATCTTCTTGGCGATCTCGATGCCTTCCGGCTTGGTCAGGTCCAGGGTGATCGAGCGCTTGTTGCGGTTGGCGCAGGTGAAATAAGCGCTCTGGTCCGTGTCCTTGCCCTCGCCGTCCTTCAGGTACGGCGGCGCGAAACCGCGCGTGTCGTCGCCCTTGCCGGGAATTTCAACCTTGATCACGTCGGCGCCCAGGTCGCCGAGGATCTGCGTGCAGGAAGGGCCAGCCAGAATGCGGGTCAGATCGAAAACCCGAAGGCCGCTCAGGGGTCCGGACATGTCATGTTCCTTTTGTTGATGGCGCCTGGTCGTTTCTTGATCTTTGTGACGGCGCGGGAGATCCGTATGGCGGGATTGTATAGCGGCAAGGCCGCTCCCCCGCAATGTGGCGGGGTGAAAATTTCAGCATGCCGATTAGCAACGGAAAACCCTGCACAAACACCGATCAAGGGTGTAGAACTTGCGCTTCCTCGAACCCCCTAAAACTCATTCGAATTTTCGAGTTGGAAATCGCATTGCCATGAACGTAACCATCGACACCATCCGCGATGCCGCCCGCGTGCTTGAGGGCCAGCTTGTGCGCACCCCCGCCATGGCGGCGCGCCACCTGTCGCGTCTGAGCGGCGCCGACGTTTTCGTGAAATTGGAAAACCTGCAGATCACCGGCTCGTTCAAGGTTCGGGGCGCCGGGGTCAAGCTTGAAAGCCTGACGCCTGAGGAGCGGTCCCGTGGCGTGGTCGCGGCCTCGGCCGGCAACCATGCCCAAGGCGTTGCCTTTCACGCCGGCCGCCTGGGGATCGAAGCTGTTATCTTCATGCCCGAAGGCACGCCGTTCACCAAGGTCGGCCGCACGGAAGCCCTGGGCGCCAAGGTTGAACTGAAGGGTGCTGATTTCCACGCCGCCCGCGAAGCCGCCCTGGCCCATGCCGAGGAAACGGGCATGTTGTTTATCGCGCCGTTCGACGATGAACACGTGATCGCCGGACAAGGCACGGCGGCGCTGGAGTTTCTTGAAGACGCGCCGGACCTGGATGTTTTGATGGTTCCGATCGGCGGCGGCGGATTGATGGCCGGTTGCGCTATCGCGGCCAAGGCCCTGAATCCTAAGATCGAGCTGATCGGCGCACAGACGGCGATCTATCCGTCGATGGCCATGGCGCTGAAGGGTGAACCCTTCACCGGCAACGGCGGCATCACCATCGCCGACGGCATCGCGGTCAAATCGCCCGGCGAACTGACCACCCCGATCATCGCCGAGCATGTCTCTGACGTCGCGGTATTGAGCGAAGACGAATTGGAAGAAGCGGTCCTGACCCTGGCCGACGGCCAGCGGATCGTCGCCGAGGGCGCGGGCGGCGCGGGTGTCGCGGCCTTGCTCGCCTCGGGCGATAAATACGCCGGGCGGCGGGTCGGCATCGTGATTTCCGGCGGTAACATCGATTCCCGGCTGTTGTCGAACGTATTGCTGCGCGGCTTGGTCCGCGGCGGCCGTATGGTCAGCCTGCGCATCGGCATGAGCGACCGGCCGGGCATGCTGTCCGAGGTTTCGGGCCTGATCGGCGGCTTGGGCGGAAATATTCTCGAGGTCTATCACCAGCGCCTGTTCTTCGACGGTCCGATCAAGGACACCGAATTGGACGTGGTGATCGAAACGGTCGACGTCGAACACGTGCGCGCCATCGTCAAGGCCCTGTGCAACGCCGGGTTCAACACGCGCGTGCTGTCCGCCGATCTCGACTGATTACATCCGATAAACCAGCAACCGGGTCTGGCGGCGGTCATCGACCTCGACGATCTGGTCCGCTGTGACGCCCGGGACTTCGAAGCTGTTCGAAACGAACAGGCTGCCGGGCTTCATCTCGGTCTTGGCCTTGTCGTACAGGCGCTCCATCGGCACCGGCGACAGGAAACAATAAACCATGTCGACCCCGCTCAAATCCGCGCGCCATAGGGATTTGAAATGCAGGGTCAGGTTCCCGCGCGGCTGCACCAACAGGCGCAATCGGCTGATCGCATAAACCAAAGGCGCCGTTTCATAGCCGTCGAAGCGTGCGTCCGGGCGGGCCTGGGCCACGTGCCAAAGAGTTCCGCCCAAGCCGCTACCCAAGTCGGCCATGCGGATATTTTCGCCCTTCGGCAATAGGTGCTCAACCGCGCGCCAGGTGGTAGCGTTGGTCAGGTAGAGAGGAACCCCCTCGCCCACGGCATTCCAGTACAGCGCCAGCAAGACGACAAAGACGACCGGAAACACCCAAGTCGGCGGTTGCAGGCCCAAGGCCACCCAAAGCAACACCGGGGCCGCGGCCTGCACCGGCAGCCACCACCGCGCCAGACGCATGGGTAAGGTCGCCAGGGCCGCCGCACAGCCCCAAATGATGCACAGCGTCGCCGGCGGCGCGGGCCAACCGGCCTGGCGCAGCAACGCCATGGCGATGATCGTCACGACCCCGCCGAAAAGCTGTGCGGCCACCGCACGGGCGATGGGAAAACTAAGCAGAAACGGAGGGTTATCCCTGCTCACTTAACCCACGATAAGAGCTTTGAAAATACAGCAGCGGGGATTTATCGCGGTCGACCACGACCTCTTCAACGCGCCCGACGACGATTCGGTGATCGCCGCCGTCATGGACCGCATGGGTCCGGCACGACAACGATGCCATCGCGCCCGCGATCACCGGCGCGCCGGTCGCCCCGACGACATGGAGAAC
>DJHY01000258.1 GCA_002433335.1 Rhodospirillaceae bacterium UBA6608 | reverse complement strand
CAACTGCGGCAGCACCGCCGAGACGATCAGGATCGACGTGGAATAGAGCGTCACGCTCAACACCACCATCCCCAGAATCAGGTAGCGGCGGGCCGGCGACAGCTCCGGTCGGGGCGACATGTTTTCTACGGCGGCGTCGGCGGCCATGCGATTTGGTAACCCTATTGACAGTAAGGAACGCAAAAGTAACATTACTTACTAAATTTTCCAGGACAATTCGTTTATGTCGAAGATCGATCCACAACCTCTGTCCGAGGGACGTTATCTCGCCTTCCTGCTGATGGAAGCGGCGCGCCTGCAACGCACCGTGTTTGACCGGCGGGTGCGCAATTTGGGTTTTACCCGCACGCAGTGGATGGCCCTGCGCCGGGTCGAGGACCAACCGGGCGTGAGCCAATCGGAACTGGCCGAATTGCTGGAGGTCGAAAAGGCCTCGGCCGGTCGGCTGATCGATAAACTTGAGGAATTCGGCTGGATCGAGCGCCGCCCCGACGACACCGACCGGCGCATCAAGCGCATCTACACCAGCGATCTGGGCCGCAAGATCCACGCCCAGATCACACCCATCGCCGAAGCGATGGTCGAAGAGGAATTATCCGGCCTGACCGCCAAGGAACGCGAAAGCCTGACCGACATCCTGCTGATCGTGAAACAGCGACTGCAGGACATGGCCCAGGAAACGGACCCCATTCAATCCAAAGAGCTCGAGAAAAAGAATGCCGAATGAACAGAGCGCCATTTCCCTGGACCATGCGACGACGCCGGCCCAGCCAAAGCGCCCGACCTTGCTGCGCTTCCTGCTGCTTGTCCTGGTGCCGGTGATCATCCTGGGCGTAGGCATGTGGTATTGGCTGCATGGCGCGCGCTATGTCTCGACCGAAAACGCCTATGTCAAAACCGACATCGCCAAGCTGGCCGCCGAAGTTTCGGGCCGCGTGCTCGAGGTTCGCGCCCATGCTCATATGAAGGTCAAGAAGGGCGACGTGTTGGTCGTGATCGACCCGGAACCGTTCCAATTGGCCGTCGACCGGGCCGAGGCGGACCTGGATGCCGCGCGGCGCGAAATCGCGACCCTGGCCGCGACCTGGAAAGAGGCGCAGGTCGAACTGCGCGATGCCCAGGACCGCGCCGTCTATTTCCGCAAGCGGTTCGACCGCGAACGCCAACTGGTCAAGCGGGGCGCGACCTCGCACGCCCGGTTCGACGAAATGGAGAACGACGCCAACGCCGCCGATGACCGCATCACCTTGGCGCGGCAGAAAATTCAACGGATCGAGGCGGCCCTGGGCGGCGATCCGGACAAGCCGGTCGACACCCACCCCGTGGTTCGCACCAAACTGGCGGCCCTGGCCCAGGCCAAGCTGGACTTGTCGCGGACGACCGTCCATGCGCCGTCGGACGGTATCGTCGTGACCGTGCCGCTGGTTGCCGGGGAACAGATCACGGCGGCGGAACCCCTGTTCGCCATCGTCACCGATACCCCGCCCTGGGTCGATGCCAACTTCAAGGAAACGGAATTGACCTATGTCCGCGTGGGACAGAAGGCGACGGTCGCGCTGGATATCTATCCGGGGATCGTGTGGGAGGCTGAGGTCGAAAGCATCTCGCCTGCGACCGGGGCCGAATTCGCGATCCTGCCGCCGCAGAACGCTTCGGGTAACTGGGTCAAGGTGGTGCAACGCCTACCGGTGCGCTTGAAGCTGCATCCCCATCCCGACGCCCCGCCGCTGCGCGCCGGGATGACCGCGACCGCGACCGTGGACACCACGCATCAACGTTCATTGACCGACCTGTTCGGCGACCCGGCGATCCCGGCGCACTGACGCCGGGAAAATCGCCTACGCCGCCTTGGCCTTGCCGACCTTCAGGGTCGAGGTGACCATGTCGCCCATGCGCTGTTCCATTTCGAGGCGGTCGAAATCCTGTTTGACGATGCGCCAGTCCCCGCCCCGTTTCGGCATGCCGTGCACGACGATGGGCAGGGATTTGGTCTTCAGACGGATGACCGGATCCGCGTGGCGATAGGCTTCCTGCGGCAGTGACAACGCCGCCCGCGCGATGGCCTTGGCCTGATGGGGGATCGGCTCGATAAAGCGGCAAGGCATGCCGTAGAGGCTGATGCAATCGCCCAACGCATAGATATCCGGATCGCTGGTCGACAGGGTTTCCGGGTTGACCTGAATGCCCCGGTCGAAGGCCAGGCCCGCCTGCCGCGCAAGGCGGCTGTCGGTGACCAGGCCGGTCGCCGCGATGACATGATCGACAACCAGGGTCGCGCCGTCCGCGAACTTGATATGGCGGGCACCGTCCGCGTCGGCGGTGATCCCAGTGATCTGACCGCCGCCCCGAAAATCGATGCCCAGTTCGGTAAAGCTCGCCTTCAGCCGGACCGCCGCCGCGTCGGGCAGCAAGCCCGCCAGGGGCAGGGCTTCGCAGTCGATCAAGCAAACGCGGTGGCCGCTTGCCGTCAGGTCCTCGGCCAGTTCGCACCCGACCATGCCTGCGCCGACGATGGCGACCCGGGCCGAACCAGCGGCCAGTTTCTTGGACAGGCCGCACCAGGCATCCAGGTCGTTGACCCGCCAGCACAATTCCGGCGGCAACATCGGCGGCAAGGCGGGCTTCGCCCCCTGGGCCAAAATCAATTTGGTATATGTCACCGTGCCGCGCGTGGTGCGCAGCTGATGCAACGCGGGTGACAGGCCGACCGCAAAGGTCTGACGCAGCAGGCGCACGCCCAACCGTTTGGCCGCATCGACGCCGCGTTCGCGGACCAGGCTGTCGCGGCACATGCCGCGGCTGATCGCGATCGACAATTCCGGCTTGTGATAGACGTCGCCGTCGCAGGCAGTCACCAGGGTCAAGGGAACCTCGGCGTCCTGGGCGCGGATCGCTTCGACCGTGGCCCACCCGGCCAGACCGGCGCCGACCACGACGATGCCCGTTCCCTGGGCCGGGGCCACGGGGGCGACGGCTTCGGTCGGGGCGGATTTTTCGAACAGCTCGAAATCGGTCTTGGTCACGCCGCAAAGCGGGCATTCCCAATCGTCCGGGATGTCTTCGTAACGGGTGCCGGGGGCAAGGCCGCTATCGGGATCGCCCTTGCTTTCGTCATAGACGAAACCACAGGCGCGACAGATATAGAGCCGCCAGGGCTGGCCGCCTTCAGGATCGGTCATGCGGGCATCTCCTCGCGCATCAGCTTGGCCATCTCCCAGCGGATATGCTTGATCGCCGGGGTGACGATGGCCACGAAATGGGCTTCGCGGATGCGCCGTTGCGGGGCAGCTTTCATCAAGTAACCGCGCGCGCCCTGGTGCAACAGGGCCGACTGCGACGCCTTCAGCGCCAGTTCCGCCGCCTGGGCGCGGGCGTCCAGAACCTGCAGGAAGAAGTCCTTGTCCTCGCAATAAGGATCGGCGCAAAGCGACGTCGCCCGCGTCGTCAGGTCGTCCAGTTCGGCGCGAAGTTCGTCCGGGCGGGCGTCCAGATATTGGTTCACATGACCGAGCACGTCCTCGACCTCGTCGATGGAATCGATCGATCCCTGGATCACACCCTGCGCCCAACCGATCTGCAACAGGATGAAGGCCGAGCGGACTTTTTTGATGAACGGCACCGCCGGGTCGGCGATGATCTGAGCTTCGCTGACGAAGTAATCGACCAGGGGAATGGCCCAGGTGCTGGTCCCTTCCATGCCCGAAAATTCCGGGCAGCGACGGAGGTCGACACGCTCGTCCAGATCAAGCAGGAACATGATTTCGCGCGACGGCGCATCGCCGCCGTCGTCGACCCCGGCCAACACGCCGCAGTACTGACCGCGCGCGATATGGCTGACCCAGGGCAAGGTGCCGTTGACGACATAGCCGCCGGCGACCGGTTTGGCCGTAAGGATCATCTTTTCGATCCCGGTCAGCGACTTGATCGGATTGGACAGGCCCGTGCCGCCCATGGTGCGGCCCCGGGCATGATCGTCCAACCGCGCCAGCAACGCCGGATTGCCCGACTGTTCCATGTACAGGCCGCAGGCATCGTGGCACCAGGTCAGGAACCCGGTCGATCCGCAGACCCGGGCGATTTCGCTCATCGCCTTGAGCGCCAGATCGTAGCGACCGCCATAGCGATCCAGATGAACACCGAAGGCACCGGCCTCGCCGAGCGAGGCCATGATGTCGGTGGGATAATAGTGTTCCTGGTCGATGCGATATGCGGCTTCGGCCAAGGGGCCCTGCGCGACTTCTGTGACACCGGCGAGAACGTCTGCGTCCTCAAGCCAGGGAAATGACGAAGTCTGTTCGGCGACGCTGTCCAAGGGACCCTCCATGCCTAGCGGAGAAAGTAGTTTCGAAATCTGCCGCCCCGGAGGAAGGCGGACCGACGACGATGGTTCCGTCGGCCCGCCATCCGGGGTGCGGGTAACCTTTAGTCAGCGAGGCTGATTTCAAACGGGATCGGGTTGCGCATGGTGTTGGCAACCGGCGAATAGTAGTTGGCGTGCTTGACGATATCGTCCAGCTCTTCGCGGGAGGCGTCGCCTTCGACCAGCACCTTCACGCGAATTTCCTGAAAGCCCATCTGGCTCGGCTGGCGATCGGCCCCACCGGCGCCCCAGGCGGCCGGATTGCCGATGTCGCCTTCCAGGAAGACTTCCAGCTTGCTCAGCTTCACGCCCCGCGCCGTGGCGACGGCGGTGATGCCGACGGCCAGGCAACCGCCCAGGCCGGACAGAACGATTTCGCCCGGCGCCGGAGCCGTATCCTGACCGAACAGATGCAGCGGCTCGTCGACCACGACTTCATGATCGTTGACGTGGCTGATGGTGCGATACTGACCTTCGGTCACCGTATGCACCTTGTTGGTGCCGCGGGATTCCGGATTGTTGCGGCCCTTTTCCGCAAAGGCCTTCAGGCCCTCGCTATCGATCGGGCGCAGATAGGTGGTGATGGTCTGTGCGGCGGTGGCAGTGCTCATGGATTATCTCCGGTTGATCATGGTCTGTGACGGATCGGCTACGACCGCCGTGACATCGCACGGCACGTGTCGGCGCCTTTGCCTGCCTTCCCCATTGCAGGCAACATGCCAATTCTTCCAAAAGATAATTAGTCATTTTAAATCAGATGGTTATGGTCAAATTCAGCAATTTCAATTTATCCGAAGCTGACAATTGTCGCCCCACTCATCGCCCAATTGTTGACATTGTCACATCCTGACAAAGCCGAAAGATTGGCAAGTTCGGACAGAGGGATACGCCGCCCAAAGAACCTGTCCACAAATGGATTGGGAAATGCCTTAGCTGATGCCCAGCTTTTCCAGGCGATACCGGAACTGCCGCGCGGTCATCCCCAGCGCCATCGCGGCCCGCGTCTTGTTGCCGCCGGTACTACGCAGCGCCTCGATCAGGGTTTCCCGTTCGTCCGGATCGACCCAGGCATAGGGCCGGGCATTCGGCGCGGCATAAGCATTGGGATAGCCGCCGTGCTGTGCGGCGGGATGCCCCCAATTCGGTTGCGGTTGGACCTGAGCCGGCGGGGCCTGAAAGGACGTCGGCTGGGGCGCGGGAAATTGCGGCGCGGTCGGCTGGCCGGCCTCCAGGTGATAGCTGATCGAGGCTTCCTGACGCAGGATGGATTCAATATCGGGCACGGTGATCACCCCATCCTGGGCGATCAGGACCGCGCGCTTCACCACGTTTTCCAACTGGCGGATGTTGCCGGGCCAGTTATAGCCCTCGAACCGCGTCATCACGCCTTTGCTGAGGATCGTGTTACGGCCGTATTCCTGATTGGCCTTGAGCAGGATGTGGCGGACCAAGATACGAATATCGCCGTCGCGGTCGCGCAGCGGCGGTAGATGCAGCGGAAACACGTTGAGCCGATAGAACAGGTCCATGCGGAAGGACCCGGCGTTGACCGCCTGTTGCAAATTCTTATGGGTCGCGGCGACGATGCGAACATCGACCGGAATGTCCTTCACCCCGCCGACCCGCTGGATCACCTTGTTTTCCAGCACGCGCAGCAGCTTCGATTGAAGCTCCAGGTTCATGTCGCCGATTTCGTCGAGGAACAAGGTTCCGCCCTTGGCCAGTTCCAGCTTGCCCATCTTCATCGCCGAGGCACCGGTGAAGGCACCGCGTTCGTGGCCGAACAATTCCGATTCCAAAAGCTGTTCGGGAATGGCGGCGCAGTTGATGGCCAGAAACGGGTTGTCCTTGCGCGAACTGTTGAGATGCAGGATTTGCGCGAAGCGCTCCTTGCCGGTCCCGGACTCGCCGGTCAACAGAACGGTCACGCCCGTGTCGGCAACACGCAGAACCTGACGCAGCGCGTCGCGGATGGCTTGGCTTTCGCCCAGGATGCCGTGCCCTTCCTGCTGCTGGTCCAGGGCGTCCTTCAGCTCCTTGTTCTCTTCGGCCAGGCGGCTGGTGCGCTCGTCGATCAGGGCATTGATCTTCAGCATCTGGGCGATCAGCGTCGCCAGGATGCGCAGGATCACCAGATCGGCGTTGATGCTGCGCGGGCGCAGACGAATGCGGTGCGCGCCCAGCACCCCCATCGGGATGTCGCCGTCCATGACCGGCACGGCGATGAAGGCGACCGTTTCCGGCGGCAGGGTCGCGCGGTCGACGGCGCGGAACAGGAAATTGGGTTCTTCATCCACGTTTTGGACCACCGCGGGCTGGCCGGTGGTGTAGACGGTGCCGGTAATGCCCTCGCCGATGCCGTAGGTTCCGCGGGCGCGTTCTTCGTCAGTCAGTCCGTAGGAATAGCGGATCCGCAGGGCATCGCCGCCCGGCACTGGAAGCAACACCCGACCCCGGTTCAGGCCCAACATTTGCGACATCAGGCGCAGGATGCTGCTGATCGCGATTTCCGGCGTCGCCGCCTGGCCGATCAGCTTGACCGCTTCATGCACGACGACAAGATCCGCCCCGCCGACGTCCGTTTCGGAATGGGGGGAAGGATTGGCAGCCGACATGTCGTGAAAAATCCCGGGCAGAGAATGTTCGAAATTGTCAACTGACACCGTAACACTCCCGGGATTTCTAACAATGTCAAAAATTGCGCGGTCTCCCGATTTTGTCGGGCAACGGCTTAGTCAGTGTGCCAATTGCACCGCCGGATCAGCTGGTTGCAGACGAAGTCCAGGCCGTAGCCGATCACTCCGATGATCACCACGACGGCGGCCAAGGTGTCGTATTCCAGGGTATCGCGGGCGTCGTTGATGGCGTAGCCGAGGCCGCTGGTCACGCCCAGATATTCAGCCGGAACCAAAACCACCCAGGCGACACCGACGGCCAAGCGAATGCCTGCCAGCACATCGGTCATGATCGCGGGCATGACGATCCGGCGCAGCATCTGCAGGCTGTCGCCGCCCAGGTTGCGGGCGACCTTGAACCAGTTCGGATCGATCCGCTTCACCCCATGGGCGGTCGAGAAAATGATCGGCCAGACCGTGGCCATGGCGATCAGGAAGATGATCGCCGAATCCCAGCTGGCGAAGGCCAGCACGGCGATCGGCATCCAGGCCAGGGGGCTGATCATGCGCAACAGTTGGAACGGCACGTTAGCGACATTCATGGCGGCGGAGAAATAGCCGATGACCACCCCGACCGGCACGCCGATCAGCATGCCCCAGGCCAGGCCCGCCAGGATGCGGTACAGGCTGGCGCCGATCGTCGGCCAGATCGAGCCGCTCGACACCAGGTCGATCAGCGCGGCAAAGGTCGGCCCCGGCGCAAAGGCGGAGAAAGCCTCCATGTCGGGGTCGTTGGCGATCACATAGCCGCCGACCCACCACAGGGCGACCAGGATCGCCATGCCGACCAGCGGATTTACCAGGGCCTTCAGCCAGCCCGCGATGCGGGCCGGCTTCAGGTCGATCATGCCGGGCGCGCCGGCAGCATGTGCGGTTACGGTTGTCATCGGTGTGCTCGTCAAAGGGCGACGATCTCTTCTCGGTCAAAGGGATTGGCGGCGTCGAAGCCCGGCGCGTCCTGCCAGCCTTTATGCTTTTCCATCGCGGCCTTGACGAAGCGATAGTCGACCAGGTCCTTGGCCACGAAGTCGGCGTCGATCTTCTGCAGGAAAGTGGTGTCGCCACCGACCAGGGTGCGCTGAAGCTCGTTGACGATCAGCTTGGTCGCCGACGGGAACGGCCAGGGCTGGAAGTCGATCCGGCCCGATTGCCAATCGGCATGCTGGATCGCCTTGGGCGTTTCGTAGCTCTTGGTGTCGTAGAGCGTCATCGCCCGCTCAACCACCTTGCCTTTCATCGGCAGGTAGCGCTTGCCGTCCTTGGACAGCATATGGGCGACTTCCTTCTTGTTGGCCTGGGCATAGCCCTGGGCCTTGACGATCGCGTTCATGACCTTCTGGGTCCATTCCGGATTGGCCTCGACCTGCTTTTCATTCATGCAGATCGTGCAGCACGGATGGTTGCGCCAGATGTCGCCGGTGAAGCGCAGCATCTTGCCGCCCGCCAGCAATTCGCCCGCCGCGTTGAACGGCTCGGCGACGATGAAGGCGTCGATCTTCTTGGCGGCCAGGGCCGGCGGCATGTCGGGCGGGGGCATGACCTGCAGGTTGACCTCGTTCGGCGCCAGGGCCTCGCCCTGCGGCTTGATCACCGGGGTCAGACCGGCGTGGCGCAGGCCCATCTGCAGGATGATGTTGTGCATCGAATACCAATACGGCACGGCAACCTGCTTACCGCCCATTTCGGCGAAGGTGGTGATGCCGGTGTGCTTGCCGACGACCAGGCCCGACCCGTTAAGGTGCGCCCAGGACATGATCTTGACCGGGAAGTTGTTGTTGTAGCGCATCCAGATCGGGATCGGCTTCAGGAAGTGGACCAGGTTGAACTTGCCGGCGGCGAAGCCTTCGACCAGCGGCGACCAGCCGCGGATCAGGGTCGGCTTCTCGGCCTTCAGGCCCTCTTCCTCGAAGAAGCCCATGGCATGGGCGACCAGCAGGACCGTGGCGTCGGTGATCGGCAGGTAGCCGATGCGCACGACCTCGTCCTTGGGCGGCGTCATGTTGGCCCAGGCGGCATTCCCGCCCATCATGCCCAGGCTGGCGGCCAGGCCGCCGAAGGCCAGGGAGTCGAGGATGAAGTCCCGGCGTCCCATTTCGTGCTTTTCAAGATACGACAGCTCGTCGGCGGTGATCTCGCCTTCCTGGGTCTTCTTCGTGCTCATGACACCTGTCCTTTCGGGAATTACTGGGTCGGTAATTGGGGGGCCGCGTTAGGCAGCGCTTTTCGGGCTTTCCGTCACCAGCGTCGGCTTCGGTTGTTCGGTTTTCTGTGTTTCGGGCTTCTGTGTTTCGGGGACCACGCCGGGCGTTTCGTCCTCCGCGCTTTTGAAGCTGTCCATCAACTGGGAACGCAGGGCCTGGAACGCCGGCTGTCCGCCGTCGCGCGGCCAGGGCAGGTCGACCGGCAACTCGCCGATCAGACGGCCCGGATTGCGCGACATGATCAGCACGCGGTCGGCCATGGCGATGGCCTCGTCGATGTCGTGGGTGACGATCACCATGGTGATCCCGCG
>DJHY01000014.1:29918-30178 GCA_002433335.1 Rhodospirillaceae bacterium UBA6608 | reverse complement strand
CAACGCTACCCTGGCGTTTAAACGGCTAGAAGCATAACCGGGGCCGACGCTGGTCCCGCAGGAGATTTCCCATGAACGGCCCCGTTGACGGATCTGGCGTGCCCCCGCAGGACACCCCCGATACGACCCCTTTGCAATCGAACATCATGGCGGGCCGTCGGGGCCTGATCCTGGGCGTCGCCAACGATCATTCGATCGCCTGGGGCATTGCCAAGACACTGCGCGAACACGGCGCGGAACTGGCCTTCACCTATCAGAAC
>DJHY01000014.1:22299-29617 GCA_002433335.1 Rhodospirillaceae bacterium UBA6608 | reverse complement strand
ACTGGCCTTCACCTATCAGAACGAGGCCATCGCCAAGCGGGTCATGCCGCTGGCGGCGGAGCTTGGCTCCGACATCGTCCTGCCTTGCGAGGTCGAGGACCAGGCAAGCATCGATTCCGTGTTCGCCGAGCTGAAATCGCGTTGGGGCGGGGTGGATTTCGTTGTTCATGCCGTGGCCTATTCCGATAAGGAAGAGCTCAAGGGCAAGTATCTGAACACCTCGCGCGACAACTTCCTGCGCACCATGGACGTCAGCTGCTATTCGTTTACGGCCCTGGCCCGCGCGGCGGCCGAGATGATGGGCGAAGGCGGATCGCTGATTACCCTGACCTATACGGGTTCGACCCGGGTCATGCCGAACTACAACGTCATGGGTGTGGCCAAGGCGGCGCTGGAAGCCAGCGTCCGTTACCTGGCGGCCAACCTGGGCCCGCAGGGCATCCGGGTCAACGCGATTTCGGCCGGGCCGATGCGGACCCTGGCCGGCAGCGCCATCGGCGGCGCCCGTCACGTCTACAAATGGAACCAGCGCCACGCGCCGCTGAAGCGCACGGTCCGTCTGGAAGATGTCGGTGGGGCGGCGTTGTATTTGTTGTCCGATCTGGCCGCGGGGGTGACCGGCGAAGTCCATCATGTGGACTCGGGCTACAACATCATCGGCCTGCCGAACCCGGAAGATATGGTCGACGACTGATCGGATTGCCGCGGGGTTTGAACCCGTGGCGGAAATCTGCTGAAAATCAGACCGATCAGCCCAGGCAATTTAGCCTGGAAAAAACCTTATACATCTTTATATAACTATTCTAATTATTAATCGGGCGCTTCTTACGGCGCGCCGGCCATAACAAGGTATGCGATCGAATGAACCAATTGCCCACGGCCAAACGGACCGACCATGTTGCGTCCGGTCATGAAGCCCGCCCCTTCAGCCAGATTCTGGACCTGTTGCGCGGCGCCGGGTTGCGGCCGACGCGCCAACGCATGGCCTTGGCGAAATTGTTGTTCGAAGGCGGCAATCGCCACCTGACCGCCGAAATGCTCCATGCCGAAGCCCAGGGCGCCCATGTCCGGGTTTCCCTGGCGACGGTTTACAACACGCTGCATCAATTCCGCCGTGCCGGGTTGCTGCGGGAAATCGTGGTCGATTCCCAGCGCAGCTACTTCGACACGAACATGACCGATCATCACCATTTCTATTACGATCAGACCGGCGACCTGGAAGATATTCCGGGCGATATGGTCGAAATCGCCGCCTTGCCGCCGACCCCGGCGGGCATGGCGGTATCGCGCATCGACGTGGTCGTGCGGGTCCGCCCCGAAGGCGACTGACCTTTCGGTCCATTCCTTCCCCGTGATAAGCGTCCGGCGGCGGTCGGATCGGCTTGCTATATCTAAATTAAAACAATTCTAATATTGACAGCATTTGACTGTCAGGCCTACGCTTTGCCTCCCAATAATCTTGTCCACCAAAACCAACCAAGGGAGTGCAAACCATGGCCCTCAAAGGCAGCCAGACCGAAGAAAACCTGAAAGCCGCGTTCGCCGGGGAATCCCAGGCCAACCGCCGCTATCTGTATTTCGCGCAAAAGGCCGATATCGAAGGTTACAACGATGTCGCCGCCGTGTTCCGCTCGACCGCCGAAGGCGAAACCGGCCATGCGCACGGCCATCTGGAATTCCTGGAAGAAGTCGGCGACCCGGCCACGGGTGAGCCGATTGGCGCCACCGACGCCAACCTGAAAGCCGCCATCGCCGGTGAAACTCACGAATACACCGACATGTATCCGGGTATGGCCAAGACCGCCCGTGACGAAGGTTTCGACGAAATCGCCGATTGGTTCGAAACCCTGGCGAAAGCGGAAAAATCCCACGCCGGTCGTTTCCAAAAAGCGCTCGACACCATGAGCTAAGGCAGGGTTCAGGCGCGGCGCGGACGGCTTCTTCGTCCGCGCCCGCTGATCTATGCCTTTTATCTTGCGGGCGGTCGCCGTTGGCGCCCGCTATGTGCGCAACGCCCTGTCCGCTTGTTAGATGCCGCCATATCGGTGCGCCGAGAAGTCGTCGGCGCGGCCCCCCGAAAGGCCTGCGATAAAGGGATGCCCCATGAGCGAAGGAAGCCTTGAAGCGCCGATCCGCCACCCGTTGCCGTGGCAGGACCCGGAATTCTACGACGAACAGAAACTCGACGAAGAACTGCGCCGCGTCTTCGACATCTGTCACGGTTGCCGCCGCTGTTTCAATCTGTGTGACAGCTTCCCCCGCCTGTTCGATCTGATCGACGAGTCTGAATCGGGCGAACTGGACACCGTTTCCAGCGCCGATTTCAAACCCATCGTCGACGCCTGTACCCTTTGCGACATGTGCTTCATGACGAAGTGCCCCTATGTCCCCCCGCACGAATTCAATCTGGATTTCCCTCACTTGATGCTGCGCTACCGCGCCATCGAGCAGAAAAAGGGAATGATCCCCTTCGCTGCCCGCGAAATGACCAAGACCGACCGCAACGGCAAGCTGGCCGGCAGCATGTCGGGCGTCGTCAACTGGGCCTGCAAATGCGGAAACGGCGTGACCCGCCCGGCCATGGAAAGCCTGGCCGGGATCGACCGCGAAGCGAAATTGCCTGAATTCCACGGCAAAACCTTTATGGACGAGGCCAAAACACCGCCCGCCGTCGACGCAACGGCCCCGGCCCATGGGCGCAAGGCGGTGCTCTACGCCACCTGTTTCGCGAATTACAACAACCCGGCGATCGGGACCTCGGCGCAGGGCGTGCTCGCCCGTAACGGTGTCGAAACGGTTGCGGTCTATCCGCGATGCTGCGGCATGCCCCAGTTGGAGCAGGGGGATATCGCCTCGGTCGCGGAAGCGGCGAAAGAAGTCGCCGCCGAGCTATGCCAGTGGATCGACAAAGGCTACGAGGTTATCGCCCTGGTGCCGTCCTGCGCCCTGATGATGAAATTCGAATGGCCGTTGATCCTGCCGGACGATGAGATGGTCAAGAAACTGGCGACCCATACCTCGGACATCACCGAATACATCGTCGATATTTCCAAGAAAGAAGGCCTCGCCCCGGGCATGAAGCCCTTGGCCGGGGGTATCACTGCTCATATCGCTTGCCATGCCCGCGCCCAGAATATGGGTCAAAAGGGTGCGGAGATGCTGAAGCTGGTGCCCGAAGCCGACGTCAAGGTGATCGAGCGCTGCTCCGGCCATGGCGGGTCCTGGGGCGTGACCAAGGAGTTCTTCAATGTCGCGCTGAAGGTCGGCAAGCCGGTCGCCCGTCAGGCGTCGAAGAACGAAACCCCCTATGTCGTGTCCGAATGCCCCCTGGCCCGCGACCATATCGTCCAGGGAATGGAAAAGCTGGAAACCGACGTATCAGGCATCAACCACGCCCAACACCCGATCGAGCTGATGGCCATTGCCTACGGCCTTCGGGATTGAGTTGGCGAAAGAGGACCGGAATGCCCCAAAAGCATGAACTGACCCCCGCCGATATCCTGCCGATGGATGTCTATGGCCGTGAACGGGCCGAGCGGCGCAAGCGGATCACCGAGATCAAGCGTAACCGCCGCCTGTCCGTCGGCCCGGACGCCACGTTCTATTTCGAAAGCTACGACACCATGTTCCATCAGGTGCATGAGATGTTGTTCATCGAAAGGGGCGGGGAAGATCAAATCCCGGATGAACTATCGGCCTATAACCCTTTGATTCCCAAAGGCCGCGAATTGGTCTGCACCCTGATGTTCGAAATCGATGATCCAGTGCTCCGGGCCAGGTTCCTAAACGGTCTGGGTGGGGTCGAGGAAACAGTGCGATTTGAATTCGCCGGCGAAACGGTTTTGGGCGTGCCCGAGGCCGACGTCGATCGCACCACCGCCGACGGCAAGGCGTCGAGCGTGCAGTTCCTGCATTTTCCGTTCACCGATGCTCAGGTCGCGGCCTTTCGCGATCCGAACACCGAGGTCCAGCTTAAGATCGCCCATGAAAAATACGGGCATATCGCGATCCTGCCCGATGCGGTCAAACAGGCGCTGGCCAGCGATTTCGACTGAACGGTAGTGAAGCAGGGCGTTGAAGGGGGTTAGTCGAGGACTTCGTCCTTGCGCAGGCCCCAAATCTCGACGCGGCGGATCCATCCTTCGAACCCGGCGGCGCGCACCCGGCACCACCCGCCTTCCTGCGGGCAGGCGGCGATGCGGACGATCACATCCGGTTCCAATCGGGCGATGGCGCGGGAATTGGCGTCGGGATCGGCGCGCAGCGTCCGCGTCCGGCCCAGGATGATGGCTGTGCGTTCGCTGTCCAGCATGGTTTGATGGACCCAACCCTGGGTGCCCTGGTGGTCGCGGACTTTGCGCCAGGTTTGGAATTCGGCAATCACCTCGATCGGCAGATGACGACGGCGGTAGACCCAATCGACCGGATATTGCACGCCGGGTCCGGACCGCATGTTGACTTCGCCCGCCCGGAGGCTGACATAGCGCGGTAGCGGCAGGCCCGAGGGCGCATTGGTCGCGGCGGCGCCCTGCGCGAAGGCTGGCCGCGGGCTCAGATACAACCCCGAAACGACCACGACCAACGCCAGGCATCCGGCCAGGGCGGCGATGTAGATGGGTCGAAACAGGGCACGGGCGGAAGGCCGGGTCATGCGTCCTCTCGGGGTCCTGGGGTGCGGTTTCGGGGGTCTTGCCCCCGCCGCGCCGGTCCAATCGGCTCTCCTGGGACTTATCGCCATCCCGCTTCAGGCCGTCAAGGCCCTTGCCCGGATCGGGCCTTGGCTCGGCGCTTATTGAAACCTCTCTGGACAAGCCGCCGCGTTAGTTGCTAGAGCGCTCTGCGCCTTATCTTTTTATTCGTCGGAAACCACGGTTAGAACACTTCAAACCGGCGGTGAAACGCTCTAAGGTCTCGTGGAACGGAGACATACCAGCCATGCCGAACAAGAAGCCCCGCGTCGTCGTCACCCGCAAGCTGCCGGACGCCATCGAAACCCGAATGATGGAACTGTTCGACGTCCAGTTGAACCTGGACGATCAGCCCATGACCAAGGCGCAGTTGATCGACGCCGTGGCCAAGGCCGATGTCCTGGTGCCGACGGTGACCGACCGCATCGACGCCGCGATCATGGCCAAGGCCGGTGAGAACCTGCGCCTGATCGCCAACTACGGCGCCGGCGTCGACCATATCGACATGGCCAGCGCCCGCCAGCGCGGCATTACCGTGACCAATACGCCGGACGTTCTGACCGAAGACACCGCCGACATGACGATGGCCCTGTTCCTGGCCGTGTCGCGCCGCATCGCCGAGGGCGAGCGGGTCATGCGCGCGGGCGAATGGTCCGGCTGGGCCCCGACCTGGATGCTCGGCCACCGCATCAACGGCAAGCGTTTGGGCATCATCGGCATGGGCCGTATCGGCCGCGCCGTGGCGCGCCGCGCCCGTGGCTTCGGCATGGCCGTGCATTACCACAACCGCAAGCGCGTGCATGAAGACGTCGAAACCGAATTGGAAGCAACCTATTGGGAAAGCCTGGACCAGATGTTGGCCCGGGTCGACTTGGTCTCGATCAACTGCCCGCACACACCCGCGACCTATCACTTGTTGTCGGCGCGTCGCCTGCAGTTGCTGCAGCCCCATAGCATTATCGTCAACACCGCGCGTGGCGAAGTGATCGACGAAAACGCCCTGACCCGGATGCTCGAAGCGGGCGAAATCGCCGGCGCGGGCCTGGATGTGTTCGAACACGAACCGGCGGTCAACCCGAAGCTGCTGGCGCTGGAAAACGCGGTTCTGCTGCCGCACCTGGGCAGCGCCACGGTCGAGGGCCGCATCGACATGGGTGAAAAGGTGCTGATCAACATCAAGACCTTCGTCGATGGGCACAAGCCGCCGGACCGCGTCCTGGGCGACGTGTTCTGATCGGCGGCCACCGTCGTCCTGTGCCTTTCGGGGCGGCCTGATCCGACATCAGCCTGATTAGACATCAGAAAGGCCGCGCCGCCATGGGCGCAGACGCCGCGATGCACATCACCCAACCCATTCATGTTCAGCCGATCCCGTTCATCGATCCGGTGATCGCGTTCGAGGCTTTCGCCGATGACCCGGTCGCGGCCCTGCTCGACAGCGCCGATGCCGTCGGCGGGCGCGGGCGCTATGCCTTCCTGGCGGGCGATCCCTATCACGTGATCGAGGCCGGGGCCGAAGACGACCCGTTCGGACAATTGGCGTGTGAACTGGCCCGGCTGCGCACGGAATCGGTGCCGGGCCTGCCGCCGTTCCAAACCGGCGCGATCGGTGTTTTGGGTTATGAATTGGGCGCGGCGTTGGAACGCCTGCCCGACCGCAAGACGGGCGGCCTGAATTTCCCAGACATGTTCATGGGCTTCTACGACACCGTCGCGGTGTTCGATATGAAGCTGAACAAGGCCTGGGTCGTCGCCTGCAACGCGGTTCAAGGCGCCGGCCGGCGCAGCGGCCCCGACACCCGCGCGCGCGCCATGGCCGAGCGCATCGCCGCCGCCCGCCCCGCCCGCGAGCCGGGAAGCTTCGGCGCGCGGTGGCGTCCGGACCAAACCCGCGTGGAGATGGAGGCGCGCATTGCCCGCGCCATCGAATACATCCATCTGGGCGACATCTTTCAGGCCAATATCACGCAGCGCTACCTGACCGACCTGCCGGACGGCGTGCGCCCTTATGACGTTTACCGTCGCCTGCGGGGGATATCCTCGGCCCCGTTCGCGGCATTCCTCAATTGCGGGCCTGGTCGAGCCGTGATCTCGGCTTCGCCGGAACGGTTCCTGTCCTTAAGCCCCGGTGGGCGGATTGAAACCCGGCCGATCAAGGGCACCCGCCCGCGCGGCGTGACCACCGACGAAGACCGCGCCCTGGCCGCCGCCCTGATCGCCAGTGAAAAGGACCGCGCGGAAAACCTGATGATCGTCGATCTGTTGCGCAACGACCTGTCGCGGGTCGCCCAGGTCGGCTCGGTCAAGGTGTCGAAGCTGTTCGAGCTGGAAACCTTTTCCCGCGTTCATCACTTGGTGTCGGAAGTTTGTGCCGACATCGCCGAGGGCCTGGACGCGGTCGATCTTTTGCGGGCGACGTTCCCCGGCGGCTCGATCACCGGTGCGCCGAAAATCCGCGCCATGGAAATCATTCACGAACTTGAGCCTGTGCCGCGCGGGCCCTATTGCGGGGCCGTCGCCTGGATGGGCTTCGACGGGGCGATGGATTCCTCCATCGCCATCCGCACCCTGACCTATGCCGACGGCCTGGTCGCGGCCCAGGCGGGCGGCGGCATTGTCGCCGACAGCGA
>DJHY01000014.1:21814-22000 GCA_002433335.1 Rhodospirillaceae bacterium UBA6608 | reverse complement strand
CGGCGGCATTGTCGCCGACAGCGACCCGGCGGACGAATTCGATGAATCGATCACCAAGATCAAGCCGCTCCTGGCGGCCCTGGACGATAAGGTGACCATGCCATGACCCAGCCCAGCCCCACCATCGACCTGAACGGCGAGCTGATTGCGGCCGACGCGGCCCGGATCAGCCCGTTCGACCGGGGG
>DJHY01000014.1:12044-21500 GCA_002433335.1 Rhodospirillaceae bacterium UBA6608 | reverse complement strand
GCCCGTTCGACCGGGGGTTTACCCTGGGCGACGGAATTTTCGAAAGCCTGCGGGTGCGCGGCGGTCAGCCGGACTTCCTGGCCGAGCATCTGGCGCGTCTGCGCCAAGCGGCGAAGGTGTTGGCCCTCCCCCTGCCGTTGGACGACGCGGAAATCGAAGCGCGGATGGTCCGCCTGATCGCCGCCAACGAGATGCCGGAGGGGGCGATGCGCCTGACCGTCAGCCGGGGCGTGGCGGCGCGCGGCGTGGCCGCCCCCGCGGCGGCGGATTGCCGCCCGACGGTGATCCTGTCCCTGCACCCTCTGCCGCCGACCCGGCACGCACCGGTCAAGGCCGTGATCGCCACGGTGACGCGGCGCAACGAGCAGTCGCCCCTTTCCGGAATCAAGGCCGCACCGTACCTCGACAACGTCCTGGCCCTGGACGAAGCCAAGGCGCGGGGTGCGCAGGATGCCGTGTTGTTGAACACGGCGGGCCGTGTCGCCTCGGCCTGTTACGCCAACTTGTTCGCGGTAATCGACGGGCGGCTGGTTACCCCGCCGAGGACCGACGGCCCCTTGCCGGGGATCGCGCGGGCGCGGGTGCTGGCGACGATGGCGGGGGTGGAACAAAGCCTGATGCCGGGCGACCTGGTCCGCGCCGACGAAATCTTCCTGACCAACAGTCTGGGGGTGCGCGGCGTCGTCGATCTGGATGGGCGCGCCTTATCCGAAGGGCCAATAACAGCCCAGGCACGAGATCTTATTAAATAGGATCAACAATCTGATCTTTTAAATGAACAGGATCGCCCCGTCCTTGGAGGCGTCGTTCAGGAAGGTCACCAAGCCGCCCGGCTGCACCGCTACGTCGGCGCGGAGCTTCATCTCTTCCAAATCACGGGCGCGCAGGCCCATCTCGCAGATCATGAAGGTCACGCCCATTTCGACGCAGGACGCGAGCAGAACCTCGAACGTCGCAACGCCCTTGGCTTCGAAGGTGTCGTCCATGGCGCCGCCGTCGGCGGCGTCGGTCTGCGACACGGGCAAGGCGCGCCAGGCTTCGTATTCGCCCAGGGCTTTGCAGGCGTCCATGGTGAAAAACAGCGTCACCGCCCGACCGATCGCGGCCGCGGCGGCGGCGGTCGCCAGGGCGTAATGGATCTTGTCGAAAGCGCCGGTGTAAACGACGACCGAGAGCTTATCCGGTGGTGCAGATTCGGCCATCGCCCGCACCTTCATGAATGGACAGATCGGTGATCGTCGGCTGGTCGCCGCAGAGCGGACAGCCGGGGTCAGCCTTGACCTTGATCTTACGGAAATTCGCGGCCAAGCCGTCGTAAACCAGCAGGCTGCCGGACAAGCTGTCGCCGATCCCCAGCAATTCCTTGAGGATTTCCATGGCCTGCAACGATCCCATGGTGCCGCAAAGCGCGCCCAGCACCCCGGCCTCGGCGCAGGACGGAATTTGCCCCGGTGGCGGTGGTTCGCGGAAGATGCAGCGATAGCACGGCCCATGATGGCCCGCGTCGTCCGTGGCATGGGCCTTGAACGTCGCCAATTGCCCGTCGAACCGCAGGATCGCGGCGCTAACCAGGGGCTTGCCGGCGAAATAGGCGGCATCGTTGACCAGGAAGCGGGTTTCGAAATTGTCCGAGCCGTCGGCGACCAGATCATACTGCGAAATCAGGTCCAGGGCGTTGTCCGGCCCGATCCGCGTTTGATGGGCGTGCAGGGTCACGTCCGGATTGATCGCGGCCAGGGTCGCCTTCGCGCTTTCGACCTTGGGGCGGCCGATATCGGCGGTGCCATGGGCGATCTGGCGCTGCAGGTTCGACAGATCGACCCGGTCGTCGTCGACCACGCCGATGGTTCCGACCCCGGCGGCGCCCAGATACATCAACAAGGGCGAGCCCAAGCCCCCCGCGCCGATCACCAGGACCCGGCTGTTCAACAGCTTGGCCTGACCGACGCCGCCGACTTCCTTCAACAGGATGTGGCGGGCGTAGCGGTTGACCTGGTCCTCGGTGAAATCGGTGAAATCCATGGACGCTTGATGCCGTTATTCGCCCAGAACTTACTCGCCGAGCCCGGCGAACAGGTCCGTGGACAGGTAGCGCTCGGCGAAGCTCGGCATGATCACAACGATGCGCTTATTTTTAAAATCCGGCCGTGCAGAGACTTCCAGCGCTGCCGCCAGGGCCGCGCCGGACGAGATGCCGCAGGGCAGGCCTTCCAGGCGGGCTGACTTCCGGGCCGTTTCAATGGCCCGGTCATTGCCGATCTGCAGGACTTCGTCGATTTCCTTGGTATCCAGGATCGGCGGCACGAACCCGGCGCCGATGCCTTGAATCTTATGCGGGCCGGGCAGGCCGCCGGACAGCACGGCGCTGTCTTCGGGCTCGACCGCGATGACCTTCAGGTCCGGGTTGTATTTGCGCAGCACCTGGGCGCAGCCGGTCAGGGTCCCGCCGGTGCCGACACCGGAGACCAGAACATCGACCTTACCGCCCGTGTCGCGCCAGATTTCTTCCGCCGTGGTGTTGCGGTGAACCTCGGGATTGGCGGGGGTTTCGAACTGCTGCAGCATGATCGCGCCGGGCGTCTGATCGACGATTTCCTGCGCCTTTTCGATCGCGCCGCGCATGCCTTGCGGGGCCGGGGTCAGCACCAGATCGGCGCCCAGCAGATAAAGCATCTTGCGCCGCTCCAGCGACATGCTCTCCGGCATGGTCAGGATCAGCTTGTAGCCCTTGGCGGCGGCGACGAAGGCCAGGGCGATGCCCGTATTGCCCGAGGTCGGTTCGACCAGGGTCGCACCCGGCTTGATCCGACCGTCCCGTTCGGCGGCCTCGATCATGTTCAGGCCGATGCGATCCTTGACCGAGGCCATGGGATTGAAGAACTCCAGCTTGCCGATGATATCCGCGCTGACGCCCGCGTCTTCGGCCAGGCGCTTCAGGCGGACCAGCGGGGTCGCGCCCACCGTATCGATGATGCTGTCATAGATACGGCCGCGAAATTCGCCGTTGTCTTTCGCCTGGGTCATAAGGTGCTCTCCTCCGCGGATGGGGTCGGTTTGGGGTCTGTCCTCTTAGATGAGGATGTCAGATGGTGAAATCCAGGTTTGGTCGGCCTTCGCTTTCCACGCCGGACTGATTGGCCTTCAGGCACATCTCGTCGATGGTCGTTTCGTCAAGGCGGGCCATGGCGGCTTCGCGCAGGTCGGTCCACAGCGGGCGGACCACCTTGATGCCCAGGTCCGAGCCGCTGGTGTCTTCCAGCAATTCATCCGTGGTGTCGTCGCCGGCGATCACGCGGACGATCTCGCCCACGGTGATGCGCCGCCGTTCCCGCGCCAGGCGATACCCGCCCTTGGGCCCCCGCACGCCGACCAGGATGTCGGCCTTGACCAGCTGTTGCAGGGCCTGTTCCAGATAGCGCCGGGGAATTCCCTGACGGCGAGTAATATCGCGGCTTTGCACCGGTTGCGCGCCCATGTGATAGGCCACGTCCAATACCGCCTCGATGGCGTACAACGTCTTCTTGGATAGTTTCAGCATGGCTCAGCCGCCCCCTATTCCAGTTGAGCCGAACCCGCCAGCCCCCCGCGCAGTGTCGTCCAGACTGTCGGTTTCGGCCCAGGCGACCTGCGTCACCGGGGCCACGACCATCTGTGCGATGCGCATGGCAGGTTCTATTTCGAAGGTTTCGTTACTTAAATTCACTAAAATGACTTTAACTTCGCCGCGGTAGTCGGCATCGACCGTGCCGGGGCTGTTCAACACCGTAACCCCGTGCTTGGCCGCCAGGCCGGAACGCGGCCGCACCTGGGCCTCGTATCCAACCGGCAGCGCCAGAGCGAGGCCCGTCGGCACCAGGGCGCGGCCCATGGGGGCCAGCGTCATCGGCGCATCGATGGCCGCCATCAGGTCCATGCCCGCAGATCCCTCTGTTGCGTAGGACGGCAGGGGCAGGCCGGCGCCATGGGGCAGCCGCTGAATGGGAACGGTCACATGCTTCATTTGGAAATCGGGTCCGTGGCGGCAGAGTGTTCAGCGGCCTGATCGGTGAAATGATCGGCGATGCGCCGCGCCAACTGCTCGCCGACTTGCGCCTTCGACAGGGCGGGCCAGTCCTCGACCCCCGCCTCGGTCACGAGATGCAGGCGGTTGCTGTCGCCGCCGAAGGTGCCGGTTTCCGGGGAAACGTCGTTGGCGCAGATCCAGTCACAGCCTTTCTTGGCCAGTTTGGCCTGGGCATGGCGGACCACCTTTTCCGTTTCGGCAGCAAAACCAACCACGAGTTCAGGCCGCTTGGCGCCTGCTTGCGACAACGTCGCCAGGATGTCGGGGTTTTCGGCCAGGGACAGGCTCGGCAGGGCCTTGCCGTCCTTTTTCATCTTTTCCGGCGCCTGATCGGCGGTCCGCCAATCGGCCACGGCGGCGGCGCAGACGGCGATGTCGGCGGGCAGGGCCTCGGTGCAGGCGGCCAGCATGTCGCGCGCCGTCTCCACATGCACGGTGGCGACGCCGACGGGATCCTTCAGGGTCACGGGCCCCGTCACCAGGGTCACCCGCGCGCCCAGGGCCGCCAGGGCCGTGGCGATGGCGTGACCTTGTTTGCCTGACGATCGGTTGGCGATGTAGCGCACCGGATCGATCGGTTCGTGCGTCGGGCCGCTGGTCACAAGGGCATGTTTCCCTGCAAGCGGCCGTCCGCCGTGAAAGAACGCGATTAAGGCTTCGGCGATATCCAGCGGCTCGGTCATCCGCCCGGGCCCAAATTCGCCACAGGCCATATCGCCGGATTCCGGGCCGATCACGGTCACGCCGCGGGCCTTCAGGGTCTCGATATTGGCTTGGGTCGCGGCATGCTCCCACATCCGCACGTTCATCGCCGGGGCAACCAGGACCGGTTTGTCCGTGGCCAAGAGCGCCGTGGTCGCCAGGTCGCTCGCCAGGCCGGCCGCCATCTTGGCCAGCACGTCGGCGGTCGCCGGGGCGACCAGCAGCACGTCGGCATCGCGGCTGAGTTGGATATGGCCCATTTCCTGTTCGTCCGTCAGATCGAACAGATCGCGGTAGACCTTGTCGCCCGACACGGCGCCCAGCGCCAGGGGGGAAACGAACTCGGCCCCGCCCGCTGTCAGGACACAGCGAACCGCGGCTCCCCGCTCTTTCAAGCGGCGCACCAGATCGGGTGTTTTATAGGCGGCGATGCCGCCGGTCACGATCAGCAGTATCCGTTTACCGGAAAGCATGACCTAGATGTCCCATACGCGCCGGTATGCTCCGGCGTTTTATGAAATTACGCTCAAGATGTGTACTTAAAGTAAATTTTACCCCACGGCAAGCAATGCCGTACGGGATTATGACATAACGTTGTAGGCGAATATCGCAGCCAGCAACGCGACCACAAGCCAAAGCACGAACGGCGTGCGGTTCGTACCCTCTCCGTCGCGCAACAGGCGCACGGTTTCGGGGTCCAATGTCAGGCGCCCTTCGGCCATGCGGCGGGCGCCGATTTCCAGGTCTTCCATCAGACGGGGCAGGCGTTCGGCAGCCTCGACCAATCCCTGAACCGTATCGGCGACGCGGGCTTCGGGGCCCAGGTTGGCGCGCATCCACTCTTCAATCAGCGGCCGCGCCAGCACCCACATGTTGGTGTCGGGGTAAAGCTTGCGGCTCACACCCTCGGCGGTCAGCATGGTTTTCTGCAACAACAGCAATTGCGGCTGCGTTTCCATGGCGAAGGTCTCGGTCACCTGGAACAACTGACCCAACAGGCGGGCGACGGAAATCTCGTTCTGCGGTTTGTCCAGGATCGGCTCGGCAATCGACCGGCAGGCCTGGGTGAAGGCATCGACGGATTTATGCCGAGGAACCCAACCGGCTTCGAAATGAACTTCGGCGGCGCGGCGATAGTCGCGCGTCAGGAAGCCCAGCAGCATTTCGCCCAAGGTTCGGCGGGTCTTGTGGTCGACCCGGCCCATGATCCCGAAATCGACCGCCCCGATGGCTCCGTCCGGCATCACGAACAGATTGCCGGGGTGCAGATCGGCATGAAAGAAGCCGTCCCGGAAAACCTGGTTGAAGAATGACTTGGCGGCGTTTTCGACCACGGTGCGCGTGTCGATCCCGGCGGCGACCACGGCATCGACGTCATTGATCGGAATGCCGTCGATCCGGCCGGTGGTCAGGACCCGCGCCCCCGTGCGGCCCCAATCCACGACCGGCACGATGAAAGTCGGATCGCCTTCGAAATTATCCGCCATCTCGGCGGCGGCGGCGGCTTCGAACCGAAGGTCCATTTCCATCTCGACCGATTGGGCGATGGTTTCCACGATCTCGCGCGGTTTCAGGCGCTTCAGGTCGGGGCGGGCGCGCTCGACCACCTTCGCCGTCCAGCGGAACAGGTCCAGGTCGCGGCGAAAGCGGGTTTCGATGCCGGGGCGCAGGATCTTGACCGCGACCTGTTCGCCCTCGGTCGTTTCGGCGAAATGCACCTGGGCGATGGAGGCGGCGGCGACCGGCTCTGGGTCGAACGAGGAATATAGTTCCTCCAGCGGCACCTGAAATTCCTGTTCGATGGCGTCGCGCGCCTGTTCGAACGAAAACGGCGGCAGATCGTCCTGCAGCTGGGCCAGGTCCTGGGTGATTTCCTCGCCCAACAGGTCGGGGCGGGTCGACAGCGCCTGTCCCAGCTTGATGAAGCTGGGTCCCGCCTCGGCCAGGGCGCGGGCCAGGCGTTCGCCCGGTCGTCCCGGGGCGCTGCGGCTCGACAGCATCTTGGCGATGCGGACAATCCCGGGCGCTACGCCCAGGTCTTCCAGGGGGAACAGGGCATCGTGCCGCGCCAGCAGACGGGCAAGGGAAAACAGCCGGGAGAGATTGCCGATGGTGCCGCTCATGGTCGGATCGTCACGTGCGCCAGGCGGAATGCAGCGCCGCGATCCCGCCGGAAAGGTTGCGGTATTCGGGGCGGGACAAGCCGGCCTCGGCGATCATCGCCTTGAAATCGTCCTGCGGCGGGAAGCGGCGAATGCTTTCCGCCAGGTATTGATAGGACTCCCGGTCGCCGGCGACTTTCTCGCCCAACACGGGCAGCACCTTGAACGACCATTTGTCGTAAATCTCGTCCAATAGCGGCAGCACGACCTTGGAAAATTCCAGGCAAAGGAACCGCCCGCCGGGCTTCAGCACGCGCCGCGCCTCGCTCAGGGCCCGTTCGGGATGGGTCACGTTGCGGATGCAGAAGGCGATGGTGAAGGCATCGAACGAATTGTCTGGAAAGGGCAGGGTCTCGGCGTCGCCGTTGACCCAGTCGATGCCGCCATCGGCGAAGCCTTTGAGCATGCCCTTGTCGAGGGCACGGGCCTTGCCGACCTTCAGCATTTCTGCGTTGATGTCGCAGACCGTGACGGCGGCCCCGCCGCGGTCCAAAAACCGAAAGGCGATGTCGCCCGTGCCGCCGCCGACGTCCAACAGGGTCATTCCCGGACGGGGGCGCAGCCAATCCATCATCGCCGACTTCCACACCCGGTGGATGCCCAGCGACATCAGGTCGTTCATCAGATCGTATTTCGACGCCACGCTGTCGAACACGCCGCGAACCATGCCCGCTTTTTCGTCCTCCGCGACCTCGCGAAAGCCGAAATGGGTGGTTCGCCCGGCACCAGCGGTACCGGCGTTTGCTTGTTCGTTGTCAGGGACTTCGGTCTTTTGATCGATCATGGCGATGGAACATAGCCTATGAGGTTCGAACAGGCTACGGTCCTGCGAACCTAATCCATGCGCTTTGAACGCGCCGCCGTCGAGGGTCCGTCCATGCCTGAATTGCCCGAAGTCGAAACCGTCCGCCGGGGTCTGATTCCGGCCATGCAGGGCAAGCGGCTGGAGGCCGTCATCCAACGTCGTCCCAACCTGCGCTTCCCCCTGCCCGACGGCTTCGGCCAGCGCCTGACGGGGCGCACGGTCGCCGCGATCCGCCGCCGCGCCAAATTCCTGATTTTCGACCTCGACGGGCCGGATGTGCTGATCGCCCATCTGGGGATGTCGGGCAGCTTCCGCCTGGGCCAGACGGCATTCGCGGAAGAAAAGCACGACCACGTGATCTTCAAGATGTCGGGCGGCGGCGAGGCCCATTACAACGACCCGCGCCGCTTCGGGTTCATGGACCTATGGGCGGCGGCGGACCTGGACGCCTACCCCATGTTGGCGAAGCTGGGGCCGGAGCCGCTCGACGATGCGGCCTTCAACGGCAAGGTCCTGGCCGACCGCCTGAAGGGGCGCAAGACCTCGATCAAGGTTGCGCTACTCGACCAAAAGGTCGTCGCCGGGGTCGGCAATATCTATGCCTGCGAAGCTTTGTTCCGCTCCGGCATCTCGCCGCGCCGCTCGGCCCATACGGTTCAGGGCGCCAGGGCGGATAAGCTGGCGGCGGCCGTCAAGGTCGTGCTGACGGAGGCCATCGCTTCTGGCGGGTCGTCCCTGCGCGATCACATCCGCCCCGATGGGGAATTGGGATACTTCCAGCATAATTTCGATGTTTATGGGCGCACCGGCGAGCCCTGCGCCCATGCGGGCTGCAACGCTGTCGTTCAGCAGATCACCCAGGCGGGCCGGTCGACTTTCTTCTGTCCCAAGTGCCAGAGGTAGGGTATCACCGCCCCATGAGCGTGCTGTTCCATCTGCGACCCATTGCCCTTGCTGCTTTTATGTGGCTGGCGGCGGCGCTGCCCGCCCAGGCTCAATTCGTCGGCGGGATCGATGACCTGCCGCTGATGCCGGGGCTGACCGATATTCCCGACGCGGGGGTGGTGTTCGAAACCCCGGCCGGGCGGATCGTCGAGGCCCAGGCCCTGGCCGGCGGTTTGAACAAGCCGGGTATCCTCGGCTTCTACGACCGGACCCTGCCGCAGCTGGGATGGACCAAAGTCAAAAGCGGCCATTACCGCCGTGAAGGCGAAAGCCTGATCCTGGAATTTCCGGAAGGACCCGTGCCGACGGTGCGGTTCCGCCTGGCGCCCGGCGGCTGACCGCCCCGACGCCCATTGATACGACCCCATCTGACTAGAAACGGAAGCAACGAACATGGCTTACGAAAACATCATCGTCGAAACGCGTGACGCGGTCGGCCTGATTACCCTGAACCGGCCCAAGGCGTTGAACGCCCTGAATAAGGCCCTGGTCGCCGAAATGCGCGACGCCTTGGATGCGTTCGAAGCTGACGATGCGATCGGCGCGATCGTCATCACCGGCTCGGAAAAGGCGTTCGCCGCTGGTGCGGACATCAAGGAAATGCAGTCGCAAAGCTGGATGGATGCGTACAAGAACGACTTCATCACCAAGGACTGGGAACGTATCACCACCTGCCGCAAGCCGGTGATCGCTGCGGTCGCGGGCTATGCGTTGGGCGGCGGTTGCGAGGTCGCGATGATGTGCGACCTGATCATCGCCGGCGACAATGCCAAGTTCGG
>DJHY01000014.1:4761-11687 GCA_002433335.1 Rhodospirillaceae bacterium UBA6608 | reverse complement strand
GGCGCCGGCGGCACGCAGCGCCTGACCCGCGCCGTGGGCAAGGCCAAGGCCATGGAGCTTTGCCTGACCGGCCGCATGATGGATGCCGAGGAAGCGGAGCGCGCCGGCCTGGTCGCGCGCATCGTTCCGGCCGCCGACCTGGTCGAGGACGCGATCAAGACGGCGCAGACCATCGCCGGAATGTCGCGGCCCATCGCCATGCTGGCCAAGGAGTCCGTCAATCGGGCGTTCGAAACGACCCTGGCCGAAGGCGTACGGTTCGAGCGCCGCATGTTTCACGCGACCTTCGGGACCGAGGATCAGAAGGAAGGGATGGCGGCCTTCGCCGACAAGCGGAAGCCCGATTTCAAGAACCAATAAGGCAATCGCCCGGGCGCCCGGAAAAAAGGCCTTTCACGGCCTACGTTTTCCGGGCTTGACCTGGGTCCGAGGCGTCGATATAACCGCGCCTTCCGAATTCAGACCCAAAGTAAGAAAAGGGTGTCCAGATGGCACATCATGCCTCGGCAAAGAAACGTATTCGTCAGACCGCGCGTCGTACGCAGGTCAACCGCATCCGCCTGAGCGCGGTGCGGACCTCGATCCGCAAGGTCGAAGAAGCCATCGCCGGTGGCGATCAGGCCGTCGCGCAGGCTGCTTTCAAAGCGGCCCAGCCGATGATCGCGCGTGGCGCTCAGAAGGGCGTGCTGCACGCCAACATGGCGTCCCGCAAGCTGTCCCGCCTGGCGAAGCGGATCAAGGAAATGGCCGCGTAAGCGACCCCGTTTCCGAGCACAGAAATGGCGAAAGGCCGCGCATTTTGCGCGGCCTTTTTCATTGCTGAGATTCATGTTCGAAAGGGCCTCGGACGGACTCTCGGGCCGATTTTTGTCAAGGGAAATATTTTGCAAAATTGGGCGACGTTCGCGATTCGTCTCATTGCCATCGCGGGAACACGTCCGTAATATCCCCATCGCCGCTGGGGCCTCCGTGCCCGTTGGCGGAATCAATAGAATCCCATTCAGCCGACGCAGGCCGGAAAAGAGGAAGGACCTTCAAAGACCTGACCAACCTTTTTTCTTTTCGCAGCGATGTGACATCAGTCACATCAAGTCGGTTTATTTGACGTTATTTGAATATCTTAAGTATTCGTTTTTCAATAATTGGCGAAAAGCCAAGCACTAGGGGGGTGTGTCGCGGACTGGGTCTGGGCTGTTTGCCGTTGATACGGCGCTGTCTCTTGCGGCTCTAGAGAGATGGTGACGTGAAGGAACCGGAACAGGTTCCAATCGCGGTGAAAAATTGCTCCAGGCGTTCCCCGTGGCGACACCGCCGGTGGATGTCCCCCGCCGGTTTACCGCACCTCCTCGCAACCAGGGAGGGGTCGACGAACAAAAGTTCGCGGTCCCGATAACGATAACGAACACCGCCTCATTGGCGGGACCTACGTTGGTGGCAAGATGACGGAACAACAAGGCCGTGAGTTAGAGCCGAACCAGGATCTGCAGGAAGCCTGGACAGAAATTTGTGAATCTCTGCGCGCCGAAATCGGCGAAGCCTCGTATCAAAGCTGGATCAAACCGATGCGCCTTCTGGGGCGCGAAGGCGCTTCCGTGCGCACCGGGGTTCCGACCCGCTTTATGCGCGAATGGATCCAGGCCCATTATCAGGATCGCCTGTCGGAGCTGCTGGAAGGCCGCGGCATGAACGGCGGTCTGGACGTGGTCATCCATCAGGAACACGGATCGCCCGCCCGCGCCGAAACCAAGCCCGCCGAAGCGCGCAAGGAAGAGGCTGCGCCCTGCGCCCCCGTTTCCGGCAACGGCCTGTACAGCGACGATATCGGCGCGCCGTTGGATGCCCGCTATACCTTTGATCGTTTCGTCGTCGGTAAGCCGAACGAATTCGCCTATGCCGCCGCGCGCCGCGTGGCCGAGGCCGATGTGGTGCCGTTCAACCCGCTGTTCCTTTACGGCGGCGTCGGCCTGGGTAAGACGCACTTGATGCATGCCATCGCCTGGCATCTGCGCAAGACGCGCCCCGACCGCTCGGTGATCTATCTGTCGGCGGAAAAATTCATGTACCGTTTCGTTCGTGCGCTGCGCGAACACAACACGGTCGATTTCAAGGAACAGTTCCGCTCCGTCGACGTGCTGATGGTCGACGACGTACAGTTCATTTCCGGGAAAGAATCGACCCAGGAAGAGTTCTTCCACACCTTCAATTCGCTGGTCGACCAGGGCCGTCAGATCGTGATCTCCGCCGACAAGTCGCCCAACGACCTGGAAGGCATGGAAGAGCGTCTGATTTCGCGTCTCAACTGCGGCCTCGTCGCCGACATTCATGCCACCACCTACGAGCTGCGCCTGGGCATTCTTCAGGCCAAGGGCGAACAGATGGGCGTGGACGTGCCGTTGAAGGTCATGGAATTCCTGGCCCATAAAATCACCTCGAACGTGCGCGAGCTTGAGGGCGCCCTCAACCGGGTCGTCGCCCACCACCAGCTGGTCGGTCGCGACATCACCCTGGAAACCAGCCAGGACGTGTTGCACGACCTGCTGAAGGCGTCCGAACGCCGGGTCACCATCGAGGAAATCCAAAAGCGCGTGTCGACCCATTTCAACATCCGCGTCTCGGACATGCATTCGGCCCGCCGGGCGCGCTCGGTCGCGCGGCCCCGTCAGGTCGCGATGTACCTGTCGAAGCAACTGACGTCCCGCTCGCTGCCTGAAATCGGGCGCAAGTTCGGCGGCCGCGACCACACCACGGTGATGCACGCGGTCAAGAAGGTGGAGGAACTGCGCGAGCAGGATTCCAGCTTCAACGAAGACGTCGAACTGCTGCGCCGCATGCTCGAAGGCTGAGCAACGGCGCTTTCTTCCCGTTCCATCGACCTGCTTTCCCACGGCCCGTCGCAGGCCCCTGAATCGTGGGGAAAAGGCTTCGGAATCCAAGGCCTTCTGCTATAATGCCGCGGTAGTCCGAAGGCACCCGTCCGGGTGCCTTCACACTGCTTCCGGTGGGGGCTTCGGACAAGGATTTCGATGCCCGGGGCGGTCGGTTTCGACAGCCCTAATCCGGGCCCCGCAGCGGGCCGGGAGGGGGTGTTTCCAACCCCGGCGGAAGTGTGGGAACGACAAGTTTTTTTGAACGGCGATAGACGGCAGATAATGAAACTTACAATCGAGCGGGCCGCCTTGTTGAAGTGCCTTGGGCACGTGCAAAGCGTTGTAGAGCGCCGCAATACCATCCCCATCCTGTCGAACGTGAAGATCGAAGCCGGCGACGGCAAGCTGGCGTTGAACGCGACGGACATGGACCTGGACATCGTCGAAAGCGTCGATGCCGAGGTTGCCGAGCCGGGCGCGACCACGGCCCCGGCCCATACCCTGTACGACATCGTCCGCAAGCTGCCGGACGGCGCCCAGGTGGTCATGGAAAAAGAGCCCGAGGGCCAGTTGGTGATCAAGGCCGGGCGCTCCCGATTCGCGCTTTCCTGCCTGCCGACCGAGGATTTCCCGGTTCTGGGTTCGGGCGAACTGCCGCATCAGTTCCAGATGCCGGTGCATGACCTGAACACCCTTCTGGACCGCACTCGGTTTGCGATCTCGACCGAGGAAACGCGTTATTACCTGAACGGCATCTACCTGCATGTCGCCGAGCGGGACGGGACCAAGATCCTGCGCGCCGTGGCGACCGACGGTCACCGCTTGGCCTCGGCCGAAGTGCCGCTGCCCGAAGGGGCCGACGGCATCCCCGGCGTGATCCTGCCGCGCAAGGTCGTGACCGAGTTGGGCAAGCTGATCGACGAAAGCGTCGGCGACGTGTTCGTCGGCCTGTCGGAAACCAAGGCGCGGTTCGCCCTGGACCAGATCGTCATTACCTCGAAGCTGATCGACGGCACCTTCCCCGACTATGAGCGGGTCATTCCGCGCGACAACGACAAGATGCTCGATGTCGATCGCAAACTGCTGGCCGATGCGGTCGACCGCGTGTCGGCGATCAGCTCGGAAAAGTCGCGGGCGGTGAAGCTGACCCTCGGCTCCGGCGTGCTCAAGCTGTCGGCTTCCAGCCCCGAACACGGCTTGGCCGAGGAAGAGCTGGAAGTGGATTACAACGGCGACGGCCTGGAGATCGGGTTCAATTCGGCCTATCTCCTGGACATCACCCGTCAGATCGAAGGCGACACGGCGTCGTTGGCCATGGCCGACGCGGCCTCGCCGACGGTGTTGCGCGAAACCGGCGACGACAGCGCCTTGTTCGTGCTGATGCCCATGCGTGTGTAACGGGTTTTAAGGAACGGCTCTGTACGTCCAACCCACATATGCCGCTCCGGCGGCGGTTCCGGACTCTGCCAGCGCGGGCGGATTGGCGGTGCGGCGGCTGACGCTGACCGATTTCCGCTGCTATGCCGCCCTGCGCCTGGAAGCCCCCGTCGGGCCGGTCGTGCTGGCCGGGCCGAACGGTGCCGGTAAAACCAACATTCTGGAAGCTTTGTCGTTCCTGGTGCCGGGCCGTGGCCTGCGCCGGGCCCGTTTGAGCGAGGCCGCGCGCCGCGATGCGGGCGAAGGCCCCGACGGGCCGATCCGCCCCTGGGCCGTGGCGGCGACCGTTGATGGGCCGGACGGCGAGACGGACCTGGGCACCGGCTTGGCCGCGCCGATGGCTCCGGGCGAAAATGAAAAACGGGTGGTCCGCGTCGACGGCGAGCCGCAACGCGCCCAGGCCGCTTTGTCCGAACATATTTCCTTGCAGTGGCTGACGCCGCAGATGGACCGACTGTTCCTGGATGGGGCTTCGGCCCGCCGCCGGTTTTTGGACCGGTTGGTGTTCGGGCGGGATGCTGCCCATGCCGGTCGCGTCGGCGGGTACGAGCAGGCGATGCGTGAACGGCTGCGGTTGCTGACCTCGCGCGCGGCTGCCGACGATGCCTGGGTGTCGGCGCTGGAAGCGACCATGGCCGAACGCGGCGTCGCCATCGCGGCGGCGCGGCTTGACATGGCCGGGCGCCTGGCCGGCCAATTGGCGGCGTTCGAGGACGGCCCGTTCCCCGCCGCCGATCTGGCGGTCGAGGGCGAGGTCGAAGCCTGGTTGACCCAGGGCTCGGCCCTGGATGCCGAAGACCGCTTGAAGGCGGCCTTGAAATCGGCCCGGGGCCGCGATGGCGACAGCGGCCGCACGGCCAACGGCCCGCATCGTTCGGACCTTTATGTCGAATACAAAAGCCGGGGGCGTCCGGCGTCGGACTGTTCGACCGGCGAGCAAAAGGCCCTGTTGATTTCCCTGGTCCTGGCCCAGGCCCGGCTGCAGGCGGCGGAACGGGGCCGCGCCCCGATCCTGTTGCTGGACGAAGTGGCGGCGCATCTGGATGCCGACCGCCGCGCCGCCCTGTTCGCCGAGATTGAAGCCCTGGGCCTGCAGGCCTGGATGACCGGCACGGACCTGGAATTGTTCGCCCCCCTGGCCGGGCGGGCGGCGTTCTTTCAGGTGGCGGATGCCACCGTCGAGCGCCGGGATGTGTAACACACCGATTAACCGATAGATTTGACCGGGCCGGTCTGCGGCCCATTGACCAAGACTTTGAAACGAGCGTGACCGACCATGAGCGACGATAATCAAACCCCCGAAAACGGCAACGCCGGTGGCGAATACCTGGCCGACAGCATCAAGGTGCTGCGCGGGCTGGAGGCCGTGCGCAAGCGCCCGGGCATGTATATCGGCGATACGGACGACGGTTCGGGCCTGCATCACATGATCTACGAAGTCGTCGACAATGCGATCGACGAAGCCCTGGCCGGGTATTGCGACACCGTGACCGTCACCCTGAATGGCGACGGCTCGGCGACCGTGTCGGACAACGGACGCGGCATTCCGGTCGATATCCACGCTGAAGAGGGTGTTTCCGCCGCCGAGGTCATCATGACCCAGCTGCACGCCGGCGGTAAGTTCGACCAGAACTCGTACAAGGTGTCGGGCGGTCTGCACGGCGTCGGCGTGTCGGTGGTCAACGCGCTGTCCGATTGGCTGGAACTGCGCATTTGGCGTAACGGCAAGGAACATTACGTCCGCTTCGAACACGGCGAAGCCATCGCACCCCTGGAAGAGGTCGGTGATGCGCCCTTGGACGCGAACGGCAAGCCGGTTTCGGGAACGCAGGTCACGTTCCTGGCGGATAAGGGCATCTTCACCCAGACGGAATACGATTTCGCGACCTTGGAACACCGCCTGCGCGAACTGGCGTTCCTCAATTCCGGGGTCGGCCTGACACTGAACGACACCCGTGGGGTCGAACCGCAGACCAAGGAACTACGCTATCAGGGCGGGTTGCAGGAATTCGTCAAATACCTGGACCGCTCGAAGAATTCCCTGTTGCCGGACTCGATCGCGGTGCTGGGTGAAAAGGACGGGGTCACCGTCGAAATGGCGATGCAGTGGAACGACAGCTATCACGAGACCACGCTGTGCTTCACCAACAACATCCCGCAGAAAGACGGCGGCACGCACCTGGCCGGGTTCCGGGGTGCGCTGACCCGCATGATCAACAACTACGCCAACGCGTCGGGCATCGCGAAAAAGGCCAAGGTCGCTATTTCCGGCGATGACGCCCGCGAAGGCCTGACCTGCGTGTTGTCGGTCAAGGTCCCCGATCCCAAGTTCTCGTCCCAGACCAAGGACAAGCTGGTGTCGTCGGAAGTTCGTCCGATCGTCGAAAACCTGATCGGCGAAGGCCTGGACCAGTGGTTCGAGGAACACCCGACCGAGGCCCGCAACGTGATCGGCAAGATCATCGAAGCCGCCGTCGCGCGCGAAGCGGCGCGCAAGGCGCGCGAGCTGACCCGGCGCAAGGGGGCGCTCGATATTTCGTCCCTGCCGGGCAAGCTGGCCGATTGTTCCAACCGCGATCCGGCGCTGTCCGAACTGTTCATCGTCGAGGGTGACTCGGCCGG
>DJHY01000014.1:0-4461 GCA_002433335.1 Rhodospirillaceae bacterium UBA6608 | reverse complement strand
GTCGAGGGTGACTCGGCCGGTGGCTCCGCCAAACAGGCGCGCCACCGCGCCAACCAGGCCATCCTGCCGCTGCGCGGCAAAATCCTGAACGTGGAACGGGCACGCTTCGACAAGATGTTGTCTTCGGCCGAAATCGGCACCCTGATCGCGGCGCTCGGCACCGGGATCGGGCGCGAGGATTTCAACGTCGAGAAATGCCGCTACCACAAAATCATCATCATGACGGACGCCGACGTCGACGGCTCGCACATCCGTACCTTGCTGTTGACGTTCTTCTTCCGCCAGATGCCGGAACTGGTCGAACGCGGCTATCTGTATATCGCGCAGCCGCCGCTGTACCGCGCCAAGCGCGGCAATTCCGAGGTCTATCTGAAGGACGATCCGGCGTTGGAGGAATATCTGTTCTCGTCGGCGATCGACGAAGGGGCTGTGTTCCGCACCCATGACGGCGGCCAGATCGCGGCCCGCGACCTGCACGACGTGGTCCGCGAAGCCCGCGACGTTAAGTCCATGGCCGCCCGCCTAGCGCAGAACGTGCCGATGCCGCTGATCGAACAATCGGCGATTGCCGGTGCGTTCAACGCCGGCGTTCTGTCCGATCCCGAACAAGCCACGGCGACGGCGGAATACATCGCGAAACGGTTGGATGCCCTGGCCCCGGAAACCGAGCGCGGCTGGACCGGCGAGGCCCTGCCCGAGGGCGGTTTCGCCTTGATCCGCACCCTGCGCGGCGTGTCCGAGCGCCATCTGATCGACAGCCAGATCATCCGCTCTTCCGAGGCCCGTCGCCTGGACAGCATGGCCGCCGCCCTTCAGGCGCGCTACGCCCGCCACGGCACGTTGGTCCTGAAGGAAAAGGAACACAACATCACCGGCCCGATCTCGTTGGT
Organism: Rhodospirillaceae bacterium UBA6608; assembly: GCA_002433335.1. Next base: position 3,571 of record DJHY01000014.1, on the reverse strand, counting down.
CGATGCGGTGATGGATGCGGGCAAGAAGGGCATTTCGATGCAGCGCTACAAAGGGCTGGGCGAAATGAACCCGGAACAGCTTTGGGAAACCACGTTGGACCCGAATGTGCGCTCGCTGCTGCAGGTCAAGATCAACCATATCGACGGCGCCGAGGAAGTGTTCTCGACCCTGATGGGCGATCTGGTCGAACCGCGCCGCGAATTCATTCAGGAAAACGCCTTGAAGGTCGCCAACCTGGACATTTAATCGAGGGGGCGCCCTACCAAGGGGCGGCAACAAAGGGGAGCAAGCCATGGCGGATCGGGACAGTTCGGTCACCGCATTGATCGAGGCGCACGAAGCCTGGTTACGCGGCGGCGGCGAGGTCGGGAAGCGTGGCGAGTTGTTGCGCCTCAACATGCGGGACATGGACTTGCGTGGCGCCGCCCTGGCCAATGCCAACATCCGGGAATGCGATTTGACCGGCGCGGATTTGTCCGGGGCTGACCTGCGCGGGTCGTCCCTGGTGTCCTCGGTTCTGGTCGGGGTCAACTTCACCAACGCCTTGTTGGACTTCACCGACATGACCGACACGGACCTGCGCGGGGCCAACTTTACCGGCGCGTCCCTGAACGGCGTCGATATGTGGCGGGCGAACCTGAAAGGGGCGGTGATCGATCCGGTTACCCTGCATACGATCCTCGATTGCCGCGAACCCGAGGAATCGTCGGCCTATTTTGCGTTAACGAAATACTAACGCCCGCCCATCCATAAGGCCCCCATGGCCCGACCGACCCGTCCATCCAAACCCTCCGCCACCAAGGCGACCGGCCGCTCCGCCGCGGCGCGGAAACCCGCGACCGCGCGTTCGACCGCAAATTCCGGCGAAAGCACGAAAAAACCAGCTCCAACCGGCGGCCGGTCGAAGCTGCGCACGGCCTTCAAATGGCTGGCCACGGCGATGGTCTGGGGATTTATCGCGGTCTTGGCTTCGGGTGTGTGGATTTCCATCGGTCTCCCGGACCTGGAAGAAGCCCTGAAGACCGACCGCCGTCCGACGGTGGTGATCCTGGCCGCCGACGGCCGGGAGGTCTACCGGGGTGGCGACATGGAAGGGGAACAGGTGGTTCTGAAGAACCTGCCCCAAGCCTTGATCAATGCCGTCGTCGCGACCGAAGATCGCCGGTTCTACAGCCATTTCGGCATCGATCCAATCGGCCTTGCCCGCGCCATGTACCGCAATGTTCGCGCCGGACGGATCGTCGAGGGCGGCTCTACCATCACCCAGCAGTTGGCCAAGAACCTGTTCCTGACGGCGGATCGGACCTATGTCCGCAAGATCCAGGAAGTCATCGTCGCCCTGTGGCTTGAATGGGAGTTTCCCAAGGATCAGATCCTGACGATGTACCTGAACCGGGTCTATTTGGGGGCCGGGACCTACGGCGTCGATGCGGCGGCGCATCGCTATTTCCACAAACCGGCGATGCGCCTCAATACCTATGAATCCGCGGTTATCGCGGGATTGCTGAAAGCGCCCTCGCGCTATAACCCCATTGCTTCGCCGAAACGCGCCCATGCCCGGGCCAAGACCGTTTTGGCCAACATGGTCGCCGCCGGCTACCTGACCGAAGGCCAAGCCGCCGCCGCGGCCAAGGGCCTGCAGGTCACGCCCGTCGCGGCCCAAACCGGCCGGGCGCGGCATTTTGTCGATTGGGTGTTGGAAGCGCTCAGCGATTACGTTTCCAGCGGCGGTCGGGACCTGACCGTGCGGACGACCTTGGACCTGGGACTGCAGCGCCAGGCCGAAACGGCGATGGCGCGGGCGTTCTTGTCCGCCGACCGCGCCAAATTGAAGGTCGGCGAAGGGGCTTTGTTGGCGATGGCCCCGGACGGCGCCGTGCGTGCGATGGTCGGCGGGCGAGATTATGGAAAAAGCCAGTTCAACCGCGCGGTGCAGGCCTTGCGCCAGCCGGGTTCGGCGTTCAAGCCGGTGGTTTATCTGACCGCCTTGGAAGACGGAATGTCACCCCGGTCCGAGGTCATCGACAAGCCGGTCGATATCGCTGGATGGCAGCCGTCCAATTTCTCGGGCCGTTACGAAGGGCGGATGACTCTGCAGCAGGCCCTAGCGAATTCGGTTAATACGGTCGCCGTTCAGCTGGCGCAGAAGGTCGGCCCGGCAAAGATTATCGAGACCGCGCGGGCCATGGGCGTCACGTCGGAATTGCCGCGCGACGCCGGCCTGTCGCTGGGCACGGGCGAGGTCAATTTGTTGGAAATGACGACGGCCTATGCCGTCCTGGCGCGCACCGGCATGGGCGTGTGGCCGCATGCGATCCTGGACGTGAGGGACGCCAAGGGTACGGTGCTTTACGAGCGTACGGGATCGGGGCCGGGCCGGGCCGTTCCGGCGCAGGACGCGCGGACCCTGACCCGGATGATGACCAAGGTGATCGACGGCGGCACCGGAAAAGCCGCCGCCATCGGCCGACCGGCAGCGGGAAAGACCGGGACCAGTCAGAATTACCGCGATGCCTGGTTCATCGGCTTCACGCCGCAACTGGTCACCGGGGTGTGGTTCGGCAATGACGATGGCGCACCCATGCGCCGCGTGACGGGCGGCGGGCTTCCGGCGCGCACCTGGGGCGAATTCATGACCGGGGCGCTTCAAGGCATGCCGGTCCTGTCGTTCGACGATGTCGGTGACGACGGTGTGCCGGGATCGCGATCGTTCTGGAGCCGTTTGAAGGATTTGGTCGGGACGGGCGCGAACAGCATTACCACAGGCGGGACGGGAACAAGTGCGCCGGTCGGGGAAAATCGCGCGGGCGATTAGCTGCCAGATTTAGCCATTCGAAAGGCGCGCAATGGTTGCCGTGGTGCTGTGTCCGGCCTCCAATTGCGCCAGATGGACGCGCCCGCCGGCATTTTCGACCACCTCGCGGCCAACCACCTGATCGATTGTGTAGTCCGCTCCCTTGACCAACACATCCGGCAACAAGGCCTCGATCAGGGTTAGGGGCGTATCCTCGGAAAACAAGACGACGGCATCGACGCTGGCCAACGACGCCAAGACGGTCGCCCGTGCGGCCTCGCCCTGTACCGGGCGCTCTTCACCCTTCAGGCGTTTGACCGAGGCGTCGGAATTCAACCCGACGATAAGACGGTCGCATTGCCCCCTGGCCTGACGCAACAGCGAGATATGCCCGGGGTGCAACAGGTCGAAGCAGCCGTTGGTGAAACCGACCGTCAATCCCCGCCGACGCCATCCGGCGACCCGGTCGAGCAATTGCTCCAGTGGCGAGACCTTGGCCTCGGCGTCGCTCAAATCCTGATGATGAAGCTCAGCGACCAAATCCCCGGCGTAGGCTACGGCGGTGCCGACCTTGGCAACCACGATCCCCGCAGCCATGTTGGCCAGCGCGGCGGCACGGTCGAGCGTCGCCCCGGCGGCGAGGCAGGCCGCCAACGTTGCGACGACGGTATCTCCCGCCCCGGAAACGTCAAAAACCTCGCGGGCTTCGGCCGCGAGATGAAGGATATCGCCTTCGGCGGGCACCAATGTCATGCCGTCGCGCGACCGGGTGACCA
>DJHY01000209.1:694-6745 GCA_002433335.1 Rhodospirillaceae bacterium UBA6608 | reverse complement strand
ATGCCGTTGTGGCTGACGACCACCGACCCGCTGGATCCCAAAAATCAAAAGCCGCTGACCCGGATGATGGTCGCGCAGGATACGGGCTCCGCCATCAAGGGCGTGATCCGGGGCGATGTGTTCTGGGGCTTCGGGCCCGAGGCCGAGGCCCGCGCCGGGATGATGAACGAAACCGGTACCTACTACCTGTTGTTGCCGCGCACGTCGCAGCCCTGATTTCAATTAAATCGGCCTGGGTAACAGGCTTTCGTTGCGTCTTGTCATTCCGGGCGCGAACCCGCATTCTTGCCCCCCATGACCGAGGAAACGCCCCCCCCTGCCGGACCTGCGGAAAAACCGTGCGTCGGCCTGTTCGCCACCTGTCTGGTCGATTTGATGCGGCCCAGCGTCGGCTTCGCCACCGTCCAATTGTTGGAGGCGGCGGGCTGCGACGTGTCCGTGCCGATGGCCCAGACCTGCTGCGGCCAACCGGCTTATAATTCCGGTGATTCCGCCGATGCCCGCGACATCGCCCGCAACGTGATCCAGGAATTCGAAGGCTTCGATTATGTCGTCGCGCCCTCGGGCAGTTGCGCCGGGATGATCGCTCACCACTATCCGCGCCTGTTCGAAAACGACGCGGCCTGGCGGGCGCGGGCCGAAGCCCTGGCCGCCAAGACGCATGAGCTGATGTCGTTCCTGGTCGACGTGATGAAGGCTGACCTCTCGCCGCCGGACCTGAACGCGATGGTCACCTATCACGACAGCTGTTCGGGTCTGCGCGAACTGGGCGTCAAACAGCAGCCCCGCGATCTGCTGGCCAAGGTCGGCGGCCTGACCCTGGTCGAGGGCGAGATCCCCGAAACCTGCTGCGGCTTCGGCGGGCTGTTTTGCGTCAAATACCCGGACATTTCCGAAAAGATGGTCGACACCAAATCGGACGACATCGAAAAGACCGGGGCCGATATGGTCCTGGCCGGTGATCTGGGTTGTTTGATGAACATGGCCGGGCGGCTCAAGCGCCGGGGCGCCAATGTTCAGGCCCGCCACGTCGCCGAGGTTCTGGCCGGGATGACCGACACCCCCGCCATCGGTGAAGGTGAAGAGGAGACGGCGTGATGGAAGCTCAAACCCGTCGCTTCAAAACCAACGCCCGCGAGGCCATGGCCGACGGCCAATTGGCCGAAGCCCTGACCCGCCTGGGACAGGGCTTTCCCCTGCGCCGGGCCGAAGCGGTCGAACGCCTGCCGGAATTCGATGCCCTGCGCGACGCGGCCAAGGCGATCAAGGATCACACTCTGGCCCATCTGGATTTGTATCTGGAACAATACGAAGCCCGCGTGACCGAAGCGGGCGGTCATGTCCATTGGTGCCGCACGGCCCAGGACGCGCGCGAAAAGATCCTGGAAATCTGCCGCAGCGTGAATGCCCGCACGGTGACCAAATCGAAATCGATGATCGGCGAGGAAATCGCCATCAACGATTTTCTGGAAGAAAACGGCGTTGCCCCGGTCGAAACCGATTTGGGCGAATACATCATCCAGCTGCGCAAGGAGCCGCCGTCGCACATCATCGCCCCGGCGGTGCATCTGAACAAAGGCCAGGTCGAGGAAACCTTCCGCGAGGCCCATCGCGAATTGGACCCGGCCCGCGATCTGGAAGACCCCCGCTCCTTGTTGGAAGAAGCGCGGGTCGAGCTGCGCGAAAAATTCCTGACCGCCGACGTAGGCCTGACCGGGGCCAATTTCCTGATCGCCGAAACGGGGACCAACGTTTTGGTCACCAACGAAGGCAACGCGGACCTGACTTATTCCCTGCCGCGCATCCATATCGTGATCGCCAGTCTGGAAAAGGTCATCCCCACCCTGGAGGACACGGCGACGGTGCTGCGCGTGCTGGCCCGGTCCGGCACGGGGCAGGACATCACCGTCTACACCACCTTCTGCACCGGGCCGAAACGCCCAGACGATTTGGAGGGGCCCGAGGAATACCACGTCGTCCTGTTGGACAACGGGCGCACAGACCTGGTCGGCACCGAGTTTCAGGAAATGCTCCGCTGTATCCGTTGCGGCTCCTGTCTCAACCATTGCCCGGTCTATCAATCGATCGGCGGCCATGCCTATGGCTGGGTTTATTCGGGGCCGATGGGCGCGGTGCTGATTCCCGGCCTGATCGGGATTCACGAAGCGGGCGACCTGCCCAATGCCTCGACCCTGTGCGGAAAGTGCGAGACGGTCTGCCCGATGCGCATTCCCCTGCCCCGTATGCTGCGGGCTTGGCGCGAACGGCAATTCCAGCGCAAGGGCAATTCGACGGCGGCGCGCTGGGGCCTTGGTCTTTGGGCTTGGCTGGCCAAGCGGCCCCGATTGTACCGCGCCGTGACCGGCCCGATGATGACGGCGCTGGCGATCTTGGGTCGGCGCAAGGGGCGGTTCCGGCGCATGCCCCTGGCGGGCGGATGGACCGGTCCGCGCGACCTGCCCGCCCCCCAGGGCGACAGCTTTATTTCGCAATATCACAAGGGACCTGTCGGGGCCGTGGTTCGGGGCGGCAAATCATGAGCGGCCGCGCGCAAATCATGGGCGACCTGAAGGCTGCGCTGTCCGGCGGCGCGGACGATGCCGCCCGCCGCCGCGCGGTGGCCGACCGCTTGGCGGCCAAGGCGCGGCACGTCATTCCGGTTCGCGGCCAAGACAGCGGCCCCGCCGCCACCGACCGGTTCCAGGCCGAGGCCGAACGCGTGCAGGCCACCGTGGCCCGCGTCGCTGCCATCGACGATGTGCCGGGCGCGGTTGCCGATTATCTGGCGGCGCAGAACCTGCCCGCCGCCCTGCGCATGACGCCCGACCCGCGATTGCAGGCCGCCCCCTGGAACCGCACCGCGATTCAGGTTTCCGAAGGCTCCGCCCAAGGGTCGGACACGGCGGGGCTCAGCCATGCCTTCGGCGGCGTCGCCGAAACGGGCACCCTGGTTTTCCTGTCCGGGCCGGAAAGTCCGACCACGGTCAACTTCCTGCCGCCGGTGCATATCGCGGTCGTTCGGGCGTCGGAAATTTCCGGCTGTTTCGAAGACATCTGGTCGCGCTTGCGGGCGGCCCGGACCGGGGCCGAGGGCACGGGCACGGACGGCAACGGCCGGTTCATGCCGCGCAACGTCAACTGGATCACCGGCCCGTCGCGTACCGCCGATATCGAACTGACCCTGTTCCTCGGCGTGCACGGGCCGAAGACCCTGCATATCGTGATCGTCGATGACATCGCCGGCGGCGAAAGCCATGGCGGACCGGCGACCTAAGGCCCCCGCCGGGGCGCGGTCCGGCGGGGAAGACGGCGACGCCCTTTGGGCGCGTGTCATGCGCGACGTCACCCCCCTGACCAACCGGCCCGATCGCATCGATCATCCGGTCCCCGAAGACACCCCCCCGGCCAAGGCCGCGAAGAAAACGCCCGCCCGCCCCCGCGTGCTGCCCACGCCCCTGCCCGATGCCGCGACGACCCCGCCGCGCACGCCCGCGCGCGATCTCAGCCATGGCGCCGCGCCCGGGCTGGACCGCCGGACCCAGACCAACATGCGCCGGGGCAAGGTCCCGGTCGAGGCGCGCCTCGACCTGCACGGCATGACTCAGACCGAGGCTCATCGCGAACTGATCGGCTTCATCACCCGCGCCTATGGCCGGGGGCTGCGCTGCGTTCTGGTGATCACCGGCAAGGGCCTGCGCGAAACGGGCGAGGTCGGGGTGTTGCGCCGGGCCGTTCCCGGCTGGCTCAACGCCCCGCCGATCAAGGGGCTGATCCATGCCTTCGACCATGCCGCCCGCCATCACGGCGGCGAAGGGGCGCTTTACATCCTGCTCAAACGCAATCGGGGGACCGATCAATGACGCCCTTCGGACAGGCCCTGCGGCGGCTGCGCAAGGTCAACAAGATCACGCTCAAGCAATTCGCACAGGAAATGGGCGTGTCCTCGGCCTATTTCTCGGCCCTGGAACACGGCTATCGCGGCCGCCCCGGCCCCGGCCTGGTGCAGCAGATCGCGGGTTACTTCAACCTGGGCACGGAAGAAACGGACGAATTAAAACGCCTGGCCGGGCTGTCCCATCCCCGCGTCACCGTCGACACGGCGGGCCTCAACCCCAAGGCCACGGAACTGGCCAACCTGCTGGCCGAACTGATCCACGAACTGGACGAAGACACGGTCGACTGGATCATCGCCGAAATCCGCGGCCGCCGCGCCTCAAGAACCCGGGGCGGGCCGACGCATTAGGCCGGTGGCTGTTCTGCAAAATCCGTGGGCACGGCGCGATGCCAACCGCGCCAGCCCATCGCGTCTTGAGTCAGAGGATAAATTTAGATAGGTCCGCATTTTTCGCCAGCGGGGCGACCTGGTCGTTCACATAGGCGGCGTCGATGGTGATGGTTTCGCCGGAGCGTTCGGAGGCGGAGTAGCTGATTTCCTCGACCAGCTTTTCCAGCACCGTGTGCAGGCGGCGGGCGCCGATGTTCTCGACCCCTTCGTTGATTTCGACCGCCAGGTCGGCGATGGCGTCGACGGCGTCGTCGGTGAAGATCAGCTCGACCTCTTCCGTTTTCATCAGGGCCGCGTATTGCTTCAGCAGCGAGGCCTCGGTTTCCGACAGGATGCGTTTGAAATCGTCCTTGGTCAGGGCGTTCAGGTTGACGCGGATCGGCAGGCGGCCCTGGAGTTCGGGCAGCATGTCCGACGGCTTGGCGACGTGGAACGCGCCCGAGGCGATGAACAGGATATGGTCGGTGTTGACCGGGCCGTGCTTGGTGGCGACGGTCGTGCCCTCGATCAGCGGCAACAGATCGCGCTGCACGCCTTCGCGGCTGACGTCGCCGCCCTTGGCTTCGGAGCGGGCGGAGATTTTGTCGATCTCGTCCAGGAACACGATGCCGTTGTTTTCCACGGCATGGATCGCGTCTTTGACCACGCGGTCGTCGTCGAGCAGCTTGTCGCCTTCCTCGGCCAGAAGCACGGCGTAGCTTTCCTCGACCGTCATGCGCTTGGCCTTTTGCTGTTGGCCGAACGCCTTGCCCAGCATGTCGTTCAGATTGAGCATGCCCATCTGCGCCCCCGGCATGCCGGGAATGTCGAAGGTCGGCATGCCCATGCTCGGCGTCTCGGCGACGTTGACTTCGATCTCGCGGTCGTTGAGCTCGTTGTTGCGCAGCTTGCGGCGGAAGGTTTCGCGCGTTTCCTTGCTGGCGTTCTCGCCGACCAGGGCGTCAAGCACCCGTTCCTCGGCGCGCAGTTCGGCCTTGGCCGTGACTTGCTTGCGCAGGCGTTCGCGGGTCATGTGGATGGCGGTTTCGACCAGGTCGCGGACGATCTGTTCGACGTCGCGGCCGACGTAGCCGACCTCGGTGAATTTGGTCGCCTCGACCTTAATGAACGGGGCCTGGGCGAGCTTGGCCAGGCGGCGGGCGATCTCGGTCTTGCCGACGCCGGTCGGCCCGATCATCAGGATGTTCTTGGGCAGGACTTCCTCGCGCAGATTGTCGGGAAGCTGCTGCCGCCGCCAGCGGTTGCGCAGGGCGATGGCCACGGCGCGCTTGGCGTCGTGCTGGCCGATGATGTTGCGGTCCAGTTCCGAGACGATCTCGCGCGGGGTGAAGCTGGTCGTGCCCGCGCTGTCTTCGGCGGACTTGGGGGCGGTTTGCGGGGCAGCCTTTTCGGCGGACTCGGTCATAGGGCCTCGATGGTCAGATTGGCGTTGGTGTAGACGCAGATCCCGGCGGCGATGCTCATGGCCTTTTCGGCGATGGCGCGGGCGTCCATGTCGTCGCGGTCGATCAGGGCGCGGGCGGCGGCCAGGGCGTAATTGCCGCCGGACCCGATGCCGATCACCCCGTCTTCGGGCTCCAGCACGTCGCCGGTTCCGGTCAGGACGAGGGAGACCTCTTTGTCGGCCACGGCCATCATGGCTTCGAGCCGCCGCAGGTAGCGGTCGGTCCGCCAATCCTTGGCCAGCTCGACGCAGGCGCGGGTCAGTTGCGTCGGATATTGTTCCAGCTTGGCTTCCAGCCGTTCGAACAGGGTGAAGGCATCGG
>DJHY01000209.1:0-387 GCA_002433335.1 Rhodospirillaceae bacterium UBA6608 | reverse complement strand
CAGGGTGAAGGCATCGGCGGTGGCCCCGGCGAAACCGCCGATCACCGTGCCGTTGCCGAGGCGGCGAACCTTGCGGGCATTGGCCTTGATCACCGTATCGCCCAGGCTGACCTGTCCGTCCCCGGCCAAAACCACGTTATCGCCCTTGCGGACGCAAAGAATGGTGGTGCCGTGCCAGGTGGGGGTATCTGAAGCCATGGAATTTCCTGATTTCGCCGTAAAACCGTCAGGTGGGGAATGTGGTCCGGTGGGCCGGGACGGTCAAGGCCGGGGCCGCCGAAGCCGCCCATTTTAATTAAAAATGTGCAAAAACGCGCCGCACTGGTAAAAGACCGCATCCCGCATGAAGTAAAGGATTTCCGCCCATGCGCACGGCGACGATCGAAC
>DJHY01000109.1 GCA_002433335.1 Rhodospirillaceae bacterium UBA6608 | reverse complement strand
TCTGCTGCGCCACGGCCGCATCTATCCCGGCAAGAAAGGCTGGACAGTAGCCTATCGCCGCTGGCTGACAACGGTGCGCTTTCACCATCCGGCGCAACAGATCGTGTTCCAGGACTATGTCGATGCCGTCACGGACGCTGAGGCGCGGGTAGAAAGGTTGACTGGTCAGATCGCCAACCTGCTGCCAAGCTGGTCCCTCGCGCCGGTGGTGGAAGCGGTTCAGGCGATGAGGGGTGTGGCCTTCATCGTGGCGGTGACGGTGGTGGCTGAGGTCGGGGATTTCCATCGTTTTGACAATCCGCGACAGCTGATGGCCTATCTGGGGCTTACGCCCTCCGAACATTCCAGCGGCAACAGCGTACGACGCGGCGGGATCACCAAGGCCGGCAGCGGACTTGCCCGACGGGCGCTGATTGAAGGGGCTTGGAGCTACCGGATGCAGGCGCGTGTCAGTCCGAAGCTTTACGCCCGGCTTGAAGCTTTGCCCAAGGCGGCACGCGACATCGCCTGGAAAGGGCAACTGCGAATGTGCCAGCGTTACCGGCATCTGATGGCGGCAGGGAAGGCCAAGGTGGTCGTTACCACCGCCATTGCGCGTGAGATGGTCGGCTTCATCTGGGCGATCGCTCGTGCGGTGACGGCTTCTTCCAGTTGCAACAGCGCCGCTCAGGCTTGAGAAGAAGACGCGCCTCGATCCTGCCGATGCGCAAGGTTGGGGACGGAACGCGGTGGGGAACCCTCGTGCCCTGTTATGAGCCGACACAGTCGACGCTCGCTTCTTAGAACGAGGCAGCCCCAGGACGAAACCACGGTCATGCGGTAACCAATCCGCGCATGAGAGCTTGCTCAACCGTCGTCTCAGTTCCGTCTCCTACCTTGCGCATCTCCATCGTGCTGCACCCGGAGCAACCGGAACAATGGCTTGACAGCGATCATGAGAGCAGGGTGCTGAAATAGTCGGGCCTCGACGCCGAATGAAGAACATGATTCATCACCTCTGTCAGGAAGATGGTGGGGGTGGGCATTGACGACCCCGTGTGGGTGCCAACCGTATTCACGAAGAACCGGGACCGGCTGCTGACGACGGAGATGTCGCGAAAGTTGATGGCAGCGATCCTGGCGCATCGCGAGGTCGCGCCGCTGCTGTCGGACGAGCATTTCTCGGCCGATGGTACGCTGGTCAAGGCATGGGCATCGATGAAGAGCTTCCAGCCGAAGGCCGAGGCGACCCCACCTGACGATGACGGGCCGGGCGATCCGCCCGCTCCCGACACCAAGCCCGAGACCGAGCCCTTCGACAGCCCCGCCGAGACTGACCCGATGCCCCGAAACGCCAGACCCCACCGTAATGCCGAGGCCGATTTCCGGGGCGAGAAGCGGTCCAACGCCACCCATGCCTCGACCACAGACCCGGACGCGCGGCTCTACAAGAAATCCCCCGGCACGGGCGCCATGCTGTGCTTCATGGGCCATGCGCTGATGGAGAACCGAAACGGGCTGATTGTGCAGGGCGACCTGACCCGGGCCGACGGCTACGCCGAGCGAAAGGCAGCACTGGACATGATCCACCGCCAGTCCCCAGGATCAACCCGGCGGCTGACGCTGGGCGCCGACAAGGGATATGACGCAGGTGGGTTAGTTTCCGATCTCCGGCAGGCCTGCGTCACACCGCATGTCGCTCGGAAGACGAGACATTCGGCAATCGACGGCCGAACCACCCGGCATGAGGGATACGCCCTGTCGATCAGGCACCGAAAGAAGATCGAAGAGGCCTTCGGCTGGGCCAAAACCGTCGGCGGCATGGCACAGACCATGTATCGCGGCATCGAACGCGTCCGGTCGCGGTTCATCCTGACCATGGCCGCCAACAATCTTGCCCGGCTACCACGGTTGCTGGGGGCATGAAGGGAAAGATGGACCCAGGAGCGAGCCGCGGACGCGCCGACAGACATGACCCATCAGTCGAACCGGACCTGATGACGGGAAAGCGTTCCGGCTCAGCTACTATTTCAGCGACCTGCTAAAGGACGAAGCTGTCGACCCGTCCGAGTTTCCCACACGCAAAATCAAAAGACAGTCGCAGGAGATCGAGAACGGTTTCGATTTCCGCGCTGTTCCTTGGCGCGTAGACCATCACCGCGGTTGACGGGATCACGCCGGCCGCGGCCATCGGATGCGGCTCTGCCCAGCCCAGATCGACGATCTTCGGCACCGCATCCTGGGGCAGCATCATGTGCAGGCTGCCGTCCTGCGGCGGATGGACATGGGCGAACTCATTGCCGATCATGAAAGCCTCGCGGCAGCCGCAACCATGCCCATGTTCGAGGCAGAGCGCCTCGGCCCCCGGAACCGAGATCATCGAGGGCTGGCGGGTGACAAAGGGGAAATCGAAGGCCCTGTCCCTGAATGCCCGAAACATCGCGGCATCCGGGTTCTGACTGATCTGCGTGTGCGGGGCGCAAGGCGTGGTGACGGGCCTTGGCCCTTCGCGCGGTGGTATCTTCAGCATGACAGGACCTCCGTGAGTGCCGTTTACGCCTGGCCGGTCAGTGCGGATTTGCTGGCCAGCAGGAAATCCCGGACCGACTGCGCCTTATGCCCGGTCAACGCTTCTACGTCATCCGAGGCCACGTCCATATATCCCTTGGCAATCGCGACGTCGAAGGACGAGAAGACATCCGCCATGAACTCCGGCAGGCCATTCCTGACCATCGCCTCAACCAGGGCGTCGCGCGTGATCGGGACATAGGGGATTTCCTTCCCGGCAACTTCGGACAGGATCGCGGCGACCTCCGCATGGCTGACCGCCTCGGGCCCGGTGATGTCGCGCACGGTCGAACCGGTCTCGGTCAACAGGGCCGCGGCGGCGGCGCGGGCGCAATCGGCGCGCGTGACATAGCCCGCCTTGCCGTCGCCTGCCGCAGCGTAAAGCGCCCCCGCGCCGATCGCCTGCGGCGCGCTCATCAGAAAAAGATCGGTGTAAAGGCAGTCGCGCAGGATCGTGTGGGGGATCCCGGTCTGCTTGATCAGCGCCTCGGTCTCGCGGTGATCGGCGGCAAAGGTGATCGGGCTGCTTTCATCGGGATTGGTGAGCGAGGTATAGACGATATGCGACACACCGGCCTTCTGGGCGACCGAGATCGCGTTGCGATGCGCGGCAAGCCTTTTGCCCGGCTCGAGGTCGTCCGTCGAGATGATCAGCAGCCGCCCGCCGCCGGCGAAGGCCGCGCCAAGCGTGGCCGGATCATTGAAATCACCCGCCCTGACATCGACCCCGCGTGCCCGAAGCGCCGCCAGTTTTTCAGGCTTGCGGGTGATCGCGACGAGGGGTTCGGCCCCTTGCGCCAGCAGGGTCTCGATGACCTGACTGCCGAGTTGACCGGATGCGCCGGTCACGATG
>DJHY01000246.1:20713-25015 GCA_002433335.1 Rhodospirillaceae bacterium UBA6608 | reverse complement strand
CTCCCCGCCGCCCGTGCTATCCGGGGCGGATGAACAAGCCGCGCCCATCGCTTGCCGATATGTTGCCGATCAAGACCATGATCGACGTGGTCGATATCGGCGCGAACCCCATCGACGAAACGCCGCCCTATAAGGGGCTGTTGGACGCCGGTCGCGCGCGCGTTGTCGGGTTCGAACCCAATGGCGAAGCCCTGGCGCGGCTGAATGCGGCCAAGAGCAAGAATGAAACCTATCTACCCGATGCCGTCTATGACGGGACCGAACAGGAACTGCGGATCTGCCATGCGCCGGGCATGACCTCGTTGCTGGAGCCGGACCCCGCGGTGCTGTCGTTGTTCCACGGCTTTACCGAATGGGGCAGGGTGGTGCGGCGCGAGCGTATCGACACCGTGCGCCTGGACGACGTCGCCGCAATCCGCAACATGGACTACCTGAAGATCGACATTCAGGGCGCGGAGCTTGGGGTTTTCCAGAACGGCACGGAACGCCTGAAGGATTGCCTGGCTATCCATACCGAGGTCGAATTCCTGCCCATGTACAAGGGGCAGCCCTTATTTTCCGAAGTTGAAATGTTCCTTCGGCAACAAGGGTTTATGATTCATACTTTCAGCAATGTGCAAATTCGCGCGGTGCAGCCGATGATCGTCGGCGGCGATCCGAAACGCGGATTGGATCAGCTGTTCTGGGCCGATGCGATCTTCATCCGCGACCTTACCAAGCTCGATGCCTTGTCGCCGCTGCAGTTGAAGAAGCTCGCCCTGATCCTGCACGATGTCTACGGGGCATACGACGTGGTTCTGAACGTCCTGATGGCCCATGACGCCCAGCAGAAGTCACGGCTGGCCCCGCAATACGCCGAGAAAGTCGCGCGGATGTAGGGCTCGTCCGCCCGGGTCAATTGCTCGTGGCGAGGAATTCCTCCATCGCGTCGGCGACATCTTCACCGAACAGATCCAGGAAGAAGTGGTCGGCGCCGTCGATCAGCTTGAACACCACGTGCTTGCCGTCGGCTTTACCGGCCATTTTCTCCGGCAAGTCCGCGACCACCGTGTCCTTCGACCCGGCGATCACCAGGACCGGCTGCTTGATCTCGTTCAGGACCGAGGGCGTGTTGAAACGCGGATCGGCACGGTAATAGGCTACGAAGCTGTCCGCCGTGACGTCGGCGCCGGGGCAGTAGAGCAATCCTGCCTTGGGCATCATTTCGCTACCCTTGCCGGATTTGACCTGTGCTTCGGCCTTGGCGAAGGCCGTGGCCAGCGGCCCGCCATGTTGGCGCGCGAACCCTTTGGCGGTCTTTTCCTGCGACCATGTCGCCGGGGCCAGCAGCACCACCTTGGAGATCAGCGCGTTGCCCCGTTCGGCGGCGAAGCGCGCGGCCTGATTGCCGCCGCGCGAATGGCCGAACAGCACGACCGGCCCGCTGCCCTGAGCCTTCAACCAATCAAACCAGGCCCCGATCTCGTCCAGGGCGTCCAAATGCTTGTGGCGGTGCGGTTTGGCGCAGTCGTACATGCCGTGGCGGTCGTCCAGGCCGAGCGACAGATTGATCGCCAGGGTGTTCAGGCCGCGTCCATTCAAGACCTCGCGCAGATTGCGCAGAAGATCCATGTCGTTATGGGCGAGGGTGCCGTGAACGATCAGAACAACGCCGTCCTTCAACGTCTTGCCCTCGGCCAATTCCAGTTGGCCGTTCAGGGTCAGAGCCCCGGGTTTGATCTTGATCTCTTCGGCATGGGCCGTGATCGACGCGGCGCAAAGAATGGCCAGCGCCATAATGGCGGGGTGCAGCGCGACGCGCCGAATAAGCGAGGTCATTGGAAGTCTCCCAGAATTGGCATTTTCGCCAGATTACCCTCGGCCTGGGACATATTCAAAGATGATAAAGTCGTTTGCTGTTGGGGTGAATTTGGGCGGGCCATACACATTCGGTTTTGATAAAGTGATGCCGTCGATACGCATTCTTCCCCACCTCGTGGCAGACGGACTTATCCCCCATGACCGATTGGCTTGCCAGCGACCTGATGACCGATTCCGGAAAACTCGCCTTGGGCGGATTGCTGGTCGGATTACTCTTCGGGTTTTTCGCGCAGAAAAGCCGGTTTTGTCTCCGCTCCGCCTGTATCGAATTCTGGCGCGGCGCGCTGGGCGAGAAATTCGCGGTCTGGCTGTTGGTGTTCGGGGCGGCGTTGGCTTCGGTTCAGGCCTTGATGATGACCGGTTATCTGCCGGTGCAGGGCATTCGTCAGTTGGAAACGCCGGGCACACTGTCCGGCGCCGTGATCGGCGGCCTGATGTTCGGTGTCGGGATGATCCTGGCCCGGGGCTGCGCCAGCCGGGTGTTGATTCTGTCGGCGACGGGTAACGTGCGGGCCCTGGTTTCCGGCCTGGTCGTGACCGTGGCGGCGCAGTCGAGCCTATCCGGCATTCTGTCGCCTTTACGCGTCAAACTATCCTCACTGTGGGTTATTCCGGCGTTCGACCGCAACATGGCGATGCATCTGCCGACCGGAACTGGGCTTGCGGTCGGCCTGGCCTTTATCGTTGGGGCATTGTGGTTCGCCCGCCGCCAGGGTGTGCGCCTGCCGGTGATCGCGACCGGCGCGGGCGTAGGCTTGGCCGTTGCCCTGGGCTGGGCCTTTACCGCTGCCCTGGCGCGAGTGTCGTTCGATATCGTTCCCGTCGGCAGTGTGACCTTTACCGGGCCCTCCGCCGATACCTTGATGGTTCTGATCGCCAAGCCGACCCTGGACCTGAATTTCGGGGTCGGGCTGGTGCCGGGGGTGTTTTTGGGCTCGATGGCCTCGGCCCTGTTCGCGGGCGAGTTCGAACTGCAAACCTTCAGCGGTGAAACCGGAACCCTGCGCTATCTGGTCGGCGCGGTGATGATGGGCTTCGGCGGCATGCTGGCGGGCGGTTGCGCCGTCGGGGCGGGGATCACCGGCGGCTCGGTCCTGTCGCTGACCGCCTGGGTCGCGTTGTTCGCGATGTGGATTGGGGCCGGTCTGGCGACCTTGGTGGTCGAGCCCGGCATGGCCGCGGGCCTGCGCGCCCGCGCTAGGTCGCAGAGCTAGCGCCCGCCGCGTTCCAGGGCGCGCGGGTCCAGGGCGTCCTGCAATCCGTCACCGACGAAGTTGAAGGCGATCACCGTGATGAAAATCGCCATGCCCGGATAAACCGCCAGGGCCGGGGCGTCCCATATCAATTCCTGCGCGTTGGTCAGTAGGTTGCCCCAACTGGGCAGCGGCGGCTGAATCCCCAACCCCAGGAAGCTCAGCACTGATTCCAACAGGATCACGTTGCCGACGCTCAGCGTCGTCGCGACGATGATCGGCGAGGCCAGATTGGGCAGGATATGCACCGTCATAATGCGGAACGCCGATGCGCCCTGCGCCCGCGCCGCCAGGACGAACGGGCGTTCGCGCAGGCTCAGCGCCGTGGCCCGGACCAGCCGCGCCACGGTGGTCCAGCCGACCAGGGCGACGATCGCCACGATGCGGTACAGGTTGGCGCTTTCCGATTGTGCGGCCTCGGCGGAGAACCCAAGCTTTTGCAGGTCCAGAGCAGCCAGGACGATCAGTAGAGGCAGTAACGGCAGGGCGATCACGCCATCCGTCAGGCGCATGAACAGCGCGTCCAGCCGCCCGCCGAAATAGCCGGAAATCAACCCGACCGAGGT
Organism: Rhodospirillaceae bacterium UBA6608; assembly: GCA_002433335.1. Next base: position 21,336 of record DJHY01000246.1, on the reverse strand, counting down.
GCCGAGCAGCGCCGCCGTCAGTGCCGCCGCCATTCCGACGAACAACGACACCCGCCCGCCGTACAGCAGGCGGACCAGAACGTCGCGTCCGGCTTCGTCGGTGCCCAGCGGATGGGCGGCGCTGGCGGGTTGCAGCCGGTTGAACAGGTCGACCGCGTTGGCGTCGACGCCCATCCAGCCCTCGACCATCGGGGCCAACAGGCTCGCGAGCGCCAACACGACCAATACGCCGGCGCTGATCACGGCTAACCGATGGCGCAGAAACCGCCGCGTGACCAGGGCCAGCGGTGTCGCCGGGCGGGGCGCCATGGCTGCGGTCTCGCTCATCGGTCTTTCCCTTCGAACCGCAGGCGCGGGTCCAGCCAGGCATAGGCCAGATCGGCCAGGATGTTGCCGGTCAGCGTGACCAGCGTCGCCAGCAACAGGCAGACCAGGGCGAGGTTGAAATCGTTGCCCATGACGGCGTCGAAGGTCAGCTTGCCCATGCCCGGATAGGCGAAAATCGTCTCGGTAATCAACGCGCCGGAAAACAGCATGCCGAAATCCAGCGCGATGATCGTCGCCACCGGGATCAGGGCGTTGCGCAGGGCATGCCCCAGGACCACGCGATATTCCGGCAGGCC